>JALRCR010000016.1:0-28561 GCA_023257255.1 Gammaproteobacteria bacterium | reverse complement strand
CATCCTCGCCCGCGGCCACCGCAAATACGCGGCGGGCGTCGGTTGCTTCAAGCGTGAAAATCGACACGCAGTCCAGCGTGCGGCAGGCCGGCACCACCCCGCTGGTGCTCAGCACGCCGCGGGTGGGCTTCAGCCCGATCAAATTGTTGAACGCTGCCGGCACACGGCCAGAGCCCGCGGTATCTGTGCCTAGCGAGAACGTCACCTGCCCGCTCGCCACGGCAACTGCCGAACCCGCGCTCGAGCCGCCCGACAGCCAGTCGGGATCGAACGCGTTGTGGCAGGCCCCGAACGGCGAGCGCGATCCCACCAGCCCGGTCGCAAACTGGTCGAGGTTGGTCTTGCCGATCGGAATCGCCCCGGCGGCGACGAGGCGCGCCACCACGCGCGCGGAATGCGTTGGCGTGTAGGCAAATTCAGGACAGCCGGCGGTGGTCGGAATGCCGGCCAGATCGATGTTGTCCTTGATGGCAAAGGGCAGACCGAACAGCGGCAAGGTCGCCGGGTCCAGCGTGCGCAGGCGCGCCAGATAGGGCTCGAGTTCATCCCGGCTTAGCACATGGATCCAGATATTGGCCGAGGCCCGCCGGTCGATGCGCGCGAGGCATTCGGTCACCACGGCATCCGGGGTCAGCGTCCGGTTGCGGTACGCGTGTAGCAGCGCATCGGCCGCCAGATTAAGTTCGCTCATACGCCCTCCTCGACCGTCAGCACCATCAAGGCTTGTCCCGGCGCCACCTGCGCCCCGGTGCGTGTCAGCACCCGGGCGACGGTACCGGCATGTTCTGCCACCAGCGCGATTTCCATTTTCATGGATTCGATCACCGCCAGCGTTTCACCCGCCGCGACCGCCTGCCCTGCGCTGACCTGCAGCTGCCACACGCTGCCGTGGACGTGCGAGGTCACCGCGCGTTCGTTCGCCGTCAGCGCCGATTCATCGGCCACTTCCACCATTGGCAATTCGCTGCCCACCACGTCCTGGCCGGCGGCCTTCCAGCGCGCACGCTCGGCTTCGAAGGCCGCCTGCTGGCGCGATTTGAACGCGTCGATCGAGGCCGCGTTGTCGGCCAAAAAACGGTTGTATTCGGCCAGACTGAACCGCGACTCCTCGATTTTGAGCCGGTAGCGCCCGCGCGGAAAATCTTCCCGCATCTTCAACAATTCCTCGCCGCTGACCGGGAAAAAACGAATCTGATCGAAGAACCGCAACAACCACGGCGAGGTGAAATCGGCCGTCTGCCGGTAGCGGTTCCACATTTGCACCGTGCGCCCGACGAACTGATACCCGCCGGGGCCTTCCATGCCGTAGACGCAAAGATACGAGCCGCCGATGCCCACCGCGTTCTCCGGCGTCCACGTCCGCGCCGGGTTGTACTTGGTGGTTACCAGCCGATGACGCGGATCGAGCGGTGTCGCGACCGGCGCGCCCAGATACACATCGCCCAGCCCCATCACCAGCCAGGACGCCCCGAAGACAATCTGCTGCACGGCGTCGATGTCCGGCAGCCCGTTGATGCGCCGGATGAACTCGATGTTGCTGGGACACCAGGGCGCGTCGGGACGAACCGACTGCATGTATTTTTCGATCGCCACCCGCGTGGACGGGTCGTCCCAGGATAAGGGCAAGTGCACGATGCGCGAAGGCACCTCGGCATCCGCCAGCACCGCAAGACCGGCCTGCCGCGTGCGCACGGCATCCAGCAGCGCGGTCCGCGACACGCGCTGCGGGTCGTAGTGAAACTGCAGCGAGCGTATCCCCGGCGTCAGATCGATCACGCCCGCCAGCGGCCGTTCGTTGAATGACTGAAACAAGGCCTGCACGCGGAAGCGCAGATTGATATCCAGCACCTGCGGCCCGAACTCGACCAGCAGGTATTCATCGCCGGCCGGACGGTACACGACCTCGACCCCGCTTTCGCTGGCCGGTGTCGTGAGCAGCGTGGTGGCGGTGGCAGGCGCCGATGGCAAGTGCCGCGCGGTGATGCGCTGGGTCTTCAGTAAATCGGTCTGCGCGGCGGCCAGCGCGCGGGCATCGTCCTGCGCGATCGGGACGAAGCGCACGGTGTCGCCGGGACGGAGTTGCCCCAGACACCAGCGGTCGGCGGCCACCACCGTGGCCGGGCACACGAAGCCGCCGAGGCTAGGTCCATCAGGCCCCAGAATTACCGGCATGTCGCCGGTGAAATCGACCGCGCCGATGGCATAGGCGTTGTCGTGCAGATTGGACGGATGCAGTCCGGCTTCGCCACCGTCCGGCCGGGCCCATTCGGGTTTTGGCCCGATCAGGCGCACGCCGGTGCGGCTCGAGTTGTAGTGAACCTGCCAGTCGGTGGCAAAGAAAGTCTCGATGTCGCGCGGGGTGAAGAAGTCAGGTGCGCCATGTGGTCCGTAAATGACGCGGAGCGTCCAGGCCGTGGCGAGCACCGGCCGCGCGGCCTCGCCCAGCGGCGGCAAGGGCACGCCGACGGTCTGCGCGCCAACGTGCAGAACGTCCGCCACGCGCAGCGCGCGGCCACCGTGTCCGCCAAAACGACCGAGGGTGAAGGTCGCCCGGCTGCCAAGATACAAGGGCACCTCAAGACCGCCACGCACCGCGAGGTAGGCCCGGACGCCGGCGCCCGAGACCGCCCCCATGGTGAGGACCGCACCCGCCGTCACCTCGACCGGCGTCCACCAGGGCAGCGGCACGCCGTCCAGCGTGGCGCTCATTTGCGCGCCGGTGAGGGCAATGGTGGTCGCGAGATTGAACCGCAGGGTCGGGCCGGTCACGGTCAACTCCAGCCCGGCCGCGTCGTCCGCATTGCCCACCAGACGATTACCCAACTGGAACGACAAGGCGTCCATCGGCCCCGACGGCGGAATGCCGACGTTCCAGTAGCCAAGCCGTCCCGGGCAATCCTGCACGGTGGTCTCTGTGCCGGCCACGAGCACTTCGATGGAGGCCGGCGCGTAGCGGTGGGTCGCGAGGTAACCGGTGGTTTGCCGGCCGGCGCGAAACACCTCGCTCGTCACCACCGAACGCAGGTACTCGAGATTGGTTTCAAAGCCGGCGACGCGCGTGGCGGCCAGCGCCGCGATAAGCGCTTCCAGCGCCCGCTCGCGGTCCTCGGCGTGGACGATGATTTTGGCCAGCATAGGGTCGTAATACGGCGAGACTTCTACCCCCGCCGCTACCCAGGTGTCGCAGCGCGCGCCGGCGGGAAACGAGACTTCAGTCAGCAGGCCAGCGGAGGGCATGAACTGGCGCGCGGGATCTTCGGCGTAGAGGCGCACCTGGATCGAATGGCCGCGGGCCACCGGCACCAGACTGCCAATCGGCGGCAGTTCACCGGCGGCGAGCCGCACCATCCACGCCACCAGGTCAACGCCGGTGATTTCTTCGGTGACGCCGTGCTCCACCTGCAGCCGGGTGTTGACCTCCAGAAAGTAGTAGGCGCCGGTGTCCGCATCGAAGACAAATTCCACGGTACCGGCCGATCGATAGTTGACCGCCTTGCCCAACGCCACCGCATGCGCCGCCAGCGCCGCGCGGGTGCTGTCGTCCAGGCCAGGGGCCGGGGTTTCTTCGACGACTTTCTGGTTGCGCCGCTGCAGCGAGCAATCGCGTTCACCCAGACTCACCACCTGGCCCTGACCGTCGCCAAAAATCTGCACTTCGATATGGCGCGCACGGGCAACAAATTTTTCGATAAACACGCCCGCATCGGCAAAGTTGTTTTGCGACAAACGGCGCACAGAATCGAACGCGCCGCGCAGTTCCTCGTCGTTCTGGCACAACTGCATCCCGATGCCGCCACCGCCAGCGGTGCTTTTGAGCATCACCGGGTAGCCGATGGTTGCGGCGGCCATCACGGCTGATTCTGCATCGGCAAGCAGGCCCGTCCCGGGCAACAAGGGCACGCCGCACGTGGCGGCGAGGGCACGGGCCGTGTGTTTGAGACCAAAGTCGCGCAGCTGCTGCGGAGTCGGGCCGATGAACTCGATGCCGGCCGCTGCACAGGCTTCGGCAAAGGCCGCGTTTTCGCTTAAAAAGCCATAACCCGGATGAATGGCGGTGGCCCCGGTCTCGCGCGCGGCGGCGAGAATCTTGCCGACGTCGAGATAAGACTCCGCCGCCAGCGCGGTGCCAATGAGCACTGCTTCTGGCGCCTCAAGCACGTGGCGTGAATCGGCGTCCGCGGTGGTGTAGACACACACCGGCGCCACGCCCATGTGGTTCAGCGTGCGCATGATGCGGCACGCGATGGCGCCCCGATTGGCGATGAGTACTTTCTTGAACACCTTGGCGACCTCGTCGCTGACGCGGGCCGTCCCGCGGTTTGCAAAAGCAGGGCGGGTCGTCCCGCCCGGATCGGGGGTCTAATCCCAGATCAGCATCTGTACCGGCGTGGGGTTCCACGCGTTGCAGGGGTTGTTGAGCTGCGGACAGTTCGAGACCAGCACGAGTACGTCCATCGCAGCCGTCATCTCAACGTATTTGCCGGCATCCGAAATGCCGTCTTCGAAGCTGAGGCGCCCTTCCGGCGTCACGGGCACGTTCATGAAGAAATTGATGTTGCTGGTCAGATCGCGCTTACCCAGCCCCTGCGGCGACAACGCGCAGGCCAGCAGAAAACTGTCGCGACAGCTGTGCATGGACCATTTCTCTAGCGCGTAACGCACTTGATTGCTCTCTGCCGCGCAGGCCCCGCCGAGCGTGTCGTGACGACCGCAGGTGTCGGCGACGATCTGCAACATTTCGCGGCCCAGATTGGACATCAGGCGAGAGCCGGCGGTGAGGTAGAGCTTGCCCTGACGGCGAATGGTATCGGTGGCGCTGTAGCGCTCGCGCGGGTCACGTGCGTTGAAGAACAGCGTGTCGACCGCCTGGTTGCCTTCTAAATCGAGGATGCGCAAGGTCTGGCCGGCCTTGAGTTCATAGAGCCAGGGCTCCCCGGCCAGCACGTCTTCACGATGCACACAGCGCGATGGATCGCGCGGACTGGTGACGATACTCATCGGGCCTGCCCTCCCTGACCGTGGCACTGACAGTGATACAGCGCGTTGTTGGCATAGCCGCGCGCGTTCTCGGGACGTGAGAGCCGGCAGGGATCCCAGTCCGGCGCCTCGGGCACTTCGATGACTTCGCAGAGCACCGGCTTCGGCGCCCAGACGGTCGCCGGGTCCAGCGGATGCGGACAGGTATCGAGCACCACCACGACATCCATTTCCGCACGCAGCTCAACCACGCTGCCCGCCGGCGAATGACCGCTCACAAAGCTGAGCGCGCCGTCTTCGTCGGGCACCACCTTGCTGAAGAAATTAACCGTCGAATCCAGATCCGACAGGCCCATTCCCCACTTGCCCAGTTCCTTCAGCAGCGAATCGCGACCGCTGCGATGCCAGCCGTTACGCGCCTGCTGATACCGCAAGTCACCGAAGCGTGCCGCGACTTCATCCGGCCCGCTGACGCCACAGTAGGCGTCGTGCCAACCACAGCTGTCGTCGGTAATCGAGACCAGAATCCGGCCCATATCGGAGTAACAGCAGTGCCCGCGGGTGAGGAAGGCGGTGTACTGGGCTTTCAGGGTGTCCGCCATGTTGTAGCGTTCGAGCAGCTGCCTGGCGTTGTAGAACAACGCGGAGCAGTTGGCGCCGCCGGTTTCATCGGTCAGGCGGAGCGCGTAGCCCCGGCGCAGTTCCAGCGACCAGCTGCGGGCGCCGGGAAGTCGCTCGCGCCGAACCACGTGGCGAGAATCTGATGCGGTCATGCTTTCTTCCTCCTCAGGCCACCGCCAACTTGGGCGTGGCGGATTGATGCAGCGGCAGGTCGTAGGTCACGCGGGAGCCGTAGGCATGCGGCGCCTGAGCATCCACCCGCACCTTGTCGAACACAAACAGCCGCGTGCCAAGCGCGAAACCTTCCTTGATGTCATGCGTGATCATCACCACCGTCAGCCCCTGTTCGCGCCACAGGGCGGTGACCAGTTCGTGCATGTCGTGACGGATGCCCGGATCCAGCGCGCCAAAGGGTTCGTCGAGCAGCAACAAGCGCGGCCGCGCAATCAGCGACTGCGCCAGCGCCAGGCGCTGCTGCATGCCGCCGGAAAGTTCCGCCGGATACCGGCCGGCGGCGCCAGCCAGTCCGACCCGCTCCAGCATCTCGATGGCCGCAGTCCGCGCCCTGCGGCGGCTGGCGCCGAAAAAACGGCCCCACAGCGGTGCTTTTAGTTCCAGCCCCAGCAGCACATTGCCCAGCACCGTCAGGTGCGGAAACACCGAATAGCGCTGAAAAACCACGCCCCGACTTGCGTCTGGCTCAGCCGGCAGGGGCGCGCCGTTCAGCAGCAACTGCCCCTGATCGGGCGTCTCTTCGCCGAGCAACATGCGCAGGAACGTGGTCTTGCCGCAGCCCGATGCGCCGACGATGGCGCAGAACTCGCCTTCCTCGATCCGCAAACTAAGCCGCTCCAGCACCACGTTGCCGCCATAACGCTTCCAGACATTTTTGGCTTCGATAAAGGGTTGGCTCATGCGCCAGCCCCCCGGTTGTGCCAAGGGAAGGCGAGCCGCCCGATGCCGGCCAGACAGCGGTCAGAGGCGTAGGCCAGCGCGGTGATCCAGATCACGTAGGGCAAAATGACGTCCATCGCGAGATACCGCCGCACAAGGAAGATCCGGTAGCCCAAACCGTCGGTAGAGGCGATGGCTTCGGCGGCGATCAGAAACAACCAGGCTGCGCCCAGCGACAAGCGTACGGCTTCGATCAGGCGCGGAAGCACCAGCGGCAAAATCACCCGGACCACGATCGTCCAGGAGGACGCGCCCAGCGTCTGCGCCTTGATCAGCAACTCGCGCGGGATTTCCTGCACCCTGCCCTGCAGGTCTCGCGCAATCACCGGCGCCACGCCGAATACGATCAGCACAATTTTGGAGAGTTCACCCAGCCCAAAGCAGATGAAGAGGATGGGCAGCACGGCCATCGGGGGAATCATTGAGAGACTTGCGACGAAGGAAGAGAAGCCTGCGGAAAACAGCGGCACCGCGCCGAGGCTAATGCCCAGCACCAGTCCAAGCAGGGCGCTAATCCCGATGGCGGTGCCGAGGCGTTCAAGGCTGGATGCGGTGTCCAGCCAGAGGATGACCTGCCCGCTACGCGGGTCCGGGCTGGTCATTTTCTGGATGGCCCGGCTGAAGGTGGTCATGGCCGGCAAAATTTTGTCGTCGGGATTGGCGGCCAAGCGCTCGTTCGACGCCGTCACGTATACGAAGAAGACGAGCACAAACGGGAGCAATGCCATCAGCAGCGCCGGCAGTCGCGGCGGGTGCAGGTTAATCAGGCGCTTCATGCGTGCGCCCGCACGGCATTCGGGCGGGGATTGGGTAGGACCATGGCACATTCCTCTTCAGTTACGTCGGCTGTCGTTGCCGCACGGGAAGACCGCGTTACCGCCAAGTCCGATCTGCGCGGCACAGGGCGTATTCGACCTCCCGGGCTTTTGTCCCGCCGTGTAACCTGAGGCACGAGGTCGGCGGCTCTCGGACCAGTCACCCGCGCTTGCAGGCCGGAACCCTAGCTGCCCATTCCGCGCAAACTGCGCGGCAGGGACGGGCTGGTGGCCACGCCCCCGGTGCTCACGGGGCGATAGCGATAAGCGTGCCACCAGACCAAACTGACGCTGGCGTGGCCGCCAGTTGAGGTCATCGAGACCGCTACGGGATGTCGGACGCGCCAAAATGCGTCGCCCGCGCGGGAAAACGCACCTTTTTAATTCAATAGCCCAAAGTGAAGCGCGCGTCGTACCAGCAACCATGCCCGAAAGCCCATCCAACGGTTCCGTCCCGCCGCCCGCCGCACTGCTGATCTCCGCCTCGGGCCTCGTGATGCGCTACGGCCCCGGCGAGTCGGCCACCGGCGTTTTGCAGGGCCTCGACTTCTCGGCACAGGCCGGGGAGTTTGTGGTCATCCTGGGCCGGAGCGGCTCGGGAAAGTCCACGTTTCTGAACCTGCTCGGGGGCATGGACCAAGCCCAAGCCGGCCAGATCCGGATCGGCGACGCCGAACTGAGCACCATGGATGAGGAGGCCCGCACGCGTTTCCGCCGGCGGGCAATTGGCTTTGTGTTTCAGGCTTTCAATCTGCTCCCTACGCTGACGGCGGCGGAAAATCTGGCCCTGCCGCTGGCTTTGAATGGCTGCTTCGATCCTCAGCGCGTCACCGAGATGCTGCGGCAATTGGGCCTGGCTGACCGCGGGCAGCGGTTCCCGGATCAGCTCTCGGGGGGCGAACAGCAACGGGTAGCGATAGGCCGGGCCTTGATTCACCGCCCCGCGTTGGTGCTGGCGGATGAACCCACGGGCAACCTTGATGCCGATACGTCGCGTCAGGTGCTGACACTCTTTCATTCGCTTGTGCGCGACAGCGGCACCACGCTGGTAATGGCGACGCATAGCGCCGAGCCACAGCAGTTGGCCGACCGCGTGCTGTATCTGGACCGCGGCCAACTCCGCGAGCGTTCGTGAATCGCTTGCTGGCGCTGGCCAGCCTCCGTGCGCTGCGTCATCACCCGTGGCAACTGGCGCTCGCCCTGTTAGGCATCGCGCTCGGCGTGGGCATGGTGGTGGCGGTTCAACTGACTCAGGAAAGCGCCCGTCAGGCGCTGGTCGAGGCCCAGCGCGCGCTGGCCGGCGAGGCCACCGACCGCATTAGCCCCGTCCACGGCCTGCTGGACGAACAAAGCTACGTTGCCTTGCGTCAGGCGCTGCCCGATTTGCCGGCAGCCCCCATGCTCAAAGGGGCGATCACGCTGGTGCCGGCAGCGCAGGGTTTCCTGCAGGTGCTAGGCATCGACCCGCTGAGCACCTTGGGCGCCCGCGCGCTTGCCGAGCGCGCACCTGGCATCGATCTGGGCCAGTTCATCGGGACAGCTGCGACCGCCGTGCTCAGCGCCGACGCTGCCGAACGACTGGGGCTGCAGCCGGGGGCGGTGCTGCGCGTACAGGCTGGCGACCGGCCGCAGGGACTGACGATCATCGGAATCTTGCCCGCCAGTGCCGGGCTCAACGACAGCCTGCTGGTTGATCTGGCCACCGCGCAGGAGCTGCTGGGCCAGACCGGCCGGCTGAGCGGCATCGAACTCAAACTGCCCACCGGCGCCCAGGCGCAGCGCTTACGCGACACCATCCGGCGTCTACTGCCGGCCGACGCGCGTTTGCGGGAGGTCGAGGCGCAGGTCGCCGCCAGTCAGCAGATGACCCGGGCGTTTGACCTCAATCTGACGGCACTTAGCCTGCTCGCGCTACTGGTTGGCATGTTCCTCATCTACAACACCGAGACCTTCCTCATCCTGCAGCGGCAAGCGCAATTTGCGCGCCTGCGGGCGCTCGGCGTCAGCGCGCGCGAACTCCTCTTACTGTTGCTCGGCGAAGCCGCCCTGCTCGGGGCCATCGGGAGTGGGGCCGGCGTGCTGCTGGGGGAAGCGATTGCCCGGGGCTTGCTGGGGCTGGTGGCCCAAACGGTGAACGACCTGTACGCCCACACCGCCATCACGACCGTGGTCTCGGCGCCCGGCCTGCGGCTTGCCGTTTGGATACTCGGTGTGCTGGCGACGGTGCTGGCCGCGGCGCCCCCGGTGCTCAGTGCGTGCCGACTCGCCGTTCGCCGCACGCTGACCGCCGCCCCCGATGCTGATCACGGCCATACCCTGCCGCTCGCGCTCGCGGGCATCGCCTGCGCGGGCACGGCGGGGCTCCTCTTGTGTTGGTCAACCCGAAGCCTCTTCTCTGGCTTCGCAATTCTGATTCTGACGTTAACGTCAGGTTGTCTTTTTCTTCCCACCGTCCTGACGGTGCTCGCCCGGCACTTGAGCAATCGCCTCAGCGTGGCCGCGCGGCCAGGCTTCGCGCTGGGCATTCGCGCGGTTTCGCGTCGATCTGGCCGCCAAGCCCTGGCCGCTACTGCGCTAATGGCCGCCACCGCGACGGCTATGGCCATGAGTTTGATGATCGGCAGTTTTCGTCAATCCGTAGACCAATGGCTGGCACAGTTACTTAAAGCTGACGTATACGTAAATAAAATAGAGAAAGACCAATTCCAGCCCGACACGCTGGAAGTCGTTCGCGAGCGCTTGGGTCTAGTGCCGGGCGTTGCCAACACCAGCAGCGTGAGCCGGGTACCGCAGATGCTGAGCGACGGGCAGGACGCCCAGATCATGGTGTACGAGTTGCCCCCTCGCGCGCAGCAGGGCTTTCACCTGCTCGCCGGCGCGCCGTCAGCCCTGTGGGCGGCATGGGAAGACGAGGACGTCGTAATGGTCAGCGAGCCCTGGGCGTGGCGGCAGGGACTGGCGCCGGGCGCGACCGTCACGCTGGCAGGCCCGGACGGACCGGTTAATTTTCGGATTGCCGCGGTCTACCAGGACTACGCCAGCGAGCGCGGCAGTCTGGCCATGAGCCGCCGCAGCTATCTGCGGCACTTCCCGGCGCCACCGCTGGACGGCATCGGCATCTACCGTCATGCGCAGGCAAGTGCAGACGAGACTGAACGCGCGATCCGCGCCGCGCTCGCCAGCCTGCCGGTGAATCTGGTGCGTCAGGCCGACGTCCGGCGCCAGTCGATGGCCATTTTCGACCGGACCTTTGCGGTGACCGAAGTCCTGCGCGTGGTCGCGCTGGGCGTCGCGGTCATTGGCATCGTGGCTGCGCTGCTGGCGCAGCAGTTTGAGCGCCTGCGGGAATACGGCGTGTTGCGCGCGCTGGGGTTTTCCAGCGGCGCGATCGTAGAAACCGTCTTCGCCCAGACCCTGCTGATCGGGGTCGTGGCCGCCACTTGTGCCCTCCCGCTGGGCACCGTGCTGGCGGTTGTGCTTATCGAGGTCATCAACCTGCGATCGTTCGGCTGGACGATGACGCTCAGTCTGCCCGTCGGCGAATTGGCCGCCACCTGGGCGCTGGCGGTCGGCGCGGCGCTACTGGCCGGCATCTGGCCCGCCCTGCGCGTCCGCCGCATGGCCCCGGCGGCCGTGCTGCGGGAGGAATGAAGATGCGTCGCGTGGCGCTGGGGATCGGCGTGCTGGTCGCGGTTGCCCTCCTCGTCTGGCGCATGAACGCCGCGCCGCCAGGCGCGGGTTCGACCCCGGATAACGACCGCGTGGCCGCCCTGCTCCGCGACCGGCAAGATAATAAGGGCTATGCCCGGGTGCTCGGCCCGCGCCCTTTCCAGTTTCCGCAAGACCACGCGGCCCACCCCGACTTTCGGCACGAGTGGTGGTATGTCACCGGCCAGGTGCAGACGCCGGCGGGCCGCTGGTTCGGATTTCAGGCCACCTTTTTCCGATTCGCGCTGAGTCCGGTTGCCACGGCCTCAGACTCCGCTTGGCGGAGCCAGCAGGCGCTGCTCGCGCACTTCGCGCTGACCGACGTCGACGGTCAGATCTTTCACGCGCACGAGCGCCGCGCCCGCGTCAGCCACGGCCTCGCCAATGCCGAGACCACCCGCGCCGCGGTCTGGGTCAACAACTGGTCCCTGCATCAGAACCCGGCCAACGATGTTTGGGAACTCCGTTTGCAGGCTGAGAACGCTGCCCTTTCCCTGGCGCTGACGCCGACCCAAGCGCTGGTGTTGCAGGGTGATCGGGGCTACTCACAAAAAAGCGCGGCCGAAGGCAACGCCTCCCACTACTACTCGCTGCCGCGGCTCGCCACCCGCGGCACGCTGCATTTGAATGGAGAAACCCTCGCCGTTACCGGGCAGTCCTGGCTTGACCATGAGTGGGGGACCAGCGCGCTGGGCGAGGAACAGCAGGGTTGGGACTGGTTCGCGGTGCATCTGGACGACGGGCGCGCGCTGACCTTCTACCGCCTGCGCCAACGGTCCGGACAGAGCGATCCGTTCAGCCGCGGTCTGCTCGTGGCGGCCGACGGCAGCAGCGAGACGCTAGGCGCGGAGGCGGTCGAGATGACGCCGCTACGCTGGTGGTTGAGTCCCCGCACGGGCGCCCGCTACCCGGTGCAGTGGCGTATACGCATCCCGTCCCGACAGCTCGAATTTGAGTTGAACGCCGTGCTCGATACGCAGGAATGGACCGGCGATTTGCGCTATTGGGAAGGCGCTGTAACGGCCCGCGCGACGGACGGGCTGAGCGGCCGGGGCTATCTGGAGCTGACCGGCTACCTGCCCTGACGCGCTAGACCACCAAACGGTAGCTCGGCGTGTAGGGCCGGCCTTCAAGACGCATCCGCCCGGCAGCAGCAAAACTGCGCAACAAGTCGTCCAGCGCCCGGATTAGGGCCGGCTCGCCGCGCAACTCAAACGGACCGTGCTGCTCGATCAGCCGCATGCCCTCTTCCTTTACGTTGCCACAAACAAGCCCCGAGAACGCGCGCCGCAGATTGCAGGCCAGTTCATGCGCCGGAAGATCGCGTCCCAGCGCCAGCGCGGCCATCGATTCGTGGGTCACCGCAAACGGCTGCTGGAACCGTTCATCCACCCGCAGCGACCAGTTGAAATACCCCGCATCGTCATGTGCTTCGCGAAAGCGCAGCACGGCATCCACCGCCTGGCGCATCTCACGGGCGACGGCCGCCGGTTCGCCCACCACGATCTGATAGCGCGACGCCATGCGTTCGCCGAGCACGCGGCGCAGGAAGCTATCCAGCAGTTCAAAGTACGCCGCACTCGAGGCGGGCCCGGTCAGGATGAGCGGAAACGGCACCTCGGCATTGTCTGGATGCGCCAGCACGCCGAGCAGGTACAGAATTTCTTCCACCGTCCCCACGCCGCCCGGGAACACGATGATGCCGTGGCCCAGCCGCACAAAGGCCTCCAGCCGCTTTTCGATGTCCGGCATGATGACCAGATCGCTGACGATAGGATTGGGCGCTTCCGCTGCGATGATGCCGGGTTCGGTAATGCCCACGTAGCGCGCGCCCGTCAGCCGCTGTTTCGCGTGTGCGATGGTGGCCCCCTTCATCGGCCCTTTCATCGCGCCGGGTCCGCAGCCCGTGCAGATTTCAAAGCCTCGCAGCCCAAGCTGATAGCCCACTTCCTTGCAGTAGTCGTATTCCGGCCGGGCAATGGAGTGGCCGCCCCAGCACACCGCGAGTCCACGTTGCGGACCGGCGTGCAGCAGGTTGGCCTGCCGCAGGACATGAAACACCGCGTTGGTAATGCCGGCCGGGCTTAAGCCGTTGGGTGGCGCCTTGAAGCCCACCTCGCGGGCGATAAACACGATGTCGCGCAGCACTGCGAACAACAGTTCGCGGATGCCCCGAATCATTTGTCCGTCGACAAAGGCGTTGGCCGGTGCATTGGTCAGGTGCAGGCGCAGGCCGCGGTCGACCTGCTCAAAGTTGACGTCAAAGTCAGCGTAAGTTTCCAGCAACTCACGCGCGTTATCGGTCTCGATGCCGCTGGTCAGCGCCGCCAGCGCGCAGCGCCGAAAGGTGTCGTAGACCGGCCCGCTCCGTGCCACACACAGATTGTTCACCTCGGTCTGGGACAACACGGCCAGGCTGTCGTCGGGCATCACAGAAGCCTGCGCCACCACCGGTCGGGCATTTGTCATCGGATTGCTGCTCGCTGAAAAGGTCTCCGCGCATGCACGAAAACTGGTTGAAGTGAATTATTTTGTTACGCTAGTATCCGGATTAAGATCAGCGCGTTAGTCGATCTTCATTATAAAACTGATCAGATCGATCGCCTAAGTAAAAATCGCGAAACGAGGGGGGCGAATATGGGCCAGAGCGGTATGTCGGAAGGTTGGAACCTGCTGGTAGATGAACTGAAGACCCTGGAAGCATTCTTCCCGTTGCTGGGTACACCTGGCGAACACGACGAGGTACTGGAAGAAATCGCCGAACTCGAAGACCTGATCGCCGCCGCCGGCATCCCTGAAGACGAACACTCCCAGCGCGCGCTCGCCTTCCTGCATGAGGAATTAGCCCGCAAGCGCCGCCTGCTCGACCGGATCTAAAGCCAGCGCCAGATTTGGGGCCGGCCACGCCGGCCCCGTATCTTCAGAGGCTCTCCAACCTTCCCTTCAGGTAATTTCCGAAGTTGAGATGGAGTTCCGGATGGCGTAGCGCGTAGTCGACCGTCGCCTCCAGATAGCCCAGCTTCGACCCGCAGTCGTAGCGCCGCCCTTCAAACTCGTAGGCCAGCACCTGTTGCCGGTTCAGCAGGGTAGCAATGCCGTCGGTGAGCTGGATTTCCCCGCCAGCACCACGTTGCGTCTGCTCCAGAATATCCAGAATCTCCGGCGGCAGGATGTAGCGTCCCACCACCCCCAGCGTCGACGGCGCCGCCGCCGGCTTTGGCTTCTCAACGATGCTCTGGATTTTGCCCACGCGCTGGTCAATCGGGCGGATTTCCACGATGCCGTATTTGTCGGTGTCGGCCGGCGGCACCGGCTGCACGGCAATGACGCCCGTGTTGTAGTGCCCGTACACATCAACCATCTGGCCCAGACAGCCCTTGACGCCTCCGTCAATCAGGTCGTCGGCCAACAGCACGGCGAAAGGCTCGTTGCCGATCGCGGGCTTGGCGCATAGCACCGCGTGCCCCAGCCCCAGCGGCTCGGCCTGCCGGATATAAATGCAGGACACGCCCGCGGGCAGGATATTGCGCACGATGTCGAGCATCTGCTGCTTGTTGCCCTTCTCGAGTTCGGCTTCGAGTTCGTAGGCTTTGTCGAAATGGTCTTCGATTGAGCGCTTGGCCCGCCCAGTCACGAAGATCAACTCCTTGATTCCGGCCGCCACCGCTTCTTCGGCCGCGTATTGAATCAGCGGTTTATCCACCACATTCAGCATTTCCTTGGGGCTGGCCTTGGTGGCCGGCAAAAATCGGGTGCCGAGGCCCGCCACCGGGAACACCGCTTTGCGCACTTTGATCGTCACGTAGAACTCCGTTTGAAAGGGACAACTCTGGAACTGGCGCTGCCGCCGTCGGCGCCGGTCTGCGCCAGTTCTGGCACAGCTTCGGTTAACAGCGCCTGAAGCCGGCCTTCATCGAAAGCCTCGCTGGCCGCCCGCAACTGCCCGAACAGGCGGTCGATTCGGGCTGGATCCTGGCGCATATGCGCCGCCAGGAAGAGCTTGGGATGGGCTGTCGCCCGCAAGTTTTCATCTTCGTTGAAGAGTTCTTCCACCAGTTTTTCCCCCGGCCGCAAGCCGGTGTACACAATCTGGATGTCCTGCCCCGGCCGTTTACCGGATAGATGAATCAGCTGTTCGGCGAGATAGGTGATGCTGACCGGCTCACCCATATCCAGCACGAAAATATCCCCGCCCTGCCCGACCGCTGCGGCCTGCAGGATGAGCTGGCTGGCCTCGGGAATGGTCATGAAGAAGCGGGTCGCCTCGGGGTGCGTGACGGTCACCGGGCCGCCGCGCGCAATTTGCTCGCGAAAGAGGGGCACCACGCTGCCGGCGGAATCCAGCACGTTGCCGAAGCGTACGGTGATATAGCGCGTGCTGGTCTGCGCGTGATTGCGCCGTTCGCACACCAGCTCCGCCACGCGCTTGGTGGCGCCCATGACGCTACTGGGCCGCACGGCCTTGTCGGTGGAAATCAGCACCATCGCCGCGCAGCCGTGGCGTTGGGCCGCGTCGGCCACCGCCGCCGTCCCCAGCACGTTGTTGCGCACCCCTTCCCTGATTTGCGCCTCGACGATCGGCACATGCTTGTAGGCGGCGGCGTGAAAGACCATCCGCGGCCGGTGTGTGCTGAACACATGGTCCACCGCCACCTCATCGCACACGTCGCCAAGCAGGGGCTGCAGACTGATCTGCGGAAAGCGCTGGCGAATTTCGCGCTCGATGAGGTAGAGGTTGTGCTCGTTACGCTCAAAAACGACCAGACGGGCCAGACCCAGCGTTGCTAACTGGCGGCAGAGTTCTGCGCCAATGGACCCGCCACCGCCCGTCACCAGCACCGTCTGGCCGCGCAGTTGGCGCTGAATGCCTTCCCAGTCGAGCGCGACGGTGCTCCGTCCCAACAGGTCTTCGATCGCGACCGGGCGCAGTTCACCGAGACCTGCTCCGCCGCTGACCAGATCCTGCAGACGCGGCAAGGTGCGAAACGCGCATCCGGCCTGTTCGCAGATCCGCACGATCCGGCGCATTTCCTCGTTGCCCGCCGAGGGAATTGCGATCAAGACCAGTTCCACCTCGTGCTGCCGCACCAGCGCCGGCAAGGCCTCGATGCCGCCCAGCACCGGCACGCCGTGGATACGCATGCCCTCAAGCCCGGGCCGGTCGTCGACCAGCCCGACCGGCACGCCGGCGGCCTGTTTCAACAAATCGCGGATCAGCATTTCGCCTGCGGTGCCGGCGCCCACAATGATGACCCGTTCGCCCACGGCATCGGCCGGCACCGAGAGCGAGCGGTCCTTGGCCAGCCGGTACAACACGCGCGGCGCGCCCAGACAGCAGGCCAGAAACAGCGGGTACAGGATGAGCATCGAGCGCGGAATGCCGGCGAGGCGATTCCAGACGAACAAGGCCAGCGCGATCAGCACCACGCCCACCGCGGCGCTGAAAAGGATGTTCGACAGGTCGCGCAAACTCGCGAAGCGCCAAAGCCCGCGATACAGCCGGAAATGCCAGGCAACCAGCCCCTGCACGCCCAGCACCACCGGCAAAGCGCGCAGGGCGGGTTGCAGAAAGTCGGACGGCGGCAGGGTGAAATTGAAGCGCGCCCACAGCGCCAGCCCCCAGGCCAGCGCAATCATGAGCAGGTCATGGGTGATGACCAGATTGCGGATGCTGAATATGCGTTTCACAAAGCGGTGCACGCGAGCAGGGACAACGCGTTGCATGGTAGCAGTTGAAGGGGAGGCATTCAGCGTCAATCAGCGCGCGGGGTTTGCCTGACGCGGTACACGCCACCACATGACGACAGCCAGCGCATAAACCGCGAACGTCAGGCCCGGCCCTGCCGCCGGACGGTGCCAGGCCAGCCAGGCGATCGGCAAGACCATGAGATTCAACAGCAGGCAGCCCAGCGCTACCTGTTGATGCGAACAGCCGCGCAAGATCAGGCGCTGATAGGCATGTTCCCGATGCGCCTGCCAAAAGCGCTCGCCGCGCGCCATGCGCCACAGCAAGGTGCAGGTGGCATCGGTGACAAAGGGCACGAAGAGCAACAGCCAGGGCCACGGCGTGCTGCCCGCGAGGCCCGCGCGCAATAGCAACAGGGCAAAGGCGCCGCCCAGAAAATAGCTGCCGACGTCGCCCATGAAAATTTTTGCCGGTGACCAGTTCCAGTAGAGAAATCCTGCGCTGGCGCCGGCCAGCGCGGCGCCGGTCAGGGCAATGCCGGGCATGCCTTCCAGCGTCCCGAGCAGCGCAACACCCAGCCCACCGGCCAAGGCCTGGCTACCCGCCAGCCCATCGCTGCCGTCCATAAAGTTGTACAGGTTCACGAACCACACCATCACGGGCAGGCACAAACCGCAGGCCAGACCAAACGGGCTGGCCGGTGCCCACCACAGGGCGTAAAGGCAAAGGCCGAGAATGCAGAACTGCAGCGCGAAACGCGCTTTGGCGCTAAGCGGCCGCTGGTCATCGCTCCAGCCGAGCAGCGCCAGGAGGCCCGTGCCGCCAATAAACACCAGCGTCGTGCGCAGGCCTTCGCCCCGGCTGAGGGTCTCGGCCAGTGCCGCCAGCAATACCGGCGGCAACAGGGCCAGCCCGCCGCCTCGCGGCACGGGCACGGCATGCAGGCTGCGGGCGTTGGGCAGGTCAAGCACGGCACGCGACAGCGCGTAGCGCCGAACGAGACCGGTCAAGATCAGCGCCACAAAGAGCGACAAAACCGCGTTAAGCGCCAGCGTCATTGGTGGACCTTGAACCAATCGCCGGTCATTGCCATCGCCGCGGCCAGCCCGATTGCGGGCTGCCACTGCAGGTCCTGCGTGATTTCCGCGCGACCGACCAACAGCGAATCACACAAGCGCGCCACCGCCGCGTCGCGCCCGGTCAGCCGTCCCGCCAGACGCAGCAGGCTCGCCGGCACCGGCCACAGCCGGGCGGGACGACCCAGCCCGGCCGCCAGCGCGTGAACCAGCGCGGGCGTAGACAAATCGATATCGCTGAGAGGATAGACCCGCTGGACGCCCGCAGGGACATGCGTCAGGGCGCGCAGGATGGCGTCACACAGATTGCCCACGTACAGAAAGCTGCGGCGATTGTGAATCGCCGCGAGCGGCAAGGGCCAGCCGCCCGCTATGGCGCGCATCAGCGCCGCCAGATTGCCCTTTTGCCCCGGCCCGTAAATGAGCGGCGGGCGCAGGATCGTCAGGCTCGCGCCAGCCGCTGCCGTGGCCTTGAGCCAATGCGCCTCCGCCTGCGCCTTGGTCGTGCCATAGGGGCCGGCGGGTGCCAGCGCGCTGCTGGCCGTAAAGGGCAGCGGACCACCCGCGGCGTCACGCGCGGCGACTTCGCCATAAACCTTGCACGAACTGAGCAGCACAAAGCGGCCGATCCCGGCGGCCAGCGCCTCGCTCAACAGCCGCGCGCTGCCCAAAACGTTAATCCGGCTGAACTCGGCCAGTGCCGTCGCGTTGGTCGGCTCGCCACGGTGGGCACGGGCAGCAAGATGCACCAGCGCCTCACAGCCCAGCGCCGCGTCGCGCCAGTCGGTCGTGCCATCCAGTTCGCCAATGGCAAGACTGCGCGCGGCGCCGGCCACCGGCACGCCAGCCGCGCGCACAGCGGCCACCACCTCATGGCCCTGCGCTGCCAGCGCCTTGACCAGATGCTGACCGACAAAGCCGTTGGCACCCGTCACCAGCACGCGCATCAAGCAGCTCCCTGTGTAGGTCGCACGCCGAGCCGGGCGTAACAGGCCAGGGTCTGTGCGTGGATCGCTTCAGCGCCAAACTCGGCCTCGGCGAGTTGCCGCGCACCGGTGCCCAAGGCTTGCAGGCGCGCCGGATCGGTCAGCAGTTCAATCAAGGCCGTGGCCAGCGCCGCCACCTCCCGCGGGGGCACCAGCACCCCGCTAATGGCCTCACGACAGATGTCGCGGCAGCCGGGGGTATCGGTGGAGACCAGCGGCCGCGCGCAGGCGGCCGCCTCGATCAGCGCCTTGGGCACGCCCTCGCGATAGGTCGAAGGCAGACACACCAGCGTCGCCGCGGCGTAGACGCGGGGCATATCGTCCTGGGCGCCCCACCACTCGGCACCGGCCTCCGCCACCAGCGCTTCTAGTTCCTGCCGGGTATAGGCGGCCGGGTTATCCGGGTCGAGACCGCCGGCGAGTACAAAACGGACCGTCGGGCAGCGGGCCCGCACCAGCGGCGCCGCAGCCAGCAATTCGCCCACCCCCTTGGCACGCAGCATGCGCGCGGGCAGGAGCACGATGGGCGCGTCCTCAGTAGGCAAAGGCGCGGGCGTGTAGCGGGCAAGGTCAACGCCGGAACCCGGAATGAGCGTCGCGTGGTCGTCTATCGCAACGCCGAGGCTTGCCAGGACCGCCAGATCGTCCGCGTTTTGCACGATGCAGTGCGCGTTCGGCCGCCGCAGGATAAGCCCCAGCAGCGGCCGCACCGCGCGCTGAATGACGCGCCCGAAGCCATCGGCGGTCGCGAAGAGATAGCCCATACCGGTGATCGCGTGGACAAAGCGCGTACGGCCCGCCGTCAACACCGCCGGCAGCGACAGCAGAATGGGCTTCAAGGCGACCAGATGCACCAGCGCCGGCGCGCGTTCGCGAATCAGTTTCCACAGCCGCCAGGCGGCCGACACATCGCGCAAGGGATGACGCAGCGAGCGCTCAAACGGCAGTTCAATGCACTCGATGCCGGCGGCTTCGATCAGGGCACGATGCGCGCCGAAGCGCGCCGCCAGCGCTACGCGATAGCCCGCCGCCTGCGCCGCCCGCGCCACCCCGACCCGGTGCGACCAGAAATACCAGTCTTCGGTGACGACGAAGAGGATGAGCGGCGCGGTGCTGGGCAAGACGGGTTTTCCTTCGCCCCGCAGACGGCGAGGCAGGCGCGCAGTTTAAGGGACGCGCGCAATTGGCGGGAGCGTTGGCGCCCCGCCTCACGCTAGGGATGCCAGCGTTCCCGCCAGGCTTCGAACATCAGCACATGCCAGAGCATGTACTGCAGGTTCTGGCCGCCAGCCAGATGCGCCCGCCACACCGCGCGAACCATCGCTGGCGCAAAGAAACCGGCTTCAGCCAAACGCCGCTCCGCCAGCAGGTGCTCGGCCCAGTCACGCAGCGGCCCGCGCAACCATTGGTCTATAGGCACTGCAAAACCGCGCTTGGGCCGTTCAAACAGCGGTCGCGGCACGTAGCGCGCAAGCAGTTCACGCAAGACCCACTTACCCACGCCGCCGCGCAGCTTCCAGTCGAACGGCAGTCGCCAGGCCAGCGCCACCACCGCCGGATCGAGAAACGGCACCCGCGCTTCCAGACTGCAGGCCATGCTGGCCCGGTCAACCTTGGCCAGAATGTCGCCGGGCAGGTAGTGCAGGCTGTCGACGTACATCATCCGCTCGATGGTGTTAAGCCCTGCCGGCGCCGCGGCCGCCAGCGCCAGCGCGCTGGCCGGCTCCTGCGCACCGGGTACCGCCTCCGCCGGCGTCTGCCACAGCGAGATGAGCTTGAAGTACATCGCCAGCGGGTCGTCCTCGGCCAGTAGGCGGCTCAGCTTATGGAGCTTGTCGCCGGGCATCGGCTGGCGGGCCGCGCGCGGTAGCAGCGGATGAAGCAGATTGAAGACCCGGTCCCAGGTCGCCGGCGAGACCGCGCGCAAGCCCGCCGCCGTCGCGCGTCGCAGTGCCAAGGGCCACCGCCGCTGACGCTGCCACAGCCCGTTGGCGACCGCATAGCGCGAATAGCCGGCAAATAGCTCATCACCCGCATCGCCGGACATCGCGACCGTCACCTGTTGCCGCGCCAGCGCGCTGACCAGAAAGGTGGGAATCTGCGAGCAATCGGCGAACGGCTCGTCATACATCGTCGGCAAGCGCGGGATGACGGACAGCGCGTCTTCCGGCCGGACGTAGAGCTCCGTGTGTTCGGTACCCAGATGCCGCGCCACCGCGCGCGCATGCGGCGCTTCATCGTAGTCCGGCACGTCGAAGCCGATGGTGAAGGTCTTCACCGGACGCCTGCTCGCCGCCTGCATCAAGGCCACGATCAGGGAGGAGTCGATGCCGCCCGACAGAAACGCGCCCAGCGGCACATCCGCCACCATGCGCAGTTCAACGGCCTGCTTGAGCGTGCTCTCCAGGGCGTCGACCCCGGCCGCGGCGTCACCCGCAAAACCCTGTTGGTGCGCGTCGAGAATCGTGCTGGACAAAGTCCAGTAAGGCCTTGGCGCAGGCAGCACGCCGGGCGTCGGGTCGGTCAGCGTCAGCGACGTTCCCGGTGGCAGTTTTCGGATGCCCTGATAGATGCTGTGTGGTTCGGGCACGTAGCCGTGCCGCAGATAGAGCGTCAGCGCATCACGGTCGACCGTCGGCTGAAAATCGCCGGCGGCGTGCAGCGCCTTCAGCTCAGACGCAAACAACAGCCGCGACCCGCTCCAGCCGTAATAGAGCGGCTTCTCGCCCATGCGATCCCGCGCCAGATGAAGCCGCCGCTCAAGCCGGTCCCACAGCGCAAAGGCAAACATGCCGTTCAGACGTTCAAGCGTCGTGCCAAGGCCCCACAGGCCACAGGCCTCCAGCAGCACTTCGGTGTCCGCGTGGCCGCGAAAGACCACGCCGAGCGTCTCAAGCTCCGCCCGCAGGCTCGAAAAATTGTAGATTTCCCCGTTAAAAACCAGCACAAACCGGCCATCGCGCGAGACCATGGGCTGCGCGCCGGCCGGTGAGAGATCGAGAATGGCCAGCCGCCGATGACCAAGCACCAGCCCCGCAGACGGGTCGGTCCAGACCGCCCCATCGTCCGGGCCACGGTGCTGCAGGGCGGCGGTCATCGACGCGCAACGCGCAGCAAGCGCGGCCGCATCGCCCGACGCCGCCAGCGACCAGATCCCGGCCAGGCCACACATCAGCGCGGACTCCCTGCGTAAACGGCGCGCTTAGCGGACTGACAGCAGGTCTTCATACAGCGCCGTGTACTGACCGAGCGTGGCGCTCAGCGAATATTCCTCCACCACCCGCGCCCGGGCCTGCGCGCCCAGCGTCTGGCGGGCCGCCGGCTCCATGGCCAGCAGCGCTAGCGCGGCCTCGGCCAGAGCCTGCGGATTGCGGGGCGGCACGACCCGGCCGGTCGCGCCAACGATCAGCGCCGCATCGCCCACATCGGTCGTGACGCAGGGCACGCCGCAACACATGGCCTCGCCCAGCACGTTGGGAAACGCCTCACCGAAGGCAGAACTAAGACAGGCGACATCAAAGGCGGCGTTCAGGCGCGGCACATCCGGTCGTGGCCCCAGCAAATGAGTCACGGCGCCAAGCCCATGCGCGGCCACCGCCGGCGCCAGCGACGGCACCTCGCCGCCTGCCAGCACAAAGCGACACGCCGGCAACGCCGCGTGCACCCGCTGCGCCGCGCGCAGGAACGTCGTGTGGTCTTTGGCCGGATCGACGCGCGCGACCAGTCCCAGCACGGGCGCATCGTCGGGAATGCCGAGTTCGGCCCGCACCGCCCGCCGCGCGTCAGCGTCAGGCCGCCATAGCGCGGCATCAAACCCGTTCGGGATCACGGCCCAGCGTCGCGCGGCGTAGCCGAGGCGCTGGTGAAAATCAGCGCCCGCGCGGCTATTGGCAATTACCGCCACCGGCTGGCGTGAACCGGCGACCAGCAGACGCCGAACCAGACGGGTCAGGGGTCGGTAGCTTTCGAGGGCCATGTTTGAGCAGCGCAGGTTCCAGACCAGCGGCAGCTCCGATGCGAAACCCTTGGCGATCAGCCCCAGCAAATCTGCGTGGTAGAGCCAGGTTTGCAAGAGGTCCGGGCGCTCGGCGCGCAGCAGTTGGCGAAGCCGGTACAGGGCGCTTACAGACGGCACGCCGCGTGTCATATTCAGGACGTGTACCGGGGTTCCGTTGCGTTCGATAATCTCGCCGAAGAAACCGCGCCCGGTCATGGAAATCACCACGTTCCGGATCCGCGCCCGGTCCAGTCCTGCCACCAGATTTGCCAGCGAGCGCTCGGCGCCGCCTGCTTCCAGCCCGGAAATGAGATGAACCACTTTCAGCACAAACGCACCCGCCTAGGCGCCGTCCAGCGCCCGCCAGACGCTGCCGACTATCAACCAGAAATTTGCGGCACATGGCGCCCGGCACGCTGGCGCGGCACTTCCCTTCAGCGTGAGGGCACAGGCCATCGACCGGCATTGTTGCCTGTAGGGTCTGCTTTGCACAGGACTTCGGTGGGCTAGGTTCGCATGCGCATCGTGCACATGAACCTGTTCAAGACGGTGCCGGCCGGCGTCTTCCATCAACTTGCGGCCGAACACGACGCGGCGCGTGCGCTGGAGCTGGACTGGGAAGTCTGCGTGTACTCGGGCGATCTGCCCACGGCGCCCTGGCAGGTCCACACGCCCTACGCCGGTTGGGGTGGCTACCTCCGCGCGCGGCTGCAGTTTTTCCGGGCAGTCCTTGCGGCGCAGCGGGCGGGGCATATCGTGTTATTGCGCTACTCGCTGGCCGACCCGATACAGGCCTTGTTCGCTGGCTGGTTCCAGCGCGTGGTGACCATTCATCACACGTTCGAGATTGAGGAATCCGCGCAGACCGGCGGCATAAAGGGTCACCTCAAGGCCGCGATTGAGCGTCATCTTGGCCTGCGCACGCTGGCGCGTAGCACCGGCCTCATCGCGGTAACCGCCGAAATCGCTGCCTACGAACAGGCCCGCCTTGCGCGCCGCCTGCCAGCGCTCGTGGTTGCTAATGGCATCGACCTCTCGGCGCAGCCGCTGGCAGCGGATGCGCGTGACGGCGTGCCTAAACTGCTGTTCGTTGCTTCGCGCTTTGCCGCGTGGCACGGCCTTGACCTGCTGCTGGATGCGACCGAACGATCAAGCGCCGCATTTGAACTGTATCTCGTCGGTGAACTGCCGAACGCCGAACGCGAGCGGGCAGCACGCGACCCACGCATCATCTGTACCGGCCACCTTGCGCCCGACGCCATTGCCACCCTGATGGGGCGTTGCGACCTCGGGCTCAGTACGCTGGCGCTGGCACGAAAAGGCATGCGCGAAGCCTGCACGCTCAAAGTGCGCGAGTATCTGGCCGGCGGCCTCCCCTGCTGGGCAGACCATCAGGATTCGGCCTTGCCGGCGGATTTTCCCTTCATGCGTAAAGGCGGCGCCGAGTTGGCAGGCATGCTTTCTTTTGCGCTGGCCATGCGTCAGCAATCGAGAGCAGAGGTCCGGCGGGCGGCGGCGGCACATATCGACAAGACCGGACTGCTGGGCCGGACCGCGGCGTTCATTCAGTCGCTATACGAGCGGGTTCAGGCGCGCACCGGCTAACCAGCGCGCGACGCCGGCCTACTCGTCCAGTACATCAAAGGTCTGCGCCTGCTCAAGCTCCCGCAAGACATCTTCTTCCGCTGGGAGCGGCCGGACTGACTCAGGGCCCGCGTCTGCCGCGTTTTCCGGGAGCAATCGCTCACCGTCGCTCGCGAGCACGCGCGTGGCGCAACACAGTGCGGCGAATCGCGGGAGCGTAATCCGCACAAAAACGACGCCGGTGGCCTGTCTGGCCACCGCCAGCAGCGCGACGCGCGTGGCTTCGGGTTGCGTCCTCAAATCATCAAACTCCAGCACGATGTGCCGCACACCCGAATCGAGCAGGCGAAAAAGATTGAGCATCAGCGACAGCGCGCGGTGCTCGTCCGAAGCCACAAATCCTTTGCGCGGAGACTCGGGCAGTGCCGTCAGGCTGCGCGCCATGTCGTCCAATCCCAGCGCGTTCAATCGCGACGTAGCGGCTTCACGCCACGCCTTTCGCGGCAGGCTCAGCACCCGCCCCCAGTTGGCGTACCACATCTTGGGGGCCGGTTTGGCTTGCGCAATTCCTCCGACCGCCAGTCGTCCGCTGCTTGAAGTCGCCGCCACCAGTTGACCCAGCAAGCTGGTCGTCATCCGCGACGGCCCCAGCACCGCGACGACTTCACCTGCCTGACATACCGCAAGCGAACCATCGGCCAGACTTAAGGACAGTCCGCTCGAATCTGCTGGCTGTCCCTGCTCCGGGGCGCGGTCTTCCAATGCGTGCACCTGCAGCACATAACGGCGCAGGCCCGCATAGTGGCGGTTCAGCGCGATGAGGGTGCGCGCCGAGGCCGCGAGTTTCCCCCCCACCAGCCGCAAGACGACCAGATACAGCAACAGCTGCGTCCAGCCGTGACCGGCGCTGACCGCGTGCAGCCCGCCGGCCAGGAAAATGGCCGCTGTCGCGACCGCCACCACACACTGTCCGATGAGCCCGCCGCGCTGGGTCGTCAGAAATTGCGCCAGCAAGGCGTTTGCCGTCTTGCCCGTCGCGCCCGTGCGATAGAGGCGCTCGAGTTCGGGGTCATCGGGCAGCAAGGGCGCGAAAGCGCCGGCGCAACGCTCAAGCAAGCCGCGCCGCTCTTCCTGTACCGATTGCAGCAGCTGCTGCTCGGTCTGTCGCTGCTGCGAGACTTGCAGGCTGATGCGATAAAACGCCGCGCTACTGGCCAGCGCCAGCGCCAGCACAATGAGCGTCAACTGCCAGTCGATTACGCACATCGCCGTGAGCCCAACCGGCAGGATCAGCAGATTCGACAGGCCCAATGCGAGCAGGCGCGCCGCCGTCTCGGCCGCGCGCACTTCGCGCATTAACGCCAGCACGCGCGAGTCCGGCAGCGGCGGCCTGCGCGCGGCAGGATTAGCGTTGTGGGCGCTGAGGCGCACCCACAGGCTCTGCTCCGTGTGCAGCCGATAGTCGTGGCTGATGCGGGCAGCCAGTGCGCGGCCCTGAAACTCAAGCACGGCGGCGAACAACATCAGCGCCAGCACCAGCAGCGTCGCGCCGGCAAAGACCGGGGCGCTGGTGACATGGCCAATCACTAGCGAGCCGATGGCGAGCTGGCGGTCGGATTGCAGCGCCGCCACGTATTTGAAAACCACCACAAAACCCGCCAGATGCCCCAGCGCACCGCCAAGACTGCAGGCCGCCGACCAGCCGAAGCGAGGCCACCAGGGGCGCAACTCCCGCGCGAACCAGCGCAGGAAATTGAGGTACTCGCGCAGGCGACCGCTGCTGGTCCGGGTCGGTTCAAGGTCGGCCGGGGATTGACTCATGTTTCGAGATTCCAGCTTGTACGGGTGCCGTTCTGCGTTCGCCGCTCCCCGGCGCGGCGCGGCCGCGAACCAGGCGAACACCCCGCGATAGTACGTCATGCCGCGCCAGCTTCGCGTGCAGACAGGGTGCGCGCGGCGGGGGCAGCATTGTGCGGCAATCCCCTATAATCGTCGGGACACTATCCCGTTTGCCCCGCCTCGGCCCCCGCTGTCGCCCGGTGTCGTTCGGCAGACTTTTCTAAGGACCCGAGTCATGCGTATCGCGATGCTAATCAACAATCCCTGCGAAAACGATGCGCGGGTGATTCGGGAGGCGCGCGCGCTCAGCGACGCAGGTCACGAGGTATTCATTCTGGCGGTCTGGGCCGCCGGACTGGCCCGCAAGGAAGTGCGCGACGGCGTGACCTACCTGCGTTACACCCTGCCCTGGCATGCCGGGCAGCGCGCGGCAGCACGCGCTGAGGCCTCGCCCCAATCCGCCCCTGCAACGCCCGCTCCCGAGGTCGCTGACCAAGCCGTTGCGGCGCCCGCCAGGCCGCCCTTCCTGCAGCGAGCGCTGGCGTTTGGGCTGCACCTGGCGCTGCGCTATCCACGCGCAGCGATCCGGCGAACCCGTGCCGCGGGCCAGAAACTCGCGCGCCACGCCCTGTTAAAAGGACTTACCCCTAGCGGGCTTGCGCTGGCGCGCTACGCGAGGATTTTTCATCAGCCGCTGCAGGATCTCCAACCCGATGTCGTGCATGCGCACGAAATGGCGACGCTGCTCGGCGGCTGGCGCTACGCGAGAAATCATCCGGCCGCGCTGATCTACGATTCTCATGAACTCGAACTGGGTCGTAACGGCTTTTTTTCGGCCTGGGAAAAAAAGCTCCGGGCGAGCGCTGAGAAATTCTTGATCACGCGCACGGATGCCGTGATTACCGTGTGCGACAGCATTGCGGACTACCTCGCTCGCCACTACGCGATTCAGCGGCCGACGGTAGTGCTCAATTCCCCTGACGACCATCCGGCACAGTCCAGTCAGACGGATATCCGCCAGGCGCTGGGACTGGACATCACGACACCGCTCGCCGTGTATGTTGGGAAAGTCACTTTTAATCGCGGCATCGAGTACGGCGTCGAGACCCTTGCCCAGTACCCGGAGCTCCACCTGGCGCTGGTCGGACCGCGCGACGAGCGCGTAACAGCGCGCCTGCTCGCGCAGGCTGCGGCACTTAAGGTCAGCACGCGGCTCCACGTGGTTGACCCCGTCCCGCATGAGCAGGTGGTGAGTTTCATCCGCAGCGCAGACGTCTCGCTGGTGCTAATTCAGCCGGTCTGTCTCAGCTACGAATACTGTTTTCCCAACAAGCTGCTGGAAAGCATTCTGGGGGGCGTGCCGGTGCTTGCCTCACGGCTCATTGAACTGGAGCGACTGGTGACAGAGACCGGCGCCGGTCTGGTGGTGGCGCCGGCCGATGCCGCTGCCATCACGGCCGGCATCCGGCAAATCGTGGCGAATCCGCAGGCCATGCGGGCTTCGGCCGCCACCATCGAACACACGCGCGAAAAATACGGCTGGCCCGCGCAAGCGAGTCGCCTGCTGGCCTTGTACCAGGAACTGAGTCAGAAACGCGCCTAGCGCTGTCGGATCAGGGCGTTGCGGCGCGCCTCAGCGCCTCGCAACGGTCCTGCACCGCCGGCACCGTCAGCGGCTGGTACAAGACCTGCGTTCTGGGCGCCTTATGCCCCCCAACGCCAGCTGCCACCTCCCATCGTCCCGCCTCGCTGTAGTCACGATTCAAGGCCGCGCCAAAGGTTTCGAGTGACTCGGTGGGGATTGCCCGTCGTCCATCCGGCTCCAGCAGCAGCCAGGCGTTCGCCAGCGTTTGGCAGCTCGCGCGTGCAAGTGCCGCTTCGGTGAACGTCCGACTGCCGGGATAACCGCCGAGCAGCCAGGGCGCGCCGGGCGCGACGCCCTTAAGGCCGAACACCAGGCCCGGCGATTGGCCCGTCAGGTCGATGACCGGCGTTCCCGCTGCAAACCCGGCCTGCCGCGCGGTGCGGGCCGCATCGTGCATGTAGTCCGCGACCGCGGCGCTTACCCACAGCCGGGAGGGCGGGGTGCCAAATTCGAGCAACTGCGGATTAAGCGACAGGGCTTGCGGTTGCCGATAAGGCAGCGCCATACCCCGCGCGAGCAAGGTGCCGCAGACCAGCATGGCCATGAGCGCGATGGGCACCAGCACCCACATTTGCCGCGGACTGCGTAGCACCGGATGCAGCATCATCAGTCCGGCGAGGATCCAGAAAAAACTGGCGTAGGTCGCCACCAACGAGTAGCTGCTATAGGTGCC
>JALRCR010000169.1 GCA_023257255.1 Gammaproteobacteria bacterium | reverse complement strand
GGTGTTCGGATCGTCGTGAATCACGCCCCAGACTTTGGTCAGTTCCCAATGCAGTCTGGCATTGGTGGCGTTCATGACCTCGGGACGATTGAGCGTGGCCAGCAGCACGCCGTCTTCTTTCCACTCAAAGCGGATGTGCTGAAAATCTTCGTAACGCATGGGTCTTCCTTCCGTACAAATTGAGATATGGCTGGCGGGCGCTGCTTCAACTGGCGGCGCCGGCGGCCGCGCGCCGGATTTCATCCAGCGCCGCGGGATTATCGAGCGCGGACAAATCACCCGGCGGATTTCCGCAATAGAGGTTGCGAATGACCCGCCGCATGGTCTTCGAGCTTCTGGTCTTTGGCAGCTGAGTGACGCAGTGAACAGCCGCGGGCCGAAACGGTCGACCGAGCTGGGACTCCACCTGCGTCGTCACCCGTGCGGCAACCGCCGCCGCGTCGGCGGCCGCGTGCGCGGCGATCACGAAGACCACCAACCGCTCGCCGCGCTCGGCATCCGGCACGCCAATGGCGGCGGCCTCGCTGATCTCCGGCAACTTCAGCACCGCTTCTTCCACTTCCGCCGGCCCCAGACGTTTACCGGCCACTTTCAGCGTGTCGTCGGAACGGCCGCGCATGAAGAACTGGCCGTCGGCGCGCTGCAGCGCGAGGTCGCCATGCACCCAGATGCCAGGCAGTGTCTGCCAATAGGTATCGAGATAGCGCGCATCGTCCTGCCAGAACGACTGGGTCATGCCGAGAAACGCGCCGCGCACGGCGAGTTCCCCGACCGTATCGACAAGCGCGCGCCCGTCTGCGCCCAGAATGGCCACCGGCACGCCGGGCGACGCGCTGTTAAATCCGCTGGGCACGATCGGGCGCACCACCACCGAGGCCAGCAGCGCGCCGGAGGCTTCGGTCCCCCCGGTGTAGTTGATAAGCGGCGCCGTGCCACGACCAAAATGCTGCTGAAACCAGCTGAAATGTTCGGGGTCGATGCCTTCGCCGGCGGTGATCAGCAGTTTGACGCTGGACACATCGCCCTGGCTTGCCTCAGCCGCGTGGCTGGCCATGCCGCGAATCAGGGTCGGCGCGGAGCCGAAATGCGTGATGCCATGGCGTTCGATAAGACGCGAAAGGCGCGAGAAATCCGGGTAGTCGGGACCACCGCTGTAGCAGACCAGCGTCGCACCGCGCAGCAGGGCCGCGGCCAGCACCAGCGAGCCCGCGATCCAGCCCATGTCGGCCGGCCAGCAAAAGACATCGCCAGGCGCAAGGTCGAAATGCACCAGCGCGTCGTGAGCAATTTTGAGCGGAAAGCCGCCTTGCGTGTGCACGATGCCTTTGGGTTTGCCGGTGGTGCCCGAGGTGTAAATCAGCAGAAAGGGATCGTTGGCAGTACCAACGCGCGGCGTGAATGACGCTGGCGCAACAGCGTTCATTTCCGCGACCAGGTCTGATTCTCGCGGCGGCGCCGACGCATCGTTCGTGGGCGAGGTCCACAGCACCCGTTCAAGCAGTGGCAGGTCGGTCCAGGCCGCGCGCACCACGGGCTCAAGCGCTACCGGCTTGCCCCGACGCTGAAACCCGCGCGATGCGATGAGCAGGCGCGCGCCGGCGGCCGAGAGGCGCGCCACCACCGCTTCTGGCCCAAAACCGCTGAAGAGCGGCACGGCCACCGCACCGATAGCCGAAATCGCCAGCAGCGCCACAGTGGCGTGGAGGCCGTTTTCCATCAGCAGGCCGACCCGCTCGCCGGGGGCCGCGCCATGACCGACCAGCACCTGCGCGCAGGCCGCCACGCGTTCCCGCAGCGCCGGATACGTCAGGCGTTCAACACGGCCGTCTTCATGTTCTTCGACGACGGCGAGGCGCGTCGCGCCATCAGCGCGCTCGCCCCACGCCAACACGCTGTTGACCCAGTTGAGTCGTGCTCCCGGAAACCAGCGCGGCAGCGCGGCGCCCGCGCTCAGGTCGACATAGGCGCCCGGCGCTTCATCCCAGACGAACTGGCAGTACTCGGCCACCCCCGTCCAGTACGCGGCGGGCTGTTCCAATGCGAAACGCATCAAGGCGTCGTAGTCGGCAAGGCCGAGGTGGCGTACCAGCAGCGCCACGCCCGAGCGCTCGAGATGGGCCGCCGTGGGTTGCCAGACATCTGGCCGAAGAGGGGTCATCGCGGGCTTGCTCCAGGGCTGGGCAGCGGGGCCAGCGCTGCGAGGATGAGAACGGTGACCTCGCCGCATCGACGGGACAGAGGGCGCTGTTGACTTTAAGGAGCGTCTGGGAAGCAATCAATTTGCGTCGCACGAAGCCGGCTTTCAGCTGCCGCCAGGTAGCGCCTCACGGCCCGCCCGCACCGGCGCTAGCGCGCGTCGGCCGGCCAGCGCTCACACCAGTCGCGATAGAAGTCCTGTACGGTCACCGGCCGCTTGAGCGACAGGTCGGCGTTCAGGAGTTCGTAAATCACGTCGTTCTCGCTACGCATGCCGAAGAAAATAACCGCCTCTTCCGCGCCGCTGCCTTCGATGTGAATTTCACCCTCGCCGCCGTGCGAGTAACTGCCGGCGGGCTTTACCTTGATGACTTCAGCGCCGTCGACCTGCTCGCGCACGCGCAACTCGCCGGACAAGACCAGCGTGCTGGTGCAGGCGGCGTGGCGGTGATACATGCATTCGCTCCGTGGCTCGAACTTGACCAGCATGTCGGCGGTGCGAGCCGCGACGTCAACGTGCAGCAGGCGATACCAGGTGCCCGGCGTGAAGAACTTGCTCCACTCGATTTTACTGGCGTCGTAGGAAAAGCCCGGGGCGAGCTTCAAGGCCTGGGACTGGGATGGCGCATTCATGTGGAGACTCCGCAATTGCGTTGGGGCACTTGAGAAAGCGAACGCCGCCTGCCGATGCCCGCTTCGGCAAGCGCTTCACGCCTCGGCCTTGGTACGTCTACCCGCCGGGCAGACGTACCGCCGACGCAGTCCCTAGTCGAAAATCTCCGCCGCCAGGACTTCCAGTTCCTTCAAAATCGCCGCCTCGTTCTGCCCTTGCAGCCACAGCACCGCGTTATTGGCGCTCGCATCCGCCAGTGCCTTGATGTCCTTGCGGGTACGGAACATGCCGTCCGGCGCGAATGCGGTGATGTTGATGGTCGCCGGATCGCGCCCCAGGTCGCGGGCGAACTTGTTGATCTCCGCGCGGCCGTCAGCCACTTCCTGCGGGTTAATCACAAACGGCAGCCAGCCGTCGCCCCACTGGGCAACGCGGCGATACACATTGGGCGAGCCGATACTGCCGAGCATGATCGGCGGGTGCGGCTTGCGCCAAGGCGTGGGGCGGCAGACGCTGGGCGGGAAATTGGCGTATTTGCCTTCGGCGCCGACGTATTCGCCGGTCCACAGTTTCTTCATCGCGAAGATGTATTCCTTCACCTGCGCCCAGCGGTGCGCGAAGTCGCCGCCCATCATCGTGCACTCGGCTTCGTTCCAGCCGGCGCCGATGCCGTAGATGAACCGGCCTTTGCTGTAATGGTCGAGCGACGCAATTTCCTTCGCCGCCAGCACCGGATGCCGTTCCGGCACCAGCGCCACGCCGGTACCCAGATTGATCGTGCTGGTCACCGCCGCGGCGCGCGTCAGACCAATCAGCGGGTCGGGCATCTTGTAGAGGTAGTCGGGCGCCGACCCTCCTTCAACCTTCCCCGGATAGACATCGCCCGAGCCTTCGGGAATCGCCGCGTGTTCTGGCAACCAGTAGGAGTCAAAGCCCAGTTCTTCGGCCCGTTTGGCCACTACCGCGGGGTCACCGGTATGGAGGTCGGCGATGACCTGAAAGACACCTACGCCGATGCCATGGGAGGTTTTTGCTGTCATGGGATGAGTTCCTTGGTTGCGTTCAAAAAAGATAGCGCGCGCGGACCGACGCTCTGGCGCGTCGGTATTTGACGACAGGCCCGATGCGCCGGCAAGCCAAACCTGCTCGCGGATGAGCAGGCGCAGGGCGGGGCCATGCGCGGGATCGGCAGGCGCCCGCGTGGCGGTGGACGCACAGGGGACGGGGGGCGGCAGCGGGCCGCCAGGACTGACGCCGTCGCCGGCTCAAAAAAAATCGGCGCCGTCGAGGGGAGACCCGACGGCGCCGATTTATCCAGCGGTCAGACGACCTGAATTACAGCCGGAAAACGCTGACCGCTTCAGTCAGGGCGTGCGCCTGCTCTTCCAGCGACTTGGCCGCCGCGGCAGCTTGTTCCACCCGCGCAGCGTTTTGCTGGGTGGTGTCTTCCATCTGCGCCACCGCGATGTTGACCTGATCGATACCTGAACTCTGCTCGCTGGAGGCGGTGGCGATTTCGCTCATGAAGTCCGTCACCTGCTGCACGGAGGCCACAATCTGCGTCATCGTTTCGCCGGTCTCGCGAACCAGCTTCGAGCCGCTGTCGATCTGCGTCACCGAGTCGGAAATGAGTTCCTTGATTTCCTTTGCCGCCGCGGCGGACCGCTGCGCGAGGTTGCGCACTTCCGAAGCCACCACCGAGAAGCCGCGACCCTGCTCACCGGCACGTGCAGCTTCGACCGCCGCATTGAGTGCCAGAATATTGGTCTGGAAAGCGATGCCATCGATCACGCTGATGATGTCGACGATGCGGCGCGAGGCGTCGTTGATCGACGCCATGGTGGCGACCACGCCGCCGACCAGTTCGCCGCCCTGTGCCGCAACCTGCGACGCCGCCACCGCCAACTGATTGGCCTGGCGGGCGTTGTCGGCGTTCTGCTTCACCGTAGAGGCCAGTTCTTCCATGCTGGAAGCGGTCTCTTCGAGGCTTGCGGCCTGCTCTTCCGAGCGCTGCGAAAGGTCGAAGTTGCTGGACGAGATCTCGCGGGCGGCCACGTGGATGGAGTCGGCCGCGCTCTTCATGTTGGCAATCAGGTCTTTCAGATTGTCGACCATGGTGTTCGAGTCGTCCTTCAACTGCGCGAAGGTGCCGGCGAAATCACCGTTCATGGTTTCCGTCAGGTCGCCGTTGGACAGCGCGTTAAGCACCCGGGCCACTTCCTGCAGACCCGATTCGCTCGTGTTCATCAGGTTGTTCATGCCCTCGCTGAGGCCTCGGAAGAAGCCTTCCTTGCCCTTCACATCCAGACGCTTGCCGAAGTCGCCCATGCCGGCGGCGTAGACCAGATCGGCAATTTCCTGCTCGATGGCCACTTCGCCGGTGCGGTCCACCCACTCCAGCACGGAGCCAATGCGTTCGCCCTGCGCGTTAACGACCGCGTTGGAGGTCAGCCCAAATGTTCGACCGCCAATCTTGAACTGGGTCCGATGCGCTTCGCTGCTGTTCGCGTTAATCAGGCTCCGATCCGTGCCATCAGCTTTGTTGAACAGGGCAAGTTCCTGGCCAAGGACGGCGTCGGCCCTGAAGGCCGGCAGTTCCTTACGCAAGTCAGACTCGGCGTTACGGAACAAGGTCTCGACGGACTTGTTCATGTAGACCACCTGACTTTGCGGGTTGGCCATCATCACGCTGGCAGACACGTTGTCCAAGGCGATGCGGATGCTCAGGTTTTCGTCTGCCACCTTGACCAGATTCTGGGCAACGCCGCGGAAGAAGACATACGACACCACCATCGTTGCCACGAACACACCTATCAACCAGTAGAGCGACCGGGTCAGCAGCTCGGAAGCGCGCGTCTCGGTGGCAGCATTTTCAGCGGTCGCAGAGGCAACTGTGGCATCGATGGCGGTGCGATGCTTGGCATAGCTCGCGTTGAGTTCGCCAATCACCGTGTCCATCGCCTTGTGGTCGCCGGCCTTCACAGCCGGCATGAAATGCGACTTGTAGAGTTCGAAGAATTCGCGCGCCGGCGGGACCGACTCGGTCAGGAAAGAATCGTGTGTCTGCTCAGAAAGCGTCTGCTGCTCCCAGTAGGTAATACGGTCGTTGTATTCCTTCTCCAGGCGCTCCATGGTCTTGAAGTGCGTTTCAATCTGGTCGGCGTCGCTGGTCCGCGACAGCTGCAATACGGTCAGATAGGACTCAATGATGTAGTCAGGCGGCGGCAGAATGTCGGCAATCAAGTCCTTGCCCTGAACAATCTGGTTATACGTATCCCCTCTGACTTTGACCTGCTCGATGGTGCGCAATGTGAACGCACCGAAAATGACAAAGCCCGCACTAATTACGAGCAAAACTGCCAGCAATTGTTTCTGCATGGGCAGATGTTGGATGAACTTCATAACCGGCTCCCTTACGCATCGTGGAATTGAAAAGACGATCACGGCGTCTTCAACTTCGCTAACGACACCCGGCCGGGATTGCTTTAAGGGTTTCTGAATTTTTTTCTTCCGCGTTCCACTAACCCGCCGTGGAGGCGCCCTTGGGCGCTGAAATCAGCGTGTTCCGATCAGCGATGGCTGGCGGCAAAAAAACCGAAAAAAAAGCTTAAAGATTCCTTTTTCTAGCCGCATAGCAAAGACTGAAGCGCACGCATTGGCGCCCAACGCCCCGGATGCGCTGGTTCAGGCGGTAGCGCCGAAATTTGGTGCCGGGCGCGCAATGGCCCCGAGCGCGAACGGCCGGTGTCCAGGGCCCGGGCGCCAGCGTTTTCGCCTCATGAGAAACGCACCAAAAAACACCTGAAGGCGCACCAGTAACGATCTTTTGCCCAAATCCCGATCAGGGCGGGGAGGCAAAACGGCCGACAAAGCCTTACCCTGCGACTCGACCACACGCAACTCACAGGAGTCCCGCATGATTCGTCTCGAATTTGTGTTACGCCGGAAACCCGGCATGAGCCGCACGGCGTTTCAGCAGTATTGGCGAGAGGTCCACGGCCCGCTCGTGGCGCGCCACTCGACGACCCTCAAGATCCACCGTTACATCCAGTTGCACACGCTGGACGACCCCATTAACGACGCGCTGGCCACTGCCCGTGGCGGCATGGAGCCTGCGTACGACGGGGTTGCCGAACTGTGGTGGACCAGCCCGGAAGATCTGGCAGCCTTCGACACGCCCGCTGGGCGCGCCGCCGGACTCGAGCTGCTGAACGACGAGCAGCACTTTATTGACCTGCCCAATTCCCCGCTGTGGTTTGCGCACGAACACCCGCAGGTCAATCCCGGCGAGTTCATGGTGGCGACCGAGCACAGCCCGCTGGTGAAGCTGTTCTTCTGTCTGCGACACCTGCCGGGACAGGCACTGGACGAGGGTCAACACTACTGGCGCACCCAGCATGGCCCGCTGATTCGTAGCGTCTCGACCGGCTTTCGCATGCAGCGGTATCTGCAGGTGCACTACGGCGCCCACCCGCTTGAGGACGGCCTGCGCGCGGCCCGCGGCACGGCACAAGCCCCGTATAGCGGACACGCCGAAGCCTGGTTCAGCCGTGCCGATCTGCTCAGCATGGCCAACGTGCCGGAAGCGACCCGTGCGATGGCGCTGGCGATTGAAGATGAGCGGAAGTTCATCGATTTCCAGCGCTCTGCGATGTGGATAGGCAAAGAGCGCGTGTTCATTGACCGCCGCTAGCCCCCACAGATGAACGCCGCGCGGGTGAGCGCCGTCACCCGCGCGGGATCCGATTAAACCGCTAAAGAAATCTCGCCCGCCCCCGAAATTCTTGATTAACGCCCTGTTTTCGC
>JALRCR010000168.1 GCA_023257255.1 Gammaproteobacteria bacterium | reverse complement strand
GGTGCTGATGGCGCAGCCGTTTTCGTACCGCTATCCGCTGATCGAAGGCCAGGGCAACTTCGGCTCGATTGACGGCGACGCGGCGGCTGCCATGCGTTACACGGAGTGCCGCCTCGACCGCATCGCCTCCGAACTTCTGGCTGATATCGACCGCGAAACGGTCGATTTCGCGCCCAACTACGACGGCAAGGAACTCGAACCCACGGTTCTGCCGGCGCGCATCCCCAATCTGCTGATCAACGGCTCCGATGGCATTGCGGTCGGCATGGCCACCAAGATTCCGCCGCACAACATCGGCGATGTGGTGGATGCCTGTATTGCGCTCATCGACGAGCCAGAACTCGACTTTGATGCCCTTGTGCGAATCGTGCCCGGCCCGGATTTCCCGACCGCCGGCATCATCAACGGCGCCGCGGGGATCCGCGATGCGTATCGAACCGGCCGCGGCACGATCCACGTGCGCGCGAAGGCCGAGATCGAGAATCCCGACAGCGATTCGCCCTCAATTGTCGTCACCGAGCTGCCCTATCAGGTCAACAAGGCCACCCTGATCGAGAAGATTGCCGAACTGGTGCGCGATAAACGCATTGCCGGCATCCGCGAGCTGCGCGATGAGTCCGACAAGGACGGTATGCGCATGGTGCTGGAACTCAAGCGCGGCGAATCGGCCGAGGTGTTGCTCAACAACCTCTACCAGCAGACCCGCATGGAGTCGGCCTACCACATCAATATGGTGGCGCTGGTCGACGGCCAACCGAAGACGCTGGATCTCCGTAGCCTGCTGGAATGCTTCCTCAGCCACCGCCGCGAAGTGGTGACCCGGCGGACCTTGTTCGATCTGCGTAAGGCCCGCGAACGTGCGCATATTCTGGAAGGCTTTGCGGTTGCGCTGGCCAACATCGACGAGATCATCGCCACCATCAAAGCCTCGCCGACCCCGGCCGAAGCGCGCACCGCCCTGACCGCCCGCTTCTGGCCGCCGGGCATCGTGCTCGAAATGCTGGAGCGCGCGGGATCGCAGGCTTCGCTGCCCGAAGATCTGCCGCCCGAATGCGGGCTCAAGCCGGAAGGCTATCGCCTGTCCGAGCGACAGGCGCGCGAGATTCTCGACATGCGCCTGCAGCGCTTGACGGCGCTCGAGCAAGACAAGATTCTCGACGAATACCGCGAGTTGCTGGCGCGTATCGACGACCTCCTGGACATTCTGGCCCGGCCCGAGCGCTTGATGCAGGTCATTCGCGACGAACTGAGCGAAATCCGCGAGCAATACGCCGACCCGCGGCGCACACGGATTGAAATCAACCACGAAGACCTCTCGACGGAAGACCTGATCGCGCACGAAACGATGGTTGTGACGCTCTCGCATCACGGCTACATCAAGAGCCAGGCCTTGTCGGTGTATCGCGCCCAGCATCGGGGTGGCCGCGGCGTCGCGGCCGCGTCGATGCGGGAAGAAGACTTCATCGAGCGCCTGTTTGTCGCCAACAGCCACGACACCCTGCTGTGCTTCTCGAACCGCGGGCGCATCTACTGGATCAAGGTCTATAAAGTGCCGCAGGCCAGCCGCACCGCGCGCGGCCGCCCATTGGTCAACTTGCTGCCGCTGGTCGAAGGCGAACGCATCACCGCCATGCTGCCGGTGAAAGAATTTGTGGATGACCGCTTTGTTTTCATGGCGACGCGTTTCGGTACGGTCAAGAAAACCCCGCTGCGCGATTACTCGCATCCCCGTCCGTCCGGCATCATTGCGGTCGACCTCACCGAGGGTGACAGCCTGGTCGGCGTCGCGCTGACCGACGGCGCGCGCGACATCATGCTGTTCAGTTCGGCTGGCAAGGCGGTGCGGTTCGAAGAAGCCGAAGTGCGGCCCATGGGGCGCAACGCGCACGGTGTGCGCGGCATTCGTCTCGGCGAGGGGCAAACCCTCATCGCACTTATTCCGGTCGATCCTGAACGGCAAGTGCTGGTGGCTACCGCCAACGGCTATGGCAAGCGCACCCCGGTCGAAGATTTTCCGAAGCACGGCCGCGGGGGGCAGGGCGTCATCGCCATGCAAACGACCTCGCGCAACGGCAATGTGATTGCCGCCGTGGCGGTCGCGCCAGAGGACCACATCATGCTGATCAGCGACGGCGGCACCCTGGTGCGCACGCCGGTCAGTGAAGTGTCGGTCATCGGCCGCAACACGCAGGGCGTGCGGCTCATCAGTCTCAGCGACGGGGAATTGCTGGTCAGCGTGGAACCGGTCGCCGATACCGGCGAGACGACCGAAGGCGTAGAGGCCGACGCGGAAGCGGGTACGGCCGCGCCCGATGCGGTTGTCGAGCCGCCGGCCGACGAGTAACGGCGTTCAGCAAGGAACGGCCGGGCGGTCATGAGCGAACAGGAAGCCCTGAAGGCCGTCCGCGACGACATAGACCGCATTGACCGCGAACTCCTGCGCCTGCTGAACGAGCGCGCGGCCTGCGCGCTCAAGGTCGCTCATATCAAGCGCGAAGCCGGGCTGGGCACCGATCTCTATCGACCGGAGCGCGAAGCCCAGGTCCTGCGCAACATCAAAGCCATGAATCAGGGCCCCTTGGGCGACGACGAAGTCGCTCGCCTGATTCGCGAAATCATGTCCGGCTGTCTCGCGCTCGAGCAGCCCATTACGGTGGCTTATTTCGGGCCGGCCGGCACCTACACCCACACCGCCGCGCGCAAGCATTTTGGCGGCGCTGCCACGCTGGCCGCCTGTGCGTCGATTCCCGAGGTCATCCGGACGGTCACCGGCAAGACTGCCGATTTCGGCGTCGTGCCGATCGAGAACTCGCAGGAAGGCTCGGTCAATCAGACGCTCGACTGTCTGCGCGATGCCAGCCTGCTGATTTGCGGCGAGGTGCTACTGGAAGTCCACCACCAGTTGCTGAGCAAGGCCAGCGACTTGTCGCAACTGACCGAGATCAGGGCGCATCCACAGGCGCTGGCGCAGTGTCGACACTGGCTGGACGCGCACTGTCCGGGCGCCGAACAAATCCCCGCCAGCAGTAACGCCGAGGCGGCGCGACAAGTAATCGAACTGCCGCACGCGGCGGCGATTGCCGGCGAAATGGCGGCCGGTCTGTACGAGTTGCCGATTCTCGCCCGCAACATCGAAGATAACCCCAGCAACACCACGCGGTTTCTGGTGCTGGGCCGGCTGGAAGTGCCGCCTAGCGGGGTCGACCGTACCTCCTTGCTGTTCGTCACGCCCAATCGGCCGGGCGCGCTGCATGAAATCCTTGAAGCCTTTGCCTGCGAGCAGATCAGCCTCAGCCGGATCGAATCCCGGCCCCAGCCGCAGGGGCGCTGGGAATACGTGTTTTTTGTCGACATCGAGGGTCACCAAAGCGAGCCCCACGTGGCGCGCGCGCTGGCCCGGGTCGCCGAACGCACCAGCATGCTGCGGGTGCTGGGTTCCTATCCTCACGCCGTGCTCTAAGGCACGGTTGGCCAGAGTTTTACCGTTGATGATTGATACCTTGTGCATTATTGGCGTCGGCCTGATCGGCGGCTCGCTGGCGCGCGCCTTGCGCGAGGCCGGCTTGGTGCGGCGGGTCGTGGGCTGTGGCCGCGACGCCGGTAACCTGGCGCGGGCGATCGAACTCGGCGTGATCGACGAGGCCTTTCACGATCCGGCGCAGGCGGTGGTCGGCGCCGACATGGTGGTGGTCGCCGTCACGCTGGGCGCGACCGGCGAAATCCTCCAGCGCATTGCGCCCAGCCTGAAAGCAGACGCCATCGTCACCGATGTGGGCAGCGCCAAAGCCTGTGTGATTGAGGCGGCAAGACAAGCATTGGCGCCTTCGGCGCTGCCGCGCTTTGTGCCCGGACATCCCATCGCGGGCGCCGAAAAAAGCGGCGTCGAAGCCGCCAACGCGCAACTCTACCAACGGCACCGGGTCATCCTCACGCCCCTGCCGGAGCAGTCGGCGGCGGCGCTGGCCAGCGTGGTGGCGATGTGGGAGGCCACCGGCGCCGAGGTGCTCTGCATGGACGCCACGCTGCACGATCAGGTGCTGGCGGCGACCAGTCACCTGCCGCATGTGCTGGCCTATGCGATGGTGAACTGCCTGCTTGACCTCGATACCCCGGTCAGCGTGATGGACTATGCCGCGGGCGGCTTCCGCGATTTCACCCGGATTGCCTCGAGCAATCCGCCGATGTGGCGCGATATCGCGCTCAACAACGCGCCGGCCCTGCTGGCCATGATCGGCCATTTTGAAACCAGTCTGGGCCAGCTCCGACAGGCGCTGGAAGCGCGCGATGCCGTCGCGCTCGAACAGGCCTTCAGTCGGGCCAAGACGGCGCGCGACGACTATCTCTCAAGGAGCATCCGAATATGAGCGAGGCGGGACAATTGACGGTCGCGCCGGGCGGCGCGCTGCACGGTACGGTCCAGGTGCCAGGCGACAAGTCCATCTCGCATCGCGCGGTGATGCTGGGCGCCCTTGCTGACGGCGTGACCGAGGTTCGCGACTGTCTGCTCGGCGAAGACGTGCGCTCGACCATGGGCGCGTTCCGCGCGATGGGTATCGAGATTGAAGAACTCGAGGGCGGCCGCCTGCTGCGGGTACACGGTCGCGGCCTGCGTGGTCTGCGGGCGCCGACGGCCGAACTCGATATGGGTAATTCCGGCACCTCGATCCGCCTCTTGTCCGGCATTCTCGCCGGCCACGGCATTCCGGCCACGCTGAGCGGGGACGATTCCCTGCGCCGCCGGCCCATGCGCCGCGTCACCGAACCGCTGGGTCGCATGGGCGCGCACATTCACACCGCCGCCAACGGCACGCCGCCGCTCGTGATTGAAAGCGGACATCCGCTCAAGGCCATCACGTTCGAGATGCCGGTGGCCAGCGCCCAGGTCAAGTCAGCCGTGCTGCTGGCCGGGCTTTTTGCCGAAGGCGAAACGGCGGTGATTGAACCTGCGCCGACGCGCGATCACACCGAACGCATGCTGACCGGCTGCGGCGTTGAGGTCAGTGTCGACGGCCCGCGGGTCGCCTTGCGCGGCGGGCAGCGCCTCACCGCCTGCCCGATCACAGTCCCGGCCGATTTGTCCTCGGCGGCGTTTTTTATCGTCGGCGCAAGCATTGCACCGGGCAGTGAACTGCTGCTCTCCAACGTCGGCGTTAACCCGACCCGCACCGGCGTGCTGAGTATTCTGGAGGCGATGGGGGCACGGATTGAGCGCCTCAACCCGCGCAGCATCGGCGGCGAGCCGGTCGCGGATCTCAGGGTCAGCGCTGCAGACTTGCGGGGTATTGAGGTCGACCCGGCGCTAGTGCCGCTCGCGATCGACGAGTTCCCTATCCTGTTCATTGCCGCCGCCTGCGCACGCGGCGTGACGCGGGTGCGGGGGGCGGAGGAGCTGCGGCACAAGGAAAGCGACCGGATTGCCACCATGGCCGCGGGGCTTGGCGCCGCCGGCATTCAGGTCGAGACCTTTGATGACGGCATTGAAATTCACGGTGGCGCGCTGACTGGCACCCGGGTTGACAGTCACGGTGACCACCGGATTGCGATGTCTTTCGCGATCGCGGCCCTGCGGGCAAGCGGGCCGATGGTGATCGACGGGGCTGCCACCATTGCGACGTCTTTTCCCACGTTTGCGCCGCTGGCGCGGGCTGCCGGACTGCGCCTGTGAGCAGCGCCGCGCCGGTAGTGACCGTCGACGGGCCCAGCGGCACCGGCAAGGGCACGCTCTGCGCCTGGCTCGCCGCCACGCTGGGCTGGCATTTTCTGGATAGCGGGGCCTTGTACCGACTGGTTGGCCTGCGCGCACGCCGGCTGGGTCTGGCGCTGGACGACGAGCCGGCGGTGGCCGCCGCCGCCGCGCGCTTACCCGTGACGTTCACCATCCTGAACGGGGAGTTCCGTCCGCTGCTGGACGGCGCCGACGTGGCGGCCGAATTGCGCACCGAAGCCGCCGGCACCGACGCCTCCATCGTCGCAGCCCTGCCGGCGGTGCGTCAGGCACTGCTGCAGCGCCAGCGCGATTTCCGTCAGGCGCCCGGCCTCGTCGCTGACGGTCGCGACATGGGGACGGTGGTTTTCCCCGACGCCGGGCTCAAAATTTTTCTCACCGCCAGCCCCGAGGCGCGCGCCGCGAGGCGATATAAGCAGTTGAGCGATAAGGGCATGGGTGTTAACCTCGGCCCGCTCCTTGAGGACATCCGCCGCCGCGATCAACGGGATCAGCAGCGCGCTATCGCGCCGCTCGCACCCGCTCCCGACGCCATCATCCTCGATACCACTGAACTCGGGATTACCGAAGTGGAAGACCGTGTAAGGCAGCTACTGCGCGAGCAGGGGCTGGCCTGACGCGGCGGATGAGTATTCTTTAACCCTTAACCCAAACGTCGGGTCAAGTGCGGGCGCTTTCTCCGGGTCTCACCGGACGCACCGTATTCCCGTCGCAACATACAAAGTCAGGTAAATATGTCGGAGAGTTTTGCCGAGCTGTTTGAAAGCAGCCAAGTCGCCGCAAAGATGCGCCCGGGCACCATCGTCAAGGGCCGCGTCATTGAAATCCGCGGGGATTTCGTCGTCGTTAATGCAGGACTGAAGTCGGAAGGTGTAATTCCGGCCGAGCAGTTCCGTAATCCTAAAGGTGAGCTCGAAGTCAGCGTCGGCGATGAAGTCGATGTGGCTCTCGACACCGTCGAAGATGGCAACGGCGAAACCCGTCTGTCGCGCGACAAGGCCAAGCGCGCCAAGGCCTGGGACGAACTCGAAAAAGCCTGCGAAGCCGGCCAGAGCGTCACCGGCATCATCAGCGACAAGGTCAAAGGCGGTTTCACCGTCGATATCGAATCTATCCGTGCCTTCCTGCCCGGTTCGCTGGTTGACGTGCGCCCGGTGCGCGACACCAGCTACCTCGAAGGCAAGCCGCTTGAATTCAAGGTCGTCAAAGTCGACCGCAAGCGCAACAACGTGGTGGTCTCCCGCCGCGCGGTGGTCGAAAGCGAAAACTCTGCCGAGCGCGAAGCCCTGTTCGAGAGCCTCACCGAAGGCGCGGTCACCAAGGGTCTGGTCAAGAACCTCACCGACTACGGCGCGTTCATCGACCTCGGCGGCATCGACGGCCTGCTGCACATCACCGACATGGCATGGCGTCGCGTCAAGCACCCGTCCGAAGTGGTGGCGATTGGCCAGGAAATCCAGGTCAAGGTGCTCAAGTTCGACCGCGAGCGTACCCGCGTCTCGCTGGGCCTGAAGCAGCTGGGCGAAGACCCGTGGGTCGATATTTCCCGCCGCTACCCCGAAGGCACTCGCCTGTTCGGGACCGTCACCAACATCGCTGACTACGGCTGCTTCGTCGAAATCGAGCCCGGCGTCGAAGGTCTGGTGCACGTCTCCGAAATGGACTGGACCAACAAGAACGTGCATCCCTCGAAGGTGGTTCACCTGTCGCAGGAAGTCGAAGTCATGGTGCTGGATATCGACGAAGACCGTCGCCGCATCTCGCTCGGCATGAAGCAGTGCAAGTCCAATCCGTGGGAAGAGTTCGCCGCCACCCACAACAAGAACGACCGCGTGGTCGGTGTCATCAAGTCGATTACCGACTTCGGCATCTTCGTGGGCCTCGACGGTGGCATCGACGGTCTG
>JALRCR010000167.1 GCA_023257255.1 Gammaproteobacteria bacterium | reverse complement strand
GCAGCCGTAGACTTGCAGCTGGGACGGATCCCCACCGATCCAGTGGGTGTCGACGAGGACATCGGCATTGGACCGGGCCCATTTCGCGGCTTCGGCCAGGACGTTCCAGTCGGCGTCGGTCAGTTTGCCGGCGCTGCGTGCCTGCGTCGCAAGTTCAAAGAACTGTGCGGCGTTCGGGCCTTGCCGCAGATGCCAGCCCCACAGCAGCACGGCGAGCAGTGCCGCGCCGCCGAGTCCCAGCCACCACCATCGCCTGTCGCGTGCCTGTTGCTCCTGCATGCCAAGTTCCTGCCTGATGCGTCCCAGCGACGCGTGGCGGAGTATGGGCAGCCGACCAATGGCGGCGGCTGTGCGGGATCAAGCGATGCGCCCGGGCCGGGTTACAAGTTCTGCCAGAGTTCGCCCCAGTGGATATCCGGCAGCGGGTTATAGGGCGGATAGAAGTAGCCGTGGCGGGCGTAGAGCCCGTAGACCGCCAGCAGCGGCTCGCGATAGAACGCCGGCATCTGCGCAAAGCGCGGGTCCCAGCCGCCGACCGGCTGGCCACCGCTGCGCAGGAGCTCGGCCAGCGCCACCGGCGCGCCGTCGTGTCCCAGCGACACCCAGGGCACGTTGGAGTCGACCAGCAACCAGCCGCCTGCGGTGCGGACTTCGCTGACCGCGTGCGAGGGCAGGCGACGGGTCAAGAAGAATCCGAGCGGGCCGTCTTCACGCAGCGAAAACAAGGCCACGTGGCGCGTTTCGAGCCCGTTCAGGCGTAAGAGTTTTTCCAGCACGCGGCTGCGGTCGTAGCACAGGCCGTAACGCGCGAGGTACAGGTCTTTCGGCTCGCGGGGCTGTCCCAGCGGAAGTCCGCGATTGATCGGCGCCAGTTGCTGGACCGCGCGTTGGGCGGCGATCACAAAGGCGAGCTGGGTGCCGGTGTCGGCGCCGGGCGGCAGCGGCGCCAGCGCGGCTTCCGCCATCATTTTGTGCAGATACTGCCGGTCTTCGTCACTCAGCCGGTTGTCTACCGCCGAGTAGACGCACGCCGCGAAGAGCGCCAGCAGGCCCAGCGCCAGCGGCGCGAGCAGCCTGCGCGTCACCGCTTAAAGCCCAAGCGTTTCCGGCAAGCCGAGGCGCAGGTTCATGCACTGGACGGCCGCGCCGCTGGCACCTTTGCCCAGATTGTCGAGCCGCGCGATCAGCACGGCCTGCTGCTCGTTGGCGAACACGAACAAATCGCAGCGGTTGCTGTCGTTGCAGGCCTGCACGTCAAAGAAGCCGTCGGCCAGCGTGGCGGGGTCGCTCAGCGGCATCACGCGCACGAAGGCTTCGTTCGCGTAATGCGCGGCGAGGGCCGCCTGCAGGCGGACACCGTCAACGCCGGCCGGCAGGCTGCGGAAGTTCAGCGGAATGCTCACCGCCAGACCTTTGTAGAAATTGGCCACGACCGGCATGAACACCGGCGCCGTGTGCAGGCCGGTGTGGGTCAGCATTTCGGGCAGATGTTTGTGGGCGAGACCCAGCGCGTAGGGGCGCGGGGCGAGCAGGCGCGCATCGCCGCCGGCTTCGTACTGCTCAATCATTTTTTTGCCGCCGCCGGAGTAGCCGGTGATTGACGTGGCGGACAAGGCCTGAGCCGGCGAGAACAGGCCGGCGTCGATCAGCGGGCGCACCAGCAGGATGAAGGCCGTGGCATGACAGCCCGGATTGGCGATGCGGGTGGCTGCGCGCAGGCGCTCCCGCTGGCCGGGAGCAAGTTCCGGCAAACCGTACACCCAGTCGGCGCGGGTGCGATGCGCGGTGCTGGCGTCAATCAGACAGGTCGCGGGATTGGTCACCAGCGAAGCGGCTTCGATTGCGGCCGCGTCTGGCAGGCAAAGGAACGCCACGTCGGCGGCGTTCAGCAGGCGCGCGCGGGCGGCCGGGTCCTTGCGCGCGGCGGGGTCAATCTGCAGCAGTTCAAGGTCTGATCGGTCGGCGAGGATGTCGTGGATCCGCAAGCCCGTGGTGCCTTCCTGCCCGTCAACGAAAACCCGAAATGTCATGCCTGCCCCTGTCGGTCGGATCTGGTGAGGGGCGCAGGATAAGCAATGCGGGAGGGGGCGGCTACAAGTCTGCGTCAGTCGATGCGGGCAAGGTCTTGGGTTCGGGCAGCGAGGTCATGGTCGCTTCGGTCAGCAACAAGACGCTGGCCACCGAAACGGCGTTTTCCAGCGCAATCCGCACCACCTTGGTCGGGTCGATGATGCCGGCGGCGATAAGGTCGACATACTCGCCGGTGGCGGCGTCGAAGCCTTCATTGCCGCTGCCCTTGCGCATGGCATTCACCACGACGCCGCCATCAACGCCGGAGTTGTGCGCAATCTGGCGCGCGGGCGCTTCCAGCGCGTGGCGCAGGATGATGACCCCGGTGCGCTCATCGCCCTGATGTTTCGCGGCTTCCTCGTCCACCGCGGCCAGCATGCGGATCAGCGCCAGCCCACCGCCCGGCACAATGCCCTCATCGCTGGCTGCCCGGGTGGCGGCGATGGCGTCGTCGTAGGCGTCCTTGCGCGCTTTCAGTTCTGCTTCGGACGGGGCGCCCACGCGAATCACCGCCACCCCGCCGGCCAGTTTTGCCAGCCGTTCTTCGAGTTTTTCGCGGTCGTAGGGGCTGTGCGTGTCTTTCAGTTGCTGGCGCAAGGCCGCGCAGCGCGCGTCGATCAGCGGGCGCTGACCGCCGCCGCCGATCAGCGTGGTGTGTTCCTTGCCCACCACCACCCGTTCGGCCTGACCCAGGTCGGCCAGTTTGGCGTTGGCCAGCGTCAGCCCGACTTCGGCGGCGATGAGCTGCCCGCCGCAAAGCACGGCGATATCTTCCAGCACCGCCTTGCGCCGATCGCCAAAGCCCGGCGCCTTGACCGCCGCGCAGGCCAGAATGCCGCGTATGCGGTTGACCACCAGCGTCGCCAGCGCTTCGCCCTCAACGTCTTCCGCCACCACCAGCAGGCTGCGGCCGGCTTTGGCAATTTCTTCCAGCAGCGGCAGCAGGTCGCCCAGCTTGCTGATCCGCTGGTCGCAGAGCAGCAGCAGCGGCTTGTCGAGTACGGCCTCCATTTTCTCGGTGTCGGTCACGAAGTAGGGCGAGATATAGCCCCGGTCGAACTGCATGCCTTCCACCACCTCGATCAGGGTTTCGGTGGTTTTGGATTCCTCGACGGTGATGACGCCTTCCGGTCCGATGCGTTCGATCGCATCCGCCACGCGCTCGCCGATTTCGCGGTCGTTATGCGCCGAGATGGTCGCAACCTGTGCCCGTTCGGTGCGCGTGGTGACGGGGCGGGAGAGGGCGCGCAGGCGTTCGACCGCCACCTTGAGTCCCGCATCCAGCCCGCGTTTGAGGTCGATCGCGCTAGCCCCGGCGGTGACGTTACGCACGCCGTCGACGATGATCGCGTGCGCCAGCACGGTTGCCGTGCTGGTGCCGTCGCCCACGGCGTCGCCGGTGCGCTCGGCCGCTTCGCGCAAGAGTTGCGCGCCCAGATTTTCTTCCGGATCTGCCAGCGTCAGTTCCTTGGCAATCGTCACGCCGTCGTTACAGATGAGCGGTCGACCCCAGGCTTTTTCGATTAGCACGGACTTTGATTTAGGCCCCAGCGTCACGCGCACGGCGTCGGCCAGTGCGCTGGCGCCGGCCAGCACTTTTTCGCGGGCTTTGGCGCCAAAGAGCAGTTTGCGGGCAGGCATGGGGCGACTCCGGCAACAGGCGATGCCGCAGTCTGGGGGCGAGGCGAAGCGCGCGGGCTGACCGCGATCAGCCCCGCGCCGCATTCAGTCGCTGTGGCTCAGGAGCGACCCACTACCGGCAGCAGCGCGCCGTGAATATCGCGGGCCGCGGGCGAGGCGAGGAACAGGATGACGTCGGCCAGCGAGGCGGGCGTGACCCAGCGGCTGAAGTCGGCGTCTGGCATGTCGGCGCGGTTGCGCGGGGTGTCGATAATGCTGGGCAGCACCGCGTTGACGTTGATGCGATGTTTGCGCAGTTCCTTGCCCATGCTTTCGGTCAGGCGCATCACCGTGCTTTTGGCCGCGCAGTAGGCGGCCATGTTCGGCTGGCCTTCGCGCGCCGACACCGCGCCGATGTTCACAATGCTGCCGCCGCCGCGCTGGCGCAGCACCGGCACAGCGGCGCGGGTCGCGTTGCGCATGGTCTCGACGTTGATGCGAAACATCGCGTCCCAGTTCTCGCCCGGATCGAACGCCGGTTCACCCATCGCAAAGCCGCCGGCGACGTTGCACAGCACGGCGAATTCGCCCAGTGCGGCAAAGGCGGCCGAGGTCTGCGCGGCATCGGTAAGGTCCACGGCGATGCGGCGTTCGCCGGCGGCGCTTGGGCCGTCCTCGAAATGCACATCGACGCCCACCACCTGGGCGCCGCGCGCCAGCGCGGCAGCGACCACCGCACGACCCAGTGCGCCGTTGGCGCCGGTCACCACGACCGTCAGGTTTTGCAAGGAATGAATGTCTGACATCAGGATGCTCCTGCGGCGCGGGCCGCATTCTTTTAAGACAAAAACGCCGGGCGGAACCTGCCGCTCGCGCTACGGACTGGTCTGCTTGGCGGGGCGCTGGGCCTGGATGATGGTGAAGCCTTCGCCCATCACGCTGATCTCGGGTGCCGCAAATCCAGCGGCAGCCAGCAGGGCCAATTGTTCGCGCCGGGTGGGAATGACGTTCCCCCAGTGCAATTCTTCGAAGCCAGTCTGGACTGCGAAACGCGACTCCGGCGCGCGCAATTCCTGCAGGGTTTCCGGGTAGGTCTCGTCGATCACGAGCAGCCAGCCACCGGGCATCAGCGCCTGGCCACAGGCGGCGATGACGCCGGCGCGGAGGTCCTGCCGAATCTCGTGCAGCACTTCTACCATCACCACCGCCGCGAAGGGCCCGGCGGAGGCGGCATCTTCGACGGTGCCTTCGAGGATGCTGATGCGCTCGGTAAGCCCCGCGCGGGCAACGGTGTCGCGCGCAATCCGCACGCCGACCGGATCGATGTCGACGCCCACCAGTCGCGCCTGCGGAAATACCTTCGCCAGCATCAGCAGCTGGCGGGCCGAGCCGGGCCCCACTTCAAGCAGCGCGCCGCCAGCGTCCAGCGCGGCTTTGACCGCCGGGATTTCGGGCAGCAGCTTGCGCGCCGAGAGCCACTGCAGGCCGTAGGTGGCGTCGGCGACGTGGCGCGAGAACTGGTCGTCCCGTCCTTGAAAGGGCTTGTCTTCGCCGGTGGCGAAGGCGGCGCGTAGCGCGCGGAAATCCTCGGTTGCGTAGTCGGTGCCCAGTTGCACATAGCCGCCGACGTAGCGGGGGTGGCCGGGGGAGGCGAGCACCTGATCCATGAACGGCGCCAGCGAAAAAACGCCCTCGGTCGCGGCCTCCAGCAGTTCAAAGGCGTAGGCCGTCTGGCACCAGATTTCGACATGACGCTGCTTAAGGCCGAGCCGCCCGGCGATCGCGGCGGGCGTCGATGCGGGATGTGCCGCGAGGTCGGCAAAGAGACTCAGCTTGATGCCGAGGTCAATCAGCCAGGTGGCGTTGAAACCTCGCCGCCAGGCAAAAATGCGGGCGGCCTGGTCGTCGGCCGTCAGCGCCGGGCCAGCGGGCAGGTCCATGTCAGTGCCGGTGACTGGCGAAGGCCAGCCGGTCGAGTACCGCCAGCAACAGCGCGGAGATGACGAAGGTCATGTGCACGATGACGTACCAGAAGATTTTGTCGTTCGGCAATTCGCCAATTTTTACGAACACCCGCAGCAGGTGAATCGACGAAATGGCGACGATGGAGGTCGCCACTTTGAGCTTCAGGGTGCTGGCATCGAGTTTGCCCAGCCAGTCGAGCTTTTGCGTGCCCTCGGCTAAATCGATGCGGGAGACGAAGTTTTCGTAGCCGCTGAACATCACCATGACGATCAGGCTGGCGACGAGGGTTAAATCGATCAGCGCCAGCACGGTAAGCACCAGATCGGCTTCGGCCATGTCCGGCAGGTGGGCGGCGACGTGCCAGAGTTCCTGAAAAAACTTGACGCCCAGCGCGAGGACTGCGAACGACAGGCCAAAGTAAATCGGCGCCAGAATCCAGCGGCTGGCGAACAGCGTTTTTTCAAACAGGTTTTCGAGTGAATTCATGCTCAGCAATGCTGGATGTAGCGGGGAGCGTGCAGATTGTTGCGCTGCGGATGATTGGCATCAGGCCGCAGCGTGTCGGCGCGTTGCGACCCGACGGGCACGCAACGCGCTGATGCGAGGAAAACGACTTAGCGGGGCGGGCGCGAGCCGCCGCCACCCGGGCGACGGAAGCCACCACCACCACCGCCACCCGGACCGCCTTCGCGCGGCTTGGCCTGATTGACCCGCAGCGGGCGGCCGTTCATGGGCGAGCCATCCAGCGCCTTGATGGCGTCTTCGGCATCGTGGTCGTCCGGCATTTCAACGAAACCGAAACCTTTGGAGCGGTTGGTTTCGCGGTCGATCACCACTTTCGCCGAACTGACTTCGCCGTGGCGCTCAAAGATCGCGCGGAGATCGTCTTCGGTCGTGGAGTAGGGCAGGTTGCCAACGTAAATATTCATGTAGAACCAGTTCCTCGCCGTGCCATGGATTGCTCGATTTTCAATCTGCATTTGCCACATGGCACTGATGGCATCTGCAAATCGTGTGGCGTGGTGACGCTGTCTGCTGACAGTCGTCCCCCCGGCGCCGCCCCCCAGGCTCGGCCCCGCCACCGGAGTCTTATGGATTTGAATGTAGCAACTGATCGGCAATCTAACAACGCAGAAAGCGCGCTGAAAGTTAAATATCTGCCGGCATTTTGCAGGTCTTGGCCCAATGCCGGGCGCTGGGCCTAGCGGCGTGGCCCCGGACGTGACTGACGGGCGCCGCGCTTTGGTGGCGCACCGCGTCCCGGGCTACGCGCGGGGACCGCGGGTTGCGGCGATTGCGGCAGGCCCGTGTGCTGCGTGCGGAAGGGCTGTTCGCGGCGTCGCCCCTCGGGCGTCTGGCCCGTGCCGGCGGGTTGCCAGCTCGGAATCAACTGATGCGCGCCAGGGCCAATGAGATCTTCCCGGCCCATGCGTTTCAGCGCGGCCCGCAGCATTGGCCAGTTGTTGGCGTCGTGATAACGCAGAAACGCTTTATGCAGCCGACGCACGCGCAAGCCCTTCGGGATGTGCACGTCTTCGGTACTGCGACCGACGCGTTTCAGCGGATTTTTACCCGAGTGATACATCGCGGTCGCGGTCGCCATCGGGGAGGGCAGGAAGGCCTGCACCTGATCCGCGCGATAGCCGTGCTGCTTCAGCCACAGCGCCAGTTCCAGCATGTCCTGATCGGTGGTGCCGGGATGCGCCGCGATGAAGTAGGGAATGAGGTACTGCTCCTTGCCGGCGGCACGGGAGTACTTGTCGAACAGTTGCTTGAAGCGATGATAGGTGCCCACACCGGGCTTCATCATTTTCGACAGCGGGCCTTCGCCGATCGCTTCCGGCGCAATCTTGAGATAGCCGCCCACGTGATGCGTCGCGAGTTCCTTCACATATTCCGGCGACTCAATCGCCAGGTCATAGCGCACGCCGGACGCGATCAGCACTTTCTTCACGCCCGGCAATTCGCGCGCGCGGCGATAGAGTTTGATCAAGG
>JALRCR010000166.1 GCA_023257255.1 Gammaproteobacteria bacterium | reverse complement strand
GCCGCGGCAGCCCACCGGAATGCCTTTCCGGTTCAGGCGCTCCATGGCTTTGAGCAAGGTTTCGTCTTCGCCGCAGAGATAGGTCTCGGCGGTGTCGGCAATCACAATCTGATGACGGGGCGCGCTCATGCCGCGCTACAGACGACGAAACAGCGGGCTGCGCGCCTTACCGCTGCCGTCGGCCGCGCTTAGGAATTTTTCGGTGTAGATGTCGCGCTCGAACAGTCGACCCTGCATCAGCGTGCTGATACAGGCTTCGACCATCGGCGGTGGCCCGCACAAATACGCCTTGTGTCCGTTGAAGCGCCCGCCAAACACCTGCCCCGCCGCCTCGTGCACCATGCCGCTCAGGCCCTGCCAGTCGGCATCGGCTTCGTTCACCACCGGCACAAAGCGAAACTGCGGATGCGCATCCGCTAACGCGGCAAAGTGCGCGTGGTAGTAAAGTTCCGCTGGATTGCGCGCGCCGTAAACCAGCGTGATGTCATCACGCACGCCGCGCGCCAGCAGGTCGTCGATCATCGATTTGGGGCTGGAGATTCCGGAACCGCCGGCCAGAAAAATCATCGGCAGGCGCGCGCTTTCGCGCACGAAAAACCGCCCCAGCGGACCGCTGACCGCAAGCCGATCGCCGAGCTGCAGTGCCTCATGCAGGTAGGTGGTCGCCGCGCCGCCCGGCACTTTCCGCACGTGAAGTTCGAGCAGCGTGGGCGCGGAAGGCGCCGAGGCAATCGAGAAGGCGCGTGCGCCTTCAATGCCGGGCAGCGTGAGGTTCAGGTATTGCCCGGCCTGAAACGCCAGCCCCGGCGCGGGCAGGGCGAGCCAGATGCCTTTGACGGTTGGCGTCAGCGCTTCAATCCGCACCACCTCGGCGACCAGATCGCAAATGGGCAGATGCTTCGCGTCCGGTTCTTCTTCGACCTCGGCCTCAATCACGCAGTCGCTGGCCAAGGTCGCCACGCAGGCGAGGCATTTGCCTTCCTGCCGTTCCAGATCCATCAGCGCGAAGTCCGATGCCTCGTTGTGCTCAACCTCCCCTTCCAGCACCTGCACTTTGCAGCTGCCGCACAGGCCGTGATTGCAGGCGTAGGGCAGATAGATGCCGGCGCGCAGGCAGGCGTCCAGCAGACGCTGGCCTGCCGCTACCTCGACGACGTCGCCTGTCGGCTCAATGGTCAGCTGAAAACTCACGGGTCGCGCTCGCTGCTTGCCTTACACGCCGTCGCCATTAAGCCCATCGAGCCCTGGCGCGCGGAATGACAGATACGACATATGCGTCACGCCGTTTTCCCGCAGGCTTTTATCGAGCACCGGCGCCCAGGGCTGGCCGTCCAGCGTCCACACCAGCCTTGCGTAGTCGATTTTTGAGTACTCGGGGTGATGGTTGTGATCCGGGCAAAACATCTGCGTCAGAAAATCGCGCAGCGTAATGTCCGGCGGCAGCCGATAGGCCGCCGGACACGGCACCAGCAGGTGGTGTTCCCAGCAGCAGTAGATGTTGATGTCGCCGCCGTAGTTCTCCGCCCGGTCGGCGGGTGGAAAGTTGTACTCACCAATGGAGATGGTCGCCATGGTTCTGCCTCAGGCCGCCGCGCTCGAGGGCGTGGTGTCGTTGCCGCCGTGCATGGCTTTCCAGCGCGCATAGTCGTCGGAGGTGTAGTACTCGCCCGAGTCCTTGCCAAACTCGCACTTCAGCCACGCGGCGTATTCCGGCAGGGTGCGCGCGCCACCGGCGTTGCCCTGATAAATCTGCTGCGGCGGGATATAGGCCTGACAGAACTTCTCCGGCTCGTTCACAAAAATGTCGCGGCAGCCGTCGGAGCAGAAGTTGTACTTCATACCCCGCCACTCGTACTGGCGGATCGACTGCTTCATCGGGTTGTCGACTTCGGTGAAGAAGTCCGGCACCTGGCAGGTCTGGCAAACCAGCGGCAGGCGGTTGGTGTAGAAGCGTCCGCCTTCGCGTTCAATCCGCGCGAACTCCGCAAAGCGCGGGCGGTAGTAGCGGTCGAAGGTGCTGCCGTATTTTTCCGACAGCCAGTCGAGTTCGTATTCCTGCGGCAGCCAGGCGTGGAAGCCGGTGGCCGGACAGGCGGTGTAGAACACCGCCCAGGCCTGATGCGTGATGTGGTGTTTTTCGGCGGTGGCGATTTCGTGATATTTCGGCGGCTTGATGCCGTAACGCGCCAGATCGTTAAACAAGGCCGTGCCGTTTTCTTCCCAGTAAATGCCCCAGGCCTCGGCCCAGGACATCACTTTGCGCGGCAGCATGTAGTCCATCATCACGCCCACCAGCGCGAGCAGACGGTAGCCGCGCCAGAACCATTTATCGATGTAGCGCTGCATGATCGGCACGTTGTCTTCGTGCTGTTCCAGCACGAACTTCACCACTTCCAGCCCCAGCGTCATGTGGCGGGATTCATCCGACTGCGCCGAGAAGCCAAAGGTGGTGGTCGCCATGTCGCCGTTGTAGGCGGCACCCGACACAAACGGCATAAAGAGCAGATTGGTCAGCACGTATTCGAACGCGAAGGAAATGGAGGTCACGTACTCGAAGGGCCCGGCGGTCATCGCGTCTTCGAAGAAGGACTTCGGAATCGACAGGTACCACGCGCGGTCACGCATATGCATGGCCTGATGGAAGCCGCCGAAATGCTTGTTGTAGTGGCTGAAGGCGTGGATCTGGGTTTGCGCGTGGCGCAGTTCGTCCAGCGCCTGCATCTGGCAGGCAACCCGTGCACCCGCGCCGCGAAACTGCCGCCCGACCATGCAGAAACCGCGATGCGGGTTGTACTCCGCCGGCGTAATGCCCTGCATCCAGATTTTGAGCGCGGTCAGATAGCGCGCGTCGGAAATGTTCAGCTGGCCGTTGTTCTGGCTGAAGCTGTCCAGGATGGCGTAGAGCTTGCGCTCTTTCTCGGCCTGATATTTCCAGTAGGCGTCCATGGTCAGCCGGAACGGATCTTCCCACTTGTCCCAGTCCTTGATTTTGATCCCTTCGTATTTGTCGTACGGAAAGACCTTGTCCATCGGCTGGTAGGTGGTTTCCCAGTCGAGACCCCGGGTCATGAGCTGGTATTTTTCTTTCAGGCCCAGTTTCTTCTCTGCCATGTTCGCTACTCCTTTTTTAGGCCGCGCGCTTCACGCGCCGTGCCACGCCAGCACAAACTCGTCTTCGTCCTCGTCGATATTGCCGGCGAGCGAGATGAGATTGATGTGAATACTCTGCAAGACGAAATCGCGCCCCAGTTTTTCTTCGATGGTGGTACGCCGTACGACCAGTCGGCCGGGCGCGAGAATCTTCACCATCGCGGGTTGCTCATCCACCACCGCCTGCGGGTTGTCGTCGAGGATGGCCTCCACAATCGGCCGCGTGTCCTCGTTGGTCTGAAACGCAATGAAGACCTTGTCGCGCATCAGGCCACCCCCGCCAGACCGAGTTTGCCGAGACGCACGTTGAGCGCGCCACGCTGCGCGGCGGCGACGGCCTCGGCGCGGTCCTCGAAGGCGGCGGCCAGCAGCGGTGCGACGGCCTCCGCCACGCGCGGCCACCACTGCGCCACCCACTGGTTCAGCAGCGCGGTGTTCTCTGCGCTCGCGCTGGCGGCGGTCTTCACCGTCGCATCGACCCAGCGACTCGCTTCGCCAAACCATTCGCGCATGAACTCGGTCGCAAGCGTATAGGCGAGGCCGCCCTGTGCGGCCATGGCTTCGTCGAGCTGCACATAGGCAAACGGCACCAGCTGACTGTCGAGCAGCAGGTTTTGCAGCACGTGCAGTTCAAACCAGTCTTTCTGCACCATGGAGTCTTCGACCAGACGCCGCAGCGGCTGCCACAGCGGGTCGTCCAGCCACAGCGCCTTGCCCTCGTCGAGAATCTCCGGCCGCTGGCCGTTCAGCGCCAGCGCAAGGCGCGTCAGGTACTGCGCGATACCCAAAGCGATCCATCGCCTGCATCAGCGCGGCGGAGGTAAACGGCGCGCCGTAGCCGTAGCCGCTCAGGTAGGTGTTATTGGTGTTCGCGCCCCACTCCACGTGGCGCAGCGGCACCACCAGCCGGCGCAGACGCGCGGCCCAGACCTGATCCAGCGCGTCAAACAAATTGCGCTTTTCGATCAGCGCAAAATTGCTGTCGGCGTGATCCTGCTGGCGCGCGCGCTGGATGGTGTAGGGCCCGTAGTAGTACTGGCGCGGATCGGTCAGCGCATCGAAGTCTTCCAGCCGGATGGCCGTGCGCCGCACGTCGAACAGTTCCATCTCCGGCTCCCAGGTCGGCCGGTAGTGGAAGTTGGTGGTCATCTGAAAATCGTGCACCGCTTCCTGGTAGCGGGTGGCGGCCTTGCCCTTGCCGATCCGTGCTTCGAGGTGGTCGAAAGTCAGGCGCTGGGGCTCGATGTGGGCGGTCTTGATGTCGATGCTCATCGGCGGATGCTCGCTCGCTTATGGCAGGCTGGTTGAAGAAGTATCGAGCGGCGCGGCGTGGCCGTCGCGCCATTTGAGCTGGTCGGCGTCGACCGCGGCCGCCTGCGTGCCGCTGAGATGCACGGCGCCCTGCTCTTCGCAAAACAGGTCGAAGGCCTGCTTGGGCAGGATCATGTCCAGATACAGCGTGGGGTCGCCAATCGAAAACTGAAACTCGACGAAGCCGCCGCGCGTAATGCCGGTGATGCGCACATAGCGCGTGCCTTGATTGACCGGCTGCAGGCGGCGCGCAGTCATCGGCGCGCCAGCCGCAGTTCGTTCAAGTGCTCCAGCACGAAATCGATCCGGTCGTTGCCCCAGAAGATCTGGTCGTCGATCACAAAGCTCGGCACGCCGATCACGCCTTTGTCCTGCGCTTCCGCCCAGTGCGCCACCAGCCGTTGCTGGTTCGCCGGATCCGCGCAGTAGGCATCGTGCTCGTCCGGGTGGAGGCCCACCGCCGCCGCCACGGCGCGCAGCACCTCGGGCTGGCCGATGTCCTGACCGCCCGCCCACTCGGCGCGCATCATCTCGACGATGTAAGGCCGCAACAGGCCGCGTTCTTCCGCGAGCAGCGAACCCACGCCCGCCGAAGTCGCGTCCGTCGTGATCGGCGGCGGCACGCAGGGAATGCCCATGCGTCGGCACTGGCGGGCCAGATCCTGCCGGGCCAGCGGCACTTTGACTTTCGCGCGATCTGGCGGCGAGCGGCCGTCCCAGCCGCCCAGCGGGCGCCACACCAGTTCGGTGTGAAACTCGTCCACGATCGGCCACAGGTTTTTGGACGCAAGGTAGCAGTACGGACTGCGGAAATGGAAGTAGACGAAGACCTGCTTGGGGGCGGGATAACCAAGATTCATGGCGTTCTCTCCGGGTAAGGGCGCGCTGCGATCAGGTCACCACGTTGAAAAAACTGGGACGCGGCTGGTTGTCGATCGCAAACGCGGCATGACCCAGTTGCGTCGTGTCCCAGGTGAGATGCGGTTGGTCCGGATAGTGGATGTAGCCGCCGGAGAAGACTTCGTTGCGGTTGCCCGAAGGGTCGTAGAAATAGATGGTCGCGCCGCGGGTAATGCCGTGGCGGGTCGGGCCGACATCCACCGGGATCTGGTGTTTCCCCATGATGTCGCCGGCGTGATAGACGTCCGCCACCGAGTCCAGCCAGAACGACACATGATGAAACCGGCCCGGCTCGTCACGCAGCACGAAGGCAATGTCGTGCGGCTTGTTCGAGCAGCAGAGGAAAATGGCGAGCTGCATGCCGCTGTCGTTGTCGATCAGCTCCTCGCCCAGATCGAAATCCAGCACCTCGGTAAAAAAGCGCGCGGTCTCGGCCAGATTGGGCCCGGCCAGCAGCACATGATCGAGCCGCGTGGCGCGCATGCCGCGAATCACGCCCTCATCCGGCAAGGTGCCGGGATTACGGGTGGGCAGTGAATTGCCGACGCGGTCTTTCTCGGCATACAGCTGCATCAGGTGACCACCTGGCAACGCGAACTGCACGCGGCGTCCGCTGTGCGGGAAGTGCCCGGCGGCGATTTGCGCCACCGCCACGCCGGCCGCTTCAATGCGTGCGGTCAGCGCGCTGAGCGTGGCCTCGTCGTAGACCTTGAACGCGACGTAGTCGAGGCCGGCGGTGTCTGCCTCGCGCAGCACCAGACTGTGATGGTCGTGCTCGTCCCAGGCCTTGAAGTAGAGCCGCCCGTGACCATCGTCCAGGGTTTGGTGCAGCCCGATGTACTCGCCGTAGTGGCGACGCGCGGCCGCCAGATCCAGCACCCGAATGGCCACTTCGCCTACGCGCAAAACGCCTCGCACTGCCATAGCTCCCCCATCACGCCGTACTGCGACGGCTTTACATAAATTTGATACGGATCGACCCCAGCTGCTGGTACTGCACCACCACCACATCGCCCGCCGCCACATGCACCGCCGCCGTGATGCCGCCGGTCAAAATCAGCGTGCCGGCCGGCACTTCTGCGCCCAGTGCGGCGCGTTGGCGCACCAGCATGGCGATGCTTTCCAGCGGATTGCCCAGCACCGCCGCACCGGCGCCGGTCTCGGCAACCTGCCCATTGCGGTTCATCACCACGCCTTCGGTTAGCAGATCAATGTCGCTCGCCGCGCGCAACCGCCCGCCCAGCACGTAACCCGCAGCAGAGGTGTTGTCCGCCACCACGCTCGCCAGATCGAATTTGAAGGCTTCAAAGCGGGAATCGATGATTTCCACCGCCGGCAGCACGAAGTCGATCGCGGCGGCGGCTTCCGCCAGCGAGCAGTCCGGCCCACGCAGCGCGTGCTTCGTGACCACCGCGATTTCGGCTTCGATGCGCGGATGAATGAAGCGCGCCACCGGCACCTCGGCGCCGTCGCCATAGGCGGCGTGGTCGGTGATAAATCCATGCAGCGAGGCCGCGAGGCCCATTTGCAGCATCTTGGCTTTGGACGTCAGTCCCATCTTGAGACCCGTCACTCGCACGCCGCGGGCTTCCATGCGCGCCTGCAGCGCGGCCTGCACGGCGTAGGCGTCGCCTTCGGTCATGGCGGGGTATTCGGCGGTGAGGATCGGAATGGTGTGGCGCTCCAGCGCGGCGCGGTCAACGCGCTCGGCGAGCCGCGCCACGGTCGCGGCGTCCAGCGTGCGGGCTTCAAACACGGGCGGCTCCTTTTGCTTGCAGTTCAAGCGCAACTTGTTCGATCAAATCTTCCTGTCCGCCCACGGTGCGCAGCCGGCCCATCTCGGCCAGGATGTCGCGCGATGACACGCCGTAGCGCGCGGCGGCGCGCTGCGCAAACAGCAGGAAGGTGGAGTACACGCCGGTATAGCCGATCAGCAGCGAATCGCGGTCCACGCGAATCTGCTGGTCCATGATCGGCAGCACGCGTTCCTCGGCCACATCCATGATTTTGTAGAGGTCGACGCCGGTGTCGATGCCCATGCGCTGCGCCACCGCCACAAAGACTTCCAGCGGCGTATTGCCGGCGCCGGCGCCGAGGCCCGCCGCGGAGCCGTCGATGCGGGTGGCACCGGCTTCGACCGCAGCCAGCGAGTTGGTCACGCCCAGCGACAGGTTGTGGTGGCCGTGAAAGCCGATTTCGGTTTCCGGCTTCAGCACCTTGCGCAAAGCCGCGATGCGCGCGGTCACATCCGCCGGCAGCATGTAGCCGGCGGAGTCGGTGCAGTAGATCGTCTGCGCCCCGTAGGACTCCATC
>JALRCR010000165.1 GCA_023257255.1 Gammaproteobacteria bacterium | reverse complement strand
CCTTACAGGTTGAGACAAATTACAGCGCGTTTTATGGAAAAAGAGGCAGCTTTCATAGGATCGCCAAGGGCAGCCACCCGTCCGGGTATGCCCGCAGGCGTGCTCAGGCGGACGCTTGCCCGCCAAACGTCAAGACCATAACGGCATGCGCTCCTCCCAACTCGAGACGCCGGCGCTCACCCGGCACTATTTCAGGCGTATCGCCTGGCGAGGGCATTTCCGCAGAGAAAGTGTCCTGTCCGGATTCGGACTTACCCTTGGCTTCACGGTTTTCTATCTTTCGCTGATTGTGTTGATACCGCTCTCAGCGACCTTTCTCAAAGCGGCCGAAGGCGGTTCGGCCAATTTCTGGGCCGCCATTTCTGCACCTCGGGTAATCGCAGCCTACCGCGTCACATTCGTCTGCGCGTTGGTCGCCGCCTTAATTAACACGGTCTTCGGCGTGTTGCTGGCTTGGGTGCTCGTGCGTTACCGCTTTCCTGGTCGACGCCTCTGTGATGCGTTGATTGATCTCCCCTTCGCGCTGCCCACTGCAGTGGCCGGTATTGCACTCGCAGCTATCTACGCGCCCAAAGGCTGGGTCGGCCAATACGCTTCGGACTGGGGGATAAAAATTGCTTTTACACCCATGGGCATCACGATTGCCCTGATTTTTATTGGCATTCCGTTCGTCGTCAGAACCGTGCAACCGGTGCTCGAAAGCATGGACTTTGCCTGCGAGGAGGCAGCCACCACGCTAGGCGCCAATCGCTGGCAAAGCTTTCGGCTCGTGGTCCTGCCAGCGCTTATCCCGGCGGTCTTGACGGGCTTTGCGCTGGCCTTTGCTCGGGGTATTGGCGAATACGGTTCGGTTATTTTTGTGGCGGGCAATATGCCGATGGTTTCAGAGATCGCGCCCTTGCTAATCATCACCAAGCTTGAGCAGTACGACTACGCAGGTGCAACCGCCATCGCGGTGGCGATGCTTGGGATCTCCTTCGCGATGCTGCTTACGATCAATCTGTTGCAGGCTTGGACGCGACGTGCGGAGTCCCAACGATGAGAAAAGCAGTCCCCGCTTCCGTTCAAGATTCGCTTTTGGTGCGCGGCGTCTTGATCGCCATTGCATTATGTTTTGTTGGACTGATGCTGATCTTGCCAATGGCGCTGGTGCTGACGCAGGCACTTGGGCATGGGTTCACGCTCTATCTTGACGCCTTACGCGACGAAGATGCGCAGGCCGCGCTTCGCCTGACTTTGTTGGCCGCCGCCATCGCCGTGCCGGCCAATCTCCTGTTTGGTGTCAGCGCGGCCTGGTGCATCGCCAAGTTTGAGTTCAAAGGCAAGCAACTGCTGCTGACCCTGATTGACCTGCCGTTCGCGGTCTCGCCCGTGATTTCTGGTCTCATTTTTGTGTTGCTCTTCGGTCTGCACGGCTGGTTCGGTGAATGGTTGCGCGCACACGATCTAAAAATTATTTTTGCGGTTCCCGGGATCGTGTTGGCCACCATGTTTGTGACCTTTCCTTTCGTGGCCCGCGAACTCATTCCGGTCATGCAGGCACAGGGCACCGATGAAGAGGAAGCCGCCACCACGCTCGGCGCGAGTGGCTGGCAGACCTTTTGGCGCGTGACATTGCCCAATATCAAATGGGCGCTTCTTTACGGCGTAATTCTGTGTAATGCCCGTGCGATGGGTGAGTTCGGCGCCGTCTCGGTTGTTTCCGGCCACATCCGTGGCCTTACGAACACGCTGCCGCTGCACGTCGAAATTCTTTACAACGAATATCAGACTGTGGCGGCCTTCTCAGTGGCGTCTCTACTGATGCTGCTGGCTGTCGTAACGTTGATTCTGAAAGCCGTCATTGAAGCGAAAGCCGCAGATTCAGGGAGATTTTGATGAGTATTCGAATCGAAAATCTAAGCAAGCACTTTGTAGGCTTCAGAGCCCTGAATAACGTGAATCTCGAAGTGGCCACAGGAGGCTTGGTCGCGCTGCTTGGGCCATCTGGCTGCGGGAAAACGACGCTACTCAGAATAGTCGCCGGCCTCGACACGCAGGATGCCGGCAGCGTGCTGTTTGACGATGAAGATATGTCGGATGTCCACGCCAGGGACCGGCAGGTCGGCTTCGTTTTCCAGCAATACGCCCTGTTCAGACACATGAACGTCTTTGACAACATCGCATTCGGGCTGACGGTGATGCCGCGATCCAAGCGACCCGACAAATCGGTCATTAACCAGAAAGTGTGTCAATTGCTGGAGCTGGTACAACTTGAGGGGCTCGCTCACCGTTTTCCCGCGCAGTTATCTGGTGGGCAGCGTCAGCGCGTCGCCTTGGCGCGAGCGCTGGCGGTAGAGCCCAAAGTGCTCTTGCTTGATGAACCGTTCGGAGCGCTTGATGCCCGTGTTCGTAAAGAGTTGCGACGCTGGTTGCGAAATCTCCACGATCAATTGCAGGTGACGAGTATTTTTGTGACGCACGATCAGGAAGAGGCGCTGGAGGTCGCCGACACCGTGGTCGTCATGAACGGAGGACGAATCGAACAGGTAGGAACGCCAGAGGATGTATACGAACGCCCGGCAACGCCTTTTGTATGCGAATTTCTGGGCGACGCAAACCGGCTTGATTTGGCCGTAGCGCCGGCAGCCTCAGACCGTTTCTCTGCGGCATCCCCGACGGGCAGCGCTGTATATGCGCGCCCGCATGAGTTGGTTCTGGCTCGAGAGACGAGCGCTCTGGGCGGTATCGAAACTCGTCTTTCCATCCGTCGACGGGTGGGGTCAGTAATTCGTCTAACGCTGGAACGCACTGACGGGCAGGGCGTGATTGAAGCCGAATTAACCCACGAGCGATTCTTGTCCGAGCGCTGGGCCGAAGGCGATCGCGTGTGGGTTCGGGCCAGTAATCCGCGTAGCTTCGGGCAGCAGCTGCATTAGGAGCAGACGACATTCTCAGCTCCTACGTGCCAGCCCAGCGTCCTCTTGCGCGACCAGCGCCAGCGCAGCCCAGTCCAGCGCCTCGTCCCCCCGCGTGATGGCCTTCAGATAGTTGTCCCTGATAAGACTCGCTAGCGGCAAGGCAATTTCCTTATCGTCGGCGGCAGCCAGCGCGAGCCGAATATCTTTAAGGCCGAGGCGCAAGGTGAATCCCGGCGGCTGGAAACGTTCATCGGCAATCAGCCCACCGTAAATCTTGTAAATTGGCGCCGGGAAAATTGAATTCGTCATCACGTCGAGAAACTGCGCGGCCTCAATGCCATAGTTTCTGGTCAGCGCGCAGGCTTCCCCGAAAGTCTCGATTAACGAGGCGATCATGAAATTGCCCGCTATCTTCACGACATTCGCTGCCTCCGGCGACTCGCCTAGATGGAACGTGCGCTGCCCCATGGCATCGAACAGCGGCTGACAGCGCGTCAGCGCGTCTGCTTTGCCCGCGGCAGCAATAAACAGTTGCGCGGCCGCGGCAGCAGGCGGGCGCCCGAACACCGGCGCAGAGACATAGGCCTGCCCGGCTGCGTGATGATTTTCCGCCAGACGCGCCGCGAGCTCCGCGCTAATCGTGGCCATGCACACGTGGACACCCCCGGCCGGCAGGGCAGCGAGAAATCCCGATTCAAACACCGTCGCGGCAGTCGACTCATCGTTAGCCAGCATGGTGATCACCACCGGGTTTGATGCGGCGCCCTCAATCGAATTGGCAATATGCGCTCCATCAGCCGCCAGCAGTTCGGCACGCGCCCGAGTGCGATTGAAGACGCTCACCTGATGACCCGCTTTCAGCAGATTGCGCACCATGCACTCGCCCATCGCGCCAATGCCAATAAAACCAATTTCCATCATCTGCCTCCTTCAATTGCCAGCCAGCGCTTGCCTTAGATCGTTGCGAGCACGATCAGGGGTTCGATATGCTCAAGGGCCGACAGGGCAGCCACCCCGTCGGCCAACTCCCGGGCCTGCGCCGCCCCCAGAACAGGGCTTGCAAGTTGCATAAACTTGTCCTCAAGACGCGTTTGCTGCGCATCCAGATCAGACCATGGGGTGGCGGCGTTGTATTCGGTAGCACAGCCCTCGCCGTTCGAGCGCCGCGCCACCTGCATACGGGCGCAACCTTGTCCCACAGCGGCATCGAACCCGATGTGGATTCTCGCCCCTAGTTCAAGCAGCGCGACATCATGTGCCAGCGCATCGTTGAACGCTGCCGGGTCCGCAGTTTCTATTCCAGATAGCGCCATGGCAGCGGTCTGTCGGAGACTAAACTTGGCCTCTAACCCACTGGCGGGTCGCGGGATATTGCAGATTCGATCGCAGTACGGGTTTACCAACACCTCGACCGATTCGATGTCTTCGGCGCGCAATCCATATTGCTGACGTAAGGCGCGGCCGCATTCGATGGTGGCATGCGTCTCGTAGCATGAGGCGTGATATTTGAAGAGGTTGGCGAAAAGATGGAGACCGCCGGGCGGAGTCGCCAAGGCCGCCTCTGGCGCAAAATTTGGACTATGCGTGGCGGCAAATCCCTGGTCGCACTCCAGCGAGTCAGACCGACTGTCGAACCCCCGCAAGGCCAGACGCGCCGCAAGCAAGCCGCTACGAGCGGCCATGCCGGCATGAAAGGGTTTACAGGCAGACCCAAACATCGACTTGAGGCCCGCTGCCTGCGTGGCCGCAATACCAATGGCCTGAGCCATAGTAGGTGTGTCGACGCCCAGCAACTTGGCGCAGGCGACAGCAGCGCCGATGGTGCCCACGGTGGCAGTCGCGTGAAAACCCGCAGCGTAGTGCCCTGGCGCAACCAACAGGCCGACGCGGCACTCCGCTTCGTAGCCGGCCAGAAAAGCGGTCATCAGTGCCGCACCACTGCTGTGTAGCGCCTCAGCCTGTGCCAACAGCGCCGGCAGGATCGGGACGCTTGGATGTCCCATCAAGGCAAAGTTCACGTCGTCGTAATCAATGGCGTGCGATGCCATGCCGTTGAGCAAGGCGGCCTGACTCAGGGACATCTGGCGCGCGGTGCCGATGATGCTCGCTTGTGGCGCGCCCCCCTCCTCTTCCAATTCCTGTGCAAGCAGTTGCACGGCGGGCTCCTGAATACCTGCGAGCGTTACGCCTAGATAATCAAGCACACACTGGCTGATGATGCGACGGGCATTCTCGGGAATAACGTCATAAGTCAGCGCACAGGCCTGTTCGGCCAGCACGAGCGTGACGGTTGGTTTAGACATGACGGGGCTTTCGTTTCCAGATGCACAAGGCGGTGGGGATTTTGATAAGAAATTTTGCGCACAATAAGCGTCTAGGCTTCAAGCCCGCGCTTGGCATGCCAGTCCGCAATAGATTCTTGCGGATACTCGTTGTATTGCTGGTCGTTGGGCGCGATTGAGGGCTGTAACCAGCCGGCCTTTGAGCCCAGCATCAAGTGAACGCGCTCTGGCGGAGTGGGGAGCGGCGTATCGATTGCGCCGGCGAAAGGATGGATTAGCGCTGGCCAACGTGGATCCCACACCCACAGCGCGCTACCGCAGTGACGGCAGAAGCGACGTTCTGCCGGGCTTTCCGTGACATCACCAGTATCTGGTTCAGCCAGCAGCGCACGATAAACGGTGATGTGTGCTTCCCCGACTACGTGCAGCGAGGCCGCCTCACCGCCCAAATTGATGCCATACCCCCCACTGCCCGCCGTTTTCCGGCAGATGGAGCAGTAGCAGAGATTGAACGGATAAGGGTGCGCGGACTCAACGCTAAAGCTGACGCGCCGGCAGTGACAGGAACCCTGGAGCAACATGCCGGTGCCTCACAAATCCGGGTCGGGGAAGTTCAACTCCAGCGTGACGCCATCAGGATCCTTGATGAAAAGCTGCTGAATCTTGAACTGAGGCACCTCGCGATGGCGATAGGTAACACCGAGTTGATCCAGATGCGCGCGAAACGCCCGAAATTCGCTGGCCTGAAAAGCGATGTGGTCGAGATTTCCCGTATGCGTGGCTTCGCCTGTTTCCCGCTTGCCCAAATAGTATTCCTGACCCGCTGAGGATTCTGCCTCGCCGAGATGTACGCGGGGACGCCCTTCCAGATACAACCAGTAGCCTTTGAAAGGAAAAGGTGGACGCGCCCCGACTTCAAAGCCCAGCACCTGCTCATAGAAGTGCCGCGAGGCTTCGAGATCGCGGCAGTACATGAAGTAGTGATCGATAGTGGCAAGCGGCATGACGTTCCCCGATTAGACCTGTGACCTAGGGTGCGTTGAAGCGGCAGACTCTGCAAGCGGGGGCGCCGATGCAGGTGGCGGTACGCGAAACCATGCCGCGTACAGGGCGGGCAGGAATGTCATCGTGAGAACTGTCGCCACGACCAGCCCCCCCATCAAGGCTGCGGCCATCGGACCGAAAAACGTGCTGCGAACAAGCGGGATCAGGGCCAGCACGGCGGCAGCGGCGGTCAACACGATGGGCCGAAAGCGCCGGACGGCGGATTCCACAATCGCCGTCCACACCGGATGGCCTGCCCTCACATCCTGCTCGATCTGGTCCACCAAAATGACCGAATTGCGCATGATAATCCCCGCTAGCGCGATGACTCCCAGCAAGGCGACAAATCCAAACGGCTGTCCGGTAATCAACAAAGCGGCCGCCGCTCCGATGATGCCTAGCGGCGCTGTCAGCAATACCATCATGGTGCGACCGAAGTGCTGCAACTGGATCATCAACAGCAACAGAATGGTGACGAGCATTATCGGCATCTGTGCGTTAATCGAGTCGTTCGCAATTTTTGACTGCTCGAGCGCACCGGCGACCGAAATTGAATAGCCCACGGGCAAGGCGGCGCGGATGGTGTCTAGCTGTGGGTCAATTGCAGCTGTCACGTCTGGCGATTGGGTGCCTGCGATGTTTTCGGCAAGTATGGTAATCGCGGGCAGCCGCGCTCGACGCCAGATCACACTGGATTCGAACGCAAGATGTGCGCGGCCGAACTGTGAAAAGGTTACCGCCTCGCCGCTGGCCGTGGGCATGTAGGCGTCCGCGAGTTCGCTGATCTGCGACCTCTCGCTCAATGGCTGGCGAGCCACAATATCGATGTTGCGATTGCCTTCGCGATAGCTGCCAATCACGGTGCCGTTCAGCGTCGTCTGCGCCGCGCCACGAATCTGGGCACTGGTAATGCCGAGCACCCGGAGTTTGTCCTGATCGATGTCGTCACGAATCACCAGCAAGGGCTCGTGCCAGTTGTCATGAACGTTGGTCGTCAGCGGGCTTGCTGCAACGATGGCCTTGACCTGCTCGGCAAACTGCCGAACTTGCACCGGATCGGGCCCCTGAACACGGAACTGTACCGGCCAGCCTACAGGCGGGCCATTCGGCAGCGGCTCTACTCGCCCGCGAACTTCAGGAAATTCGTCGGCAATCCATTTGGAGATCCGCGCCTGTAGTTCGTCGCGGGCGTGGAAATCCCGCGCCACCACCATGAATTGCGTGAAATTGGTATGGGCCAGTTGCTGATCGAGTGGCAGATAGAATCGCGGCGCGCCGTTCCCGACGTAGGCGACATAGTCGACCACGGCCGGATCCTCCGCGAGGCGCGCTTCCATCTGCTCTGCAATTCGGGCGGAGGCGAAATAGCTGGCGCCCTCTGGCAACCATAAGTCGACCATCAGCTCGTTACGGGTCGAATTGGGAAAAAATTGTTGGGGAATAAAACGAAAGCTAAAGATCCCCAGTGCGAAAGTAATGAGAGTCAGCCCAA
>JALRCR010000164.1 GCA_023257255.1 Gammaproteobacteria bacterium | reverse complement strand
GGTACACCGCTGGTGGAAGGGCTATGGTTCAAGGACGCCAATCGGGTCATCAACCGCGACCTGCGCGCCCGCGGTCTCCTGTTCCGCGAAGACTCCTATCTGCACAACTACCCGCACGACTGGCGCAAGGGCACACCGCTCATGAGCTATCCCGTCGAAAGCTGGTTTATCCGCACCAGCGCGGTGAAAGACCAGCTGGTCGCGCTCAACCAGACCATCAACTGGCAGCCGCCGTCGATTCGCGACGGGCGCTTCGGCAACTGGCTGGAAAACAACGTCGACTGGGCGCTGTCCCGCAAGCGCTACTGGGGCACGCCGTTGCCGATATGGGCGTCGGACGCGCCGGGTTCCACCTACTTTGAGGTCATTGGTTCGGTGGCCGAGCTGCGCGAAAAATGCGGTGCGGATCTGCCGGTGGGCGATGCGCTAGACCTGCATCGGCCGTTTGTAGACACCCTTGTCTGGCCCGCGCCGGACGGCGGCACCATGCGCCGGGTGCTTGATGTGATGGACGTCTGGTTCGACTCGGGCGCCATGCCGTTTGCGCAATGGCACTACCCCTTCGAGAACAAGGAGGCCTTCGACCGCAGCTTTCCGGCGGACTTCATTTGCGAGGGCGTGGATCAGACGCGCGGGTGGTTCTACACCTTGCACGCCATCGCCACGCTCACCATGGACAGCGTCAGCTTCCGCAACTGCGTGGTCAACGGACTCATTCTCGACGAGAAGGGCGAGAAAATGTCCAAGTCGAAGGGGAATACCATCGACCCCTTCGCGGTCGTCGCCGAGCACGGCGCCGACGTCGTGCGCTGGTACATGATGAGTAACTCCCCGCCGTGGGACAACATGAAATTTGCGCTGCGCGGTCTGGTCGAGACCCGCAACAAGTTCTTCAGCACGCTGGAAAACGTGTATCGCTTCTTCGCGAGCTACGCCAACATCGATGGCTACACCGGGCACGAAGCCAGAATCCCGCTGGCCGAGCGCAAGGAACTCGACCGCTGGATTCGCAGCCGTCTGAACGCCACGGTGGCAGTCGCCGATCAGGCCTACGCGGAATACGACGCCACGCGCGCCGCCCGGGCGGTCGAGGCATTTGTAGAAGAACTCTCGAACTGGTACGTCCGGCGCTCACGCGATCGCTTCTGGGCCAGCCGCAAGGGTGCTGCCGCCGGCGACGATCAGGACAAACTGGCGGCCTACCAGACGACCTGCGAATGCCTGCTGGCCGTCGCCAAGCTGATGAGCCCCATCGCCCCGTTCTTTGGCGAATGGCTGTTCCGCAACCTGAACGGCAAGCTGGGCTGGGACGCGACGCCATCGGTGCATATGAGCGAGTTCCCGCTGGTCGATGCCGCCGCCGACGAACCGGCGCTGGAACACCGGATGGGCCTCGCGCGCAATATCGTCTCCCTGACGCTGCTGTTGCGTAACCGGGTTGGCATCAATGTGCGCCAACCCTTGTCCCGCATCCTGCTGGTGGGTGGTCCTGAGGCTGTCGACATGGCCGCGATCGAAGACGTCCGCGAGATCATTCTTGATGAGGTCAACGTGCGGGCCATTGAGTACGCGACCGATAGCGCACAGCTGGTGCGTCGTTCGGCCAAGGCTAACTTCAAGAAACTTGGCGCCCGGCTTGGTAAGCAAATGAAAGCCGCGGCGGCGGCCATCGCCGCGCTGGATAGCGCCACCGTGGGCAGCTTGCTCAGCGCCGGCTTTGTCGAGATCGACCTTGACGGCGTCGCGACCCGCATCGACGCGCAGGAACTTGAGATCATCAGCGAGGAGGTCGGCGGCTGGCTGGTGGCGCAGGAGGGCAGCATCACGGTCGCCCTGGACTCGCAGCTGACCCCTGAACTGCTGGAACAGGGCTACGCCCGCGAACTCGTGCGCTGCGTGCAAAGCCTGCGCAAGAAAGCCGATCTGGCGCTGACCGATCGTATCCGCGTGGAATACGCCGTGTGCCCGCCGGTGGCGGCGGCAATCGCTAAACACAGTGAGTACATCTGCAGCGAAGTGCTGGCGCTAAGCCTGACGGCGGAAGGCGCACCCGCCGGGGAGGCGAGTGAGGCCTTCGAGATCGCTGGCGAAGCGGCGCACTTGGCGATTTCGCGCGCCTGAGCCGCCAGTCGCGACGGCGGTTGGCCAGCGCACACCCGGCCTCAGCGCAGGGTCTTCTGCGCGAACTCCGAGAGCAGGATGGGCCGCCCGATGGCATAGCCCTGCGCGTAGTCGACGCCGGCTTCGCGCAGCAGCCCAAGCACGTGCTCGTCTTCGACGAACTCGGCCACGGTCCGCATGCCCATCAAATGCCCGATCTCGTTGACCGATTTCACCATCGCCAGATCGACCACATCGTTGGCGATGCCACGCACGAAGCTGCCGTCAATTTTCAGAATATCGACCGGCAGGTTTTTCAAATAGCCGAATGAAGAAAAGCCGCTGCCAAAGTCGTCCAGCGCGAAGAGGCAGCCGCGCGCCTTCAGGGTCTGCATGAAGCGCCCGGCCTGCACAATGTCTGCCACCGCGGCGGTTTCGGTCACTTCAAAACAGAGCTTGCCGGGCGGGATACGGTAGGTGCCCATCCGCTGCAGGATGAAGGCCAGCAGCTCTTCGCTGCCGAAAGACTGACCTGACAGATTGATCGCGCAAACATGCAGGCGATCGAGCAGTCGCGGATTGGTACGCAACCATTCAAAAGCGTTCGACACCACCCAGCGGTCGATCCGGCCGGCCAGGTTGTAGCGCTCCGCCGCCGGCAGGAACTCGTTAGGCATCACCAGTTGTCCGCGCTCGTCACGCATCCGGATCAGGATTTCGTAATGATCGCCGGGCACGTCCTGCTGGATCGGCACGATCGACTGCAGGCAAAGCTCAAAGCGGTTTTCCAGCAGGGCGTCGTTAATGCGCGTCGCCCAGCGCATTTGGCCGTGACGGGACACCATCCGGAAATCGTCAGGCTGATAGACGTGAACGCGGTTGCGGCCGACCTCTTTCGCGGCATAGCAGGCGGTGTCGGCCATGCTGAGCGCGCCGGCGACGCTGTCGCAGGCATTGGTCAGCGCGACCAGCCCGATGCTGAGAGAAACCCTATAGTCGCGGTCCTCCCATTCAAACTCGAAACCCTCAACCGCCGCGCGTGCCGCCTCCAGGGCGGTGGTCGCTTCGGGCAGCGGACAGTCTTCGATGAGCAGCGCGAAATCATCGCCGCCGATGCGCGCCAGGGTATCGCGTTTGCGAATGACCGTTAGCAGGATGCGCGCGATCTGCCGTAGCAATTCATCGCCCGCGGCGTGCCCGCAGGTGTCGTTGATAATGCGGAACTGGTCGATGTCGATAATTGCCAAGGCATGGCGAGAGTCTTCGCTCTGGGCGCTTTCCAGCACCCGCCGCAAGCGGTCTTCCAGCACTTTGCGGTTGGCAAGTCCGGTCAGTTCGTCGTGCGAGGAATGATAGTTGAGCCGTTCCGACAGCTTGTAGGCTTCGTCGATGTCTTCGCAGGTCAGCAGAATGATGGCGTCTTGTCCGCTGCCCATGATCCGCGCCGTCTCCCGCACCCAGAGGAGTTCGCCGTTCTTGCGCCGACGCCGGATTTCCCAGAAATGCAGGCGGTCCGGCTCAGCCAGCGCCGTTGTGAAGAGTTCCTGCGCTTTGGCCTGATCCTGCTGTGCATACCCGTCCAGCACATGATGGTCCTGCACTTCGTCGCCGGCATAGCCGAAGGTTTCCAGCCCAAACCGGTTGGCCAACAGCACTTGCAGGTTGGCGTTCAGGGTCAGGCAGGTGATTGGCAGGTGGTCATACAGGAACGTATCGGAGTGCCGCCGCAGCTTGCTCCAGTCGCGGCGGTGGGTGGCCGGTGCTTCAGGCACGATCTCACCGATCGGGATCGGTGCGGCGGTCATCCCCAACGGGGGTGCCGTCATGCTGAGCGGATATTGTTCGTGTTCGCGCAGCTTGTCGGCGGCTGCTTTCAAGGCCAGTTGGGTGTGGATGCGCGCGAGCAGGATCGGTAAATCGCCGGGCTTGACGACGTAATCGTTCGCGCCCAGTTCAAGCGTGCGGTTGATGTCCTGTTTTTCTTCGCTACCGGTCAGCATGATGACCGGCAGCTGGGTATCGCTGTACTGCTTGCGGACGGTCTGCAAGACCTCGTCGCCGCGCATGCCGGGCATCTGCAGATCGAGCAGCATCAGGTCGAAGGGCTGGCGCTCCAGCGCGGCCAGCGCCTGTGGTCCGTCTTCTGCCGTGACGACCTGATAGCCCTTGGAGCTCAGGCGCATGGCGATTGCGCGGCGTATGGTCGCGTTATCGTCGACCGCAAGCACGCATGCCGAATGACTCGACATGGAAACCCTCCTGCGCGCTGTCATCCGACCTGCATGAGCCAGGCGCGGTCGCAGCACTTGCGCGTTTTGTCGAAGCGGTTTGGCGAAGCCAGCCCCGTTAAAACGAGCGCTGCTCCAGCACCGCGCGCCGACTTCGGTTTCGCCGCGGTGATGTCTCGCTAATCGGCCGTGTGCCAATAAAGTTTAGGTAGGACAGTTTCCCGAGTGTGGGGGCGAGCGCTAGTCTCGGGGCGAGCGGCGATCCACGCAGCACGCAAATTCGCTGCAGAAAAAGACGTTTTTTCGCCGCCATAGCGCGCCGCGTCGAGTTCCAGAATAGCGGCTGCAAGCGTGGGCTCGACCCGCGCGGCCAGCGCCGACAGCGAGCGCGGCGGCGCATCGGGCCAGTGCGCCGCGGCCCAGTTGAGCAGGGCGCTGGCGATCTCCTGCGTCTCGCCCCGCCCACAGGCGGACAAGACCTGACGACTGTCGCTGGGGGCGGGCGTGGTGGTCGCGGCAGGCGCCGCAGATGACGACTCGCGTCCGGTGTGCAGCCACCACAGCAACAGCGTTGCCAGCCAGCCAGCCCCACTGATGAGGGCGATCCATCGCCAGAGCGTATCGATGCCGGAGGCGGGCGCTGAGGGTGGTGCTATCGCTACCGGGGCAAGCTGCGGACTCGCGCTCACAGGTGCCGCCGGCGGTGCAGGGGGCGGGGTAGCTGCCACCGAGCTGTTGGCGATGGCCCGCAGGCTGACCGCCGGCAGGCGCGCGTATTCCAGGCGGTCAGTCGCCGTGTTCCACCAGGGGATCTGCAACTCGGCGAGTTCGCCCGTGCCTGCCTGATTGGCGATCAGCGCGGTCTTTTGCGCCACCGTGCCATGAAAGCCCGTGCCTTCCTGCTGGTCATTGGTGAGCGGGCGTTCGGGGTAGCTTTTCCAGCCCGGCGGAGGCGTGGTCTCAAGCGGCGGCAACTGGCCGGCGGTCAGGCCATCGGCCCACAGGGTAACGGTGCGGGTCAGGGGCTCTCCCACCGTCGCGCTCGGCGGACCAGGCTGCCACTCTGCCTGCAGGCGCAGCTTCCTCGCCGGTAGCCAGTGACGCCCCGGAAAGTCAGCGGGTGCGGGCTTGACCGTCAGGCTGAGCGCACGGGAGGTGATCCGGCGCGTGGTCATCGCCTGGGCGAAGTTGTCGAACAATGAGAAGCCGCGCTTGACCACCTGCGCGGTGACTTCTGCCGGCTTGATCTCAAGCGTGCCGCTGACCTGCGGATAAAGCACAAAGCGCTTTTCGACCACTTCATAGCGGCGGCCCTCGCGGGTCGTTTCGTAGCGTCGTTCTTCATCCAGCGGCTTGACCAGCACGTCGCCGGAAAACACCGGCTGGGACAGCGAGGCATTGCTGATTTCATAGCGCCGCCACAGACGGATGGTGTAGAGCACTTCCTGTTGCACGTAGGGCTGTTCGGGACTGGCCTCGACCTCGAGAAACAGCCCGTCGTCGTCGGCAGCCTTGCCGCTGCCGGTGGCCGACGCCTGCGCAATTTGTCGCGTCGTGCTCTCAAGCGTGCCGAACCGGATGGGCGGTACCAGCAGCGGCCCCGCCTGCTTGGGCAAAACCGTCACCGTCCAGGTAGTGCTGCGGGTATGGCGTCCGTTCGACAGCGTGATGGCGGTTTGCTGGTTGCGGCTCAAAATCTGGAAGTCGCGCGCCAGCGGCGCAAAATCCGGTTCATCGTCGACCGCACCTTCGGCGGTGAAAATGAGTTGGAAAGACTCGCCTGCCGGCGGGGGATCGGGTTCCACGCGCAGCGTGATCTCGGCCGCCTGTACCCAGCCCGACAGGCATACCATCAACAGCCACAGCGGCCACCATCGTCTGTTCACCATGCCGAATCGCTCCCCGCTTGTCCGCCGTACTCGCGCTGGTACTGATACTGAAATTTTCGCCGCCACAGGCCGCCCGGATCGTCAGGCACCTGCCGTAGCCATTGTTCGGCGGACAGCTTTTCTTCGGACTTGCCGGCAGCAGCCTCCTGCGCCGCGCGTTCGGCGGCGGCTTTACGCTGGCTGTCGTCCATCGCCGCATTGCCCTGGCCGCTACCCTCGCGTTCGGACTTGGCGGACTGGTCGGCGGCCTGCTGCTCGGCCTCTTTTTGGGCCTGCTGCTCCGGCGAGTCCTGCGGTTTGCCGGCCGACGGTCCGTCCTGCTCGCCGCCGGCCTGCTGCTGCCCGTCCTTGGCCTGACCGTCGCCGTCGCCTTGCTGGTCTTGCTGTTCCTGGCCCTGTTGCGGCTCGCTGTCTGATTTTTCCTTTTCCTGCTCCTGCTGTTGTTCGCGTAGCAAGTCTTCCAGCACCGACTTGTTGTAGCGCGCGTCGTCGTGCTGCGGATTGGCCTGTAACGCGGCGTCGTATGCCGCAATCGCTTCCTTGAAGCGGCCAAGGCGGGCCAGCGCGGTGGCATGGTTGTAGCGGGACTCCGCGTCCCGTGGGGCCTGCAGGTTCTCCGCTGCGGCGGCGTAGTCGCCCTTGCGGTAAAGCGCCGCGCCGCGCCAGGCTGGTTGCTCAAAACGCTGCGCGGCGGTGGCATAGTCTTCGCGGTCAAAGGCACGCTGCGCGGCCTGATCGGGCGAGAACCACCAGTCGATGGCGGCGGCGGGGCGAGGCGTGAGCGCGCAGGCGAACGGCAACAACAGCGCTAGCGTGCCGCGACGAAAAGCCAGCGCCGCCAGTGGGAGCAAGGGCAGCAGGAGCCAGGGACCAAGGTCGGCCCATTGGGCATCGGTGCGCCGTGCCGCGCTGGCCTCGGCGCCCGGCCGATGCTGCTTGAGCAGGGCGTTGATGACCTCGATGTCGGCATTGTCGCCGCGCAGGCCGACGTACTGACCGTGTCCGGCGGTAGCGAGCTGACGCAGGCCAGCCTCGTCCAGTTTGGCCAGCACAATCCGGCCCTCCGCATCTTTGATGAAGCCGCCGTTCTCGGTCGGCACCGGCGCGCCGTCCTGGCTGCCCACGCCCAGCACTGAAACCCGCCAGGGCTGCGCCCCGGCCAGCGTGAGCAAGGCGTCGCGCTGCGCCTCCGGGTAACCGTCGGTCACCAGCACAATATCGCCGCCGCGGTGCCCGGCCTGCTGCAGCAAGGCGCCGGCCGACCGCAGGGCGCCGACGACGTCAGCGCCCTGACCCGGCATCAAATCGGGCGTCATGATTTCCAGCTGCGAAACGATGGTGTTGACATCATCCGTCAGCGGGGTGACTTCAAACGCGCGGCCGGCGAAGACCACCAGCGCGGTCTGGCCGCGGTCGCGCGTGGCCAGCAGGTCACGAATCTTGTAGCGCGCGCGGGTCAGGCGGTCGGGCGTGAGGTCGGTGGCCGTCATGGAGCGCGACAGGTCCAGCGCAATGACCAGCGCGGCGTCCTCACGGAACAGCGGCTGCGGCAGCCGCTG
>JALRCR010000163.1 GCA_023257255.1 Gammaproteobacteria bacterium | reverse complement strand
TCGGCGTGTGCGCTGGTCAGTGCGCCAAGACCCAGCAGGGCTGCGCCGGCGAGTCTGGAAATCCAGGGTTTCATTGATAGGTTCCTCCCGATTTTTATGGTGGTCACGCCGCAAGAGCGTCTTCGCATTATGGCGACTCGAACGCGCTTCGCCCAGCAGCTGGCTCCCGTGGTCGAAGAGCGCCGTGTACCATGCGGCACCGTTCGGTCTTATCCGGTGACGTGCTGCGCGTCATCGCTGCCTTGTGAGGTGTTCGCGTTTGAAACCGCTGCGTTCCCTGCTCGCGCTATTGCTGGTTGCCGGGAGCGTGGGGGCTTTCTACTTTTACTGGCAGCATCGCGGCCTGTATCCCTCGACCGAAGACGCCTATGTCAAAGCGCATATCGCGCGGATTTCGGCCCGTATCACGGCGCCGGCCAAAACTATTCACGTCGTCGACAACCAGTTCGTGCGCGCCGGTGAGCCGCTGTTTGATCTCGGCCCTGCAACCTTCGAAGCCCGGCTGGAGCGCGCCCGTGCGCGGCTGGACCTCGCCGCGCAGGACACTGGTGCCGACGGCGCCGGGATTAAGGCCGCCAGTGCAGGCTTGCGCGAACGACAGGTCACGGCGGACAACGCGCGCCGCACGGTCAACCGCCTGCAGGCGCTGGCGCAGCGCCAGCTGGTGCCGGCGCAGGATCTGGACAACGCGCTGGCCAGCTTCAGTGAAGCCGAAGCCGCCGTGGGCGCGGCCCGCGCCGAACTGGAACGGGCGCAGGAAGCCCTGGGCGATCAGGGCCCGAACAACGCCCGGCTCCGCGCCGCCGCCGCGGACGTGGCCCTCGCCGAGCTCGAACTTTCCTTCACGCACATCAAGGCGCCGTCTGACGGCTGGGTGACCAATCTCAGCCTGCGTCCCGGCACGATGGTGCACATGGGCCAGACCCAGTTCGCGCTGGTCGAAGCCCGCGCGTGGTGGGTCGAAGCCAATTTCCGTGAAACCGATCTGGCCCGGGTGCGCGCCGGGCAGCCGGCCAGCGTGAACATCGACATGTATCCGGGGCTGAAGCTGAAGGGCCGGGTCGAGAGCATGAGCGCGGGCTCCGGCGCCACCTTTTCGTTGTTGCCGCCGGAGAATGCGACCGGCAACTGGGTCAAGGTCACCCAGCGTTTTCCGGTGCGGATTGCGCTGGAGGCGCCCGCGGTTGAGGGCGCAACGCCCCTGCGCGTTGGCGCCAGCTGTCAGGTCGAGATCGACACCACGAACGCCCGATGAACGCGGTCAGCGACAGCGACGTGCCGCGCCCGGGCTGGGCGGTGGTCACCGCCGTCATGCTGACCACGCTGCTCGAAGTGCTGGACCTGACGGTGGTCAACGTCTCGCTGCCGCACATGATGGGCAGCTTCGGCGCCACGCCCGACCAGATCACCTGGATCGTGACCTCCTACATGATTTCCACCATCGTCGTGATGCCGCTGACCGGCTATCTGTCGGCGCGCTTCGGCCGGCGGCGGGTGCTGCTGGTGTCGATTTTTTTCTTCGTGCTGAGTTCTGGCCTGTGCGGTGCAGCCTGGAGCCTCGAGTCGATGGTGCTGTTCCGCCTGCTGCAGGGCGGCTTCGGCGCGGTGCTCATTCCGCTCTCGCAGACCGTGCTGTTCGACGCCTTTCCCCGCGAGCAGCGGGCCCGGGCGATGGCGATCTGGAGCATCGCGATCATGGTTGCGCCGATCGTCGGCCCGACCATCGGCGGCTTCATCACCGAGCACTTCGTGTGGCGCTGGGTGTTCTACGTCAACGTACCGATCGGCGTGCTGGCATTCCTGTTAGCGCTGGCCGAAATCCCGGCGACCGCGCGCCGCGCCACCGCCGGCATCGACTGGACCGGGCTGGTGCTGATGTCGGTCATGCTGGGCAGCCTGCAGGCGGTGCTGGACCTTGGCCATCACCACGAGTGGTTTGAATCGAAGCTCATCATGGCGCTGGCGCTCACCGCGCTGGTCAGCGGCATCATCTTCGTCACCCGTGGCCTGCGGGTGCCGCATCACATCGTGGATCTCCGTCTGTTTGCCAATCGCAACTTCACGCTGGGCTGCATTCTCGTCGCCGGCTACTGCCTGACGATGTACGCGACGATCACGCTGCTGCCGCTGTTGACCCAGCGGCTACTTGGTTATCCGCCGGACACTGCCGGCCTGCTCTTTCTGCCGCGCGGTACCGTGAGTGCCCTGATGCTGGTGCTGATCGGTAACTATCTGGCCCATCGCATCGATCCGCGGACCCTGATTCTAGGCGGCTTCCTGTTCATGATCCTCGCCTGCTATGCCATGTCCCGCTACACCCTGCGCGTGGACGCCTGGGGCATCATCTGGCCGGGCATGGTGCAGGGGGTAGGCATGGCGCTGATTTTCGGTCAGTTGCCACTGGTCACTTTTGAGCACATCCCGCGCGAGCGGGCGGATGAAGCGGCGGGGCTTTACAGCGTGATGCGGACGCTGGGTTCCGCCTTTGGCGTGGCGCTCTCCGGCACGCTCTACGTGCGTCAGGAGCAGGTGCACTGGCACACGCTGGGCGGGCATGTGGCGGATACCAATCCGGCTTTCCACGACTGGCTGGATCAGACCGGCTGGCTGATGGCCGACCCCGCAACCGCGGCGCGCTTTGGCAAACTCATCGCGCAGCACGGCGCGATGCTGGGCTTCGCGGATCTCTATGCGGCGATTGCGGTCAGCTTCCTGTTCCTGCTGCCGTTTGTGGTGATGCTAAAACGCAGCGCGCGGGCCTAGGCGGGGATACGGCAAGGGATGTGAATCTACCGCCGGAGCGGCACCGCCGCGACGCCAATGCCCAGGTCCTCAACACCCGCAGTCGGGGCAAAGCCCCTCCCGCAAAAAGTCTCCCGTGGGAGCGGCACCGCCGCGACGCCAGTGCCAAGTCCTCAACACCCGTAGTCGGGGCAAAGCCCCTCCCACAAAAAGTCTCCTGTAGGCGCGGCACCGCCGCGACGCAAGACGGGGCGAAGACAGATTCGATGGGTGGCGATCCGCGTGGCGGGCAGACTTCGAATAGGCGAGGGAATACCGATGGTCCGACGGTCCGAGTTTCCGATGCCCACTTGTCAGCCGGCGCGCCTTCCGCCAGCGTGCCAAGGCTGGTCGCCGTTGGCGACCGCGGGCGCCGCGGCCTTGCCCCACCGGTCGCGGCGCTACCACCAGGGGGCGGAGGAAGTGCGTCATGTACAAAGTCATCGTGCTGATCAAACGCCGGCCCGGCCTGTCGATGGAGGAATTCATCGACTACTACGAAACCAGGCACGCACCGCTGGGCGCCTCGAAGGTGCCAAATCTGAAACGCTATGTGCGGCACTTCGTGCGGCCCTACGGCAACGACACCTACGCCGCGGGCGGCGAATCGCCTTGCGATGTGCTCACCGAACTCTGGTTCGACGATGAAGCGGATTTCCTGCAGGGCATGGCCTATCTGTCCGACCCTGAAACCGCCGCGATCATTCAGGCCGACGAGGAAAAGCTCTTCGACCGCAATTCCATTCGCTTCATGGTGATGCAGGACTTCGAGACACCTATGCCCTTGGCGCAACCTGCCTGAACCGCCGCTGGCCCCTGCCGGCCGCGACGGCCCATCCCCCGCACCGACCTGTCAATCCAGCGCCACCCGGGAAGCTACCAGAGTAGTTGAAATCCCGGGTGTGCCCCCCGCCGTCCCTGTCCAGAATCCAGATCATTCTGATGAATGCAGGATTTTTTATGGACAGCGCGCGCGCACTCCGCCAGACGCGGCTTTTTGCAGCAATGCCGGAAGCGGAGCTGGCAAAACTGGCCAAGCTGGCGCTGACCACGCGCTTTCGCCGCGATGAGGAAATCTGCCGTGAAGGCGCGGTAGGCAACGAACTCTTCGTGCTGGTGCTGGGCAGCGTGAGGGCGGTGAAGGCCGACGCCAGTGCCAATGAGCAGGAAATTGCCGTCTTCGGCAGCGGCGCCTGCTTTGGCGAAATGTCGATGGTGGCGGCAGACCACAAGCGCGCGGCGACGCTGCGCGCGCTTGAAGACTGCGAAGTGCTGTCGCTCTCGGGCGACGCCATCAACGCCCTTGCCGATATTGATGCCAGCTTTGGCTGCGCTTTCTTTCGCGCGCTTGCCCGCGGCCTGACGCAGCGGATGCGTAACGCTGGCGCCGAAGTCGCAATGCTGAAATCGCTGGCGCGCCGAAATTGAGCCCATGCCTGCCCGCGCGCCGCATCTGCATCGAACGCACGACGGCGCACCGCAAGTCCTGCGGTGGCCCGGTGCCGCCACGCACCTGATCAAGACACTACACGGGAGAGGCGAACCATGACGACTCCACACCTCGCGCGACGTTTGCTCCCTGGCTTGCTCCTGCTGCTTGCAGCCTGCGGCAAGTTGCCGACGCCGACCCCAGCGCCGCCCCCGCAGGTGAAAACCAGCCCGCCCAAAATCGCCACCATTCCGGTGACGAAAGAATATGCCGGCAGGGTCTCGGCCTACCGCTCGCTGGAGATTCGCTCGCGGGTGGAAGGGGTGATTGCCGCGCGACATTTCACCGAGGGCAGCAAGGTCAAGCCGGGCGACCTGTTGTTCACGCTGGACGCCGCGCCCTTCGAGGCGACGCTGGCCAACGCCCGGGCTGAACTGGCCGGGGTGGACGCCGTGCTGACGAATGCGCGCTCGCGGGAAGCGCGCTTCCGGCCGCTGGTCAAGGAAACCGCGATCAGCGCCTTGGACTACAGCGATGCGGTGGCCTCGGTGGCCCAGGCCGAAGCACAGCGCGCCGCGGCCCTTGCGCATATCGCCCAGGCCGAACTCAATCTGGGCTACACGCGGATCAAGACCACCCAGGCAGGGCGGATTGGCGCGGCGCTGGTGCCCGAAGGGCGGCTGGTCGGCAAGGCCGAAGCCACGCATCTGGCAACGGTCGACCGGATCGACCGCGTCTACGTCACCTTCACGGTCGCCGACAGCGAGGCCTTGGCCTTGCGCAAGGCCATTCAAGCCGGCGCCATCGAACTCGAAACCGGCGGCGCCGTTGCCCGCATCACGCTGCCCGACGGCTCGGTTTATCACGAGGCGGGCAAGCTTGATTTCGCGGACATGAAGGTCAACGGCGACACCGGCACCGTGGCCCTGCGCGCGGTGCTGGAAAACCCTGACGAGGAACTGCTGCCCGGCCTCTATGTGCAGGTGATGCTGACGCTGGGCACCCGGCCCAACGCCGTGCTGGTGCCGCAAAAAGCGGTGCTGAAAACCCCCACCGGCCACAGCGTCTTTGTCATCAACGCCGAGCACAAGGCCGAGCGTCGGGATCTGGTGCTGGGCAGTTGGGTGGGGGAGGACTGGGTGGTGGAGAAGGGACTGGGGGCGGCTGATCAGGTGGTCATCGAGGGCGTCCAGCAGCTGCGTTCGGGCATCGCGGTCAACGCAGAGCCGCTCGCGACGTCGACTCCCCAACCCTAAGCGTCGTCAGGCTCAAAGGAGCTGCCCGTGGACTTCTTCGTCAATCGTCCCGTTTTTGCCGTCGTCATCGCCGTACTGATTTCCCTGTTGGGCATCGTTGCCAGCAAGGAGCTGGCGGTCGAGCAGTATCCGGCGGTCGCCCCGCCGCAGGTGCAGATTTCTGCAGCCTATCCGGGCGCCAGCCCAGAGACGCTGGAGACAACGGTCGCCGCGCCCTTGGAGCGCGAAATGAACGGCATTGATGGGCTGCTCTACATGCAGTCCACCAGTTCGGCCAACGGGCTGATGCAGCTCTCGGTGTTTTTCAATGCCGGCACCGACCTTGATCTGGCAGCGGTGGAGGTCAACAACCGGGTCAAGCGCGTCGAGGCCTTGTTACCGCAGGAAGTCACGCGGCAGGGCGTGCGAGTCGACAAAACCAACCCGCAGATTTTGATGCTGGTGGTGCTGCAGTCGGATGATCCGCGCTTCGACAGCACCTACATCGCCAATCTGGCCAACAGCCAGATCGTGAACGAACTCAAGCGACTGCCCGGCGCCGGCGATGTCGCGCTGTTCGCTTCGCCCTATGCCATGCGCCTGTGGGTAGACCCCGACAAGCTCGCCAAATACAAGCTCACCGTGGGCGACGTTGCCAACGCCGTGCGCGAGCAAAATCAGAACTTCGCGGTGGGCGAAATTGGTCAGGCGCCGGGCAGTGCCCAGCAGATGCTGACCTTCCCCGTGCAAACAGCCGGCGGTTTGACCGAGGTCGAAGAGTTCGGGAAAGTCGTGGTGCGCTCCTTGGCCGACGGTTCGGTGGTCAGGGTGCGGGACGTGGCCCGCGTCGAACTGGGCGCGGAGGACTATCAGGTCACCTCGCGCAAGAATGGCAAGCCGGCGGTGTCGCTAGGCGTGTATCTGCGTCCGGGTGGCAACGCCCTGCATCTGGCGGCGGCGGTGCGCGAGCGCATGGCCGAACTCGCCAACGGACTTCCCCACGAAATCACCTGGTCGGTGTCCTACGACACCACCAAATTCGTGACCGCCTCGCTGGAGCTGGTGGGACACACCTTCCTCGAAGCCTTCGTGCTGGTGCTGATCGTGGTGTATCTCTTTCTCGGCAGTTTGCGCGCCACGCTGGTGCCGCTGCTGGCGATTCCCGTGTCGATTATTGGCACGCTGGCCGGCCTGCTGGTGGCGGGCTTTTCGATCAATATGCTGACCTTGTTCGGCATGGTGCTCGCGATTGGCATCGTGGTCGACGACGCCATTGTGGTGGTCGAAGCGGTCGAAAAAATCATGCACGAGCAGGGCGTTAATGCCCGCGAGGCGGCGCACCGGGCGATGAAATCGATCGGCGGCGCGCTGGTCGGCGTGACGGCGGTGATCTGCGCGGTGTTCATCCCCATTTCGTTCATGCCCGGGGTGGTCGGCACGCTGTACAAGCAGTTCGCCATCACCATCACCATTTCCACCCTGCTCTCGGCGATCGTGGCGCTGACGCTGACCCCGGCGCTGTGCGCGCTCATCCTGAAGCCCGCGCACAAGCCCGGCTGGATCTTGAAATTTGATGCCGCCTTCGAGCGCCTGACCGAGGGTTACGTGAACGGCGTCCGCGGCATGCTGCGGCGAATGATTCGCACCATGCTGATCTACGGCTGCCTGCTCGGCGCCGCCGCCTTTCTGTTCAAGCTGATTCCCACCAGCTTTGTGCCCGACGAAGACAAAGGCTCGATTTTTGTCGCGGTCGACCTGCCCTCGGGTTCCTCGCCGGAACGCACGCTCGCCGTGCTGGAAAAAGTGGAGACCATCCTCGGCGAGGAACCGACGATGCAGGATTACGTGTCGGTGACCAGCTTCTCGATTTTCTATCGCTACGCGAATCAGGCCTTTGTCTTTGCCACGCTCAAGCCCTGGTCAGAGCGCAAAGGTGCCGACGAGCACGTGAGTGCGGTGATTGCCCGTTTGAACGAAAGTCTGGGCAAGCTGACCGAAGCGCGCGTGTTTGCGATCAACGAGCCGCCCATCTCCGGCATGGGTAACACCGCGGGCTTTGACTACCGACTGGTCTCGCAGGACGGTGACCGGGAGAAGCTGAACCAGTCGCTCGAAAAAATGCTGGACGCCACCGCCAAGGAGCCCGGCATCGTCTACGTGCGCAGTGTGGGCGCGCCGGATGTGCAGACGCTGTTCCTGGACGTCGACCGTAACAAGGCGAAGGCGATGGGCGTGCCGCTGCAAGAGCTCTACGCCACCATCGGCGGCCTGCTGGGGTCAAGCTACGTCAACCAGTTCACGCGCTTCGGCACCAACCTGTCGGTGAAGCTGCAGGCAGAAAGCGCGTTTCGCGCCGACCCGGCGGTGCTGAACCGGTTCTACACCCGCAACCT
>JALRCR010000162.1 GCA_023257255.1 Gammaproteobacteria bacterium | reverse complement strand
TGACGCACGAGGGACAGCGCATGGGCGTCATCTTCGGCCAGATAATCCGCAACACCAGAGAGGCGCGTATGCACATCACCGCCGCCCAGATCTTCGGAACTGACGACCTCGCCCGTTGCTGCTTTGACCAGTGGCGGACCTGCAAGGAAAATCGTCCCCTGCTCTTTCACGATCACTGACACATCGGACATCGCAGGCACATAGGCACCACCTGCAGTGCAAGACCCCATGACCGCTGCGATTTGCGGGATACCCGCCGCGGACATATTCGCCTGATTAAAGAAAATCCGGCCAAAGTGGTCACGATCCGGGAACACTTCGTCTTGGTTCGGGAGGTTCGCACCGCCGCTGTCTACGAGGTAAACGCAGGGCAGATTGCACTGGGCTGCGATCTCTTGGGCGCGAAGGTGCTTTTTCACCGTCATTGGGTAATAGGTGCCGCCTTTGACGGTGGCATCGTTGACCACCAGCATGCATTCCACGCCGCTGACCCGCCCGATGCCGGTGATTACGCCCGCGGCCGGGACTTCATTGTCGTACATGCCCCAGGCGGCGAGTTGGGAACACTCGAGAAAGGGGCTGCCCGGGTCCAGCAAGCGGTCAATCCGCTCTCGCGGCAGGAGCTTGCCGCGCTTGAGATGCTTCTCGCGCGCCTGCGCGCCGCCACCGGCGCTGACGGTATTGGCGCATTCGCGCAGGTCCGTCAGCAGGCCTTCCATCGCGGCGGTGTTGGCCGTGAACTGGGCCGACTGGCGGTCGATTCTGGTTTTGATCTGAGGCATGAACTCTCCCGAAAGGCGGGTCTGGGGCAACGCGGGGCTGCCAGAAAAATCACACGAGGGCGAAGGCGAGTTGGCCGTCGTCCGGCGGTTCGTTGCGGGTGCGCATCACGTCCATGACCCGCGCTTCAAGGGCATCGATTTCGCGCAGGGCTTCGTTGGCGTCCGCGATTCGCGCCAGGACCTGCTGGCGATGGGCCCGGATCCGCGCCAGCCGCTGCAGGGTCTGGCGGGCATCCTCGCGCGGTTCGGCATCATACAGGTCGATGAATCCCCGGATCTCCTCCAGCGACAGGCCAAGCTTGCGGGCGCGCAGCGCGATGCCGAGGCGGGCCCGATCCTGTTCCGAAAAAATCCGTGTCGTTCCGCGGCGCTCCGGGTGCAGCAGGCCTTCGGTCTCGTAGAAACGCAGGGTCCGGGCAGTGGTCTGGAATTCGCGCGCCAGCACCTGAATGGAATAGGTGTTACTCATAGCCCGGACTGTCTGCTGCAAGTGACGTGGCCGTCAACTGTAAGCAGCCGCTGCGCCGGACTCAATCGCAAATCCTGCCCATGGCTGGCCGGGATCGCAGGCGCATCGCTATACTTCGGCCAGTCCAACCCGTCAGCCGGTGCCCGTCGGGATCTCCCCCGAGGCCTGCGCCGCCTGCATCACAATCAGGAAGCCACGATGTCATCACCTGTTTCGTACAGCCGCGAAGGCCGTATCGCGATTATTACCGTCGACAATCCGCCCGTGAACGCCCTGGCGCTGCCCGTGCGCGCCGGACTGGCCAGCGCTTTCGCCCAGTTGGCCAGCGACGCCGACGCTGCGGGTGCGGTCCTGATTTGTGCCGGCCGCACGTTTATTGCCGGCGCCGACATCACAGAATTCGACAAGCCGATCGAAGAGCCCTGGTTGCCGAAAGTGCTGGCCCAGATCGAGAACAGCAACAAGGTAGTGGTCGCCGCTATTCACGGCACCGCGCTGGGTGGCGGGCTTGAGACCGCCATGTCCTGCCACTACCGGGTAGCTGCCACGACCGCGCAGGTCGGGCTGCCAGAAGTTTCGCTGGGACTGCTGCCTGGCGCGACCGGTACCCAGCGCCTGCCGCGCCTCATTGGCGTGCAGGCCGCGCTGGACGCGATGATTTCCGGCCGGCCGCTGAGCGCCAAGGTGGCGCATCAGAAAGGACTGGTCGACGAACTGGTCGAGGGTGACCTCAAAGCCGGTGCCGTGGCCTTCGCCGAGCGCTTCATTGCCTCCGGCCAGACCCCGCGCAAGGTGCGCGATATTGCGGTGGACACCAGCAGCCTGCCGGCCGATTTCTTCGCGACCTATCGCAAGAACATCGCGCGCGAAACCCGCGGTTTCTATGCGCCCGAACAGATTATCCAATGCGTGGAAGCCGCGGTTTCCTTGCCGTTTGACGAAGCGGTAGCGGTCGAAAATCGCCTCTTCATGGGCTGCATGACGTCCAGCCACTCCCGCGCCCAGCGTCACCTCTTTTTCGCGGAGCGCGAAGTCGCCAAGATTCCGGACGTGCCGAAAGACACCGCGCTTCGCCCCATCAAGCAGGTGGCGGTGGTGGGCGGCGGCACCATGGGCGGCGGTATTGCGATGAACTTCGCCAATGTCGGCATTCCCGTGTTGCTGAAGGAAATCAGCCAGGAAGCGCTCGATCGCGGCATGAGCATCATCCGGGCGAACTACGAAGGCCCGGTGAAGAAGGGCAAGCTATCGCAGGAAGCGATGGACAAGTGCATGTCGCTGATCACCCCGACGCTGGACTACAAGGATTTGGCGAGCGCGGATCTGGTCATCGAAGCCGTCTTCGAGACCATGGCGATAAAGAAAGTGGTGTTCGGTGAACTCGACGCGGTCTGCAAGCCGGGCGCCATCCTCGCCAGCAACACCTCCACCCTCAACGTTGACGAAATCGCCGCCTGCACCAAGCGGCCGGAAGACGTTATCGGGCTCCACTTCTTCGCCCCGGCAAACGTCATGTCGCTGCTGGAAATCGTGCGCGGCGGCAAGACCTCTCACGAAGTCATCGCCACCTCGATGGCGATGGCCAAGACCATCCGCAAGATGGGCGTGCTGGTCCGGGTGTGCTTCGGCTTCGTCGGCAACCGGATGTTCTTCCCTTATGTGCGGGAAGCGCAGCGGATGATTCTGGAAGGCGTGCCGGCCGAACGGATTGACCGGGTGGCCTTCGAGTGGGGTATGGCGATGGGCCCCAACGGGGTGTCGGACCTCTCCGGCCTCGACGTGCTGGACAAGGTCAACAAGGAGTGGAAGGAAAAGCCCGCCGATCCGGCCTACTGCCGCATGATCGAAGTGCTGGTTGGCATGGGCCGCTACGGCCAGAAAACCGGCGCGGGCATCTACAAGTACGAAGGCCGCAATGCGGTGCCCGATGCGGAAGTGGCCGCGCTGGCCAAGGCCGAAGCGACCCGCCTCAACGTCCCGCAAATCGAGGTGTCGGATGAGGAAATTATCGAGCGCCTGCTGTACTCGATGATTAATGAAGGCGCGCTGATTCTGGACGAAGGCATTGCGACCCGCGCCAGCGACATCGACGTGGTGTTCTGCCACGGCTACGGCATGCCGCGTTATCGCGGTGGGCCGATGAAGTACGGCGATGAGGTGGGTCTGGCGACCGTGGTGGCGGCGATGGAGAAATACCGTAAGCGCTACGGGGATCTGTACTGGACGCCGGCGCCCCTGCTCGCGAAGCTCGCGGCCGCTGGCCAGAAGTTCACGCCGTAAGCGCACCGCGCGTTTGAAGCCTTCGCAACAGGCCTCCGGGGCGCCAGCCCCGGAGGCCGCGTCAGATGCCGCCTTCGGCTGCCGGCCGCGGTGCGGCGCCTGCTGTATCGCGCTGTCGATATCCACCCCGTTCCCCGGTATGCCGCAAGGCAAGCCGGCCGGGGTGCCCTGCCTGCACCTGACCAGCCGCTACGCCTGTGCTCTCTACGGGCATCCGCAGCGCCCGCCGTGCTGTGACGGACTCCGACCTTCCCTCGAAATGTGCGGAGAAAGCCGCGAGGAGGCGTTGGCTTATCTTGCCGCGCTGGAAGCCGCAACGGCGCCGACAAACAGGGCTTAACCCTGCGGCTTTTTTGCCGCTAGCTGTTTTTGTCGTGTTCCCTTGAAGTCCCTTCATGCTTAAAAAGATTCCGACCTCGCAGCTCCGTCCCGGCATGTTCCTGAACGAACTGTGCGGCTCGTGGATGGATCATCCGTTCTGGAACACCCGCTTCTTGCTGAAGGACCCGGCAGATATCGCCAGAATTGTAGGCAGCGGTATTTCCGAGGCCTGGATCGACACCAGCCGCGGGCTGGATATTCAAGGCGGGGTGACGCAGGAAGAAGTCGCGCGCCACAACGAAGACGAACTGGTGGCCGCCTCGCAATCCTCGATCGCGCCGGTGCAGGTCAGTGCCGCCGCGGAGGTGGCCCGCGCCGCCCGCATTTGCGCCCGGGCCAAGGGCGCGGTGGTGTCCATGTTCAAAGAGGCCCGCATGGGCAAATCGGTGGACGCCGCTGGTCTCACCCCGCTGGTGGAAGAGATCAGCGCGTCGGTCCAGCGTCATCCCAGCGCGCTGGTCAGTCTGGCGCGTCTGAAATCGAAAGACGACTACACCTACATGCACTCGGTCGCCGTCTGCGGCCTGATGCTGACGCTGGCGCGACGTCTGGGCTTTGATGAAGACATGGTGCGCGAGTTGGGCATGGCCGGCCTGGTGCACGATTTGGGCAAGTCGGTTATTCCGCTGGAGGTATTGAACAAGCCCGGCAAGTTGACCGATGCCGAGTTCGACCTCGTCAAGGGCCACTCCAAGGCGGGTTACGAGATGCTGCTGACCGGCGGTGGCGCCGGCGAGATCCCGCTCGATGTGACCCTCCACCATCACGAAAAAGTAGACGGCACAGGCTACCCGGACCGCCTGTCCGGCGAGGCGATCAGCCTCTACGCCAAGATGGGCGCCGTGTGCGATGTGTACGACGCCATTACTTCCAACCGACCCTACAAGCTCGGCTGGAATCCCGCCGAAGCGCTGCGCAAGATGAACGAGTGGTCTAAAGGCCACTTTGACACCGGCGTGTTCCACGCCTTCGTGAAAAGCGTGGGCATTTATCCCCTTGGCTCCCTGGTACGGCTCGAATCTGGCTTGCTCGCAGTGGTGACGGAGTCCAACGAAGACGCCTTGCTCACGCCCAGCGTGAAGACCTTCTACTGCACAAAGCGGCGCGAGCGGCTGAGCCCCAAAATTGTCGATCTGGCGGGCGCGGGCTGCGCCGACAAAATTGCCGCCTGGGAATCGACCGATAAATGGCGCTTTCCCGATCTCGACGAACTTTGGCGGACACCGACGCCTTAGCGCCCGGCGCCTCAGGCCGTGCTGGCGATGACCAGACCGAGCTCTTCAATCATCGCGTCGCGCATCACGAACTTCTGGATTTTGCCGGTGACCGTCATCGGGAAGCCGTCTACAAAGCGCACGTGATGCGGAATCTTGTAGTGCGCGATCTGCCCCTGGCAAAACGCGCGGATTTCCTCTGCATCGGCGGCTTCGCCGTCCTTTAGCCTGATCCACACCCCAACCTGTTCGCCGAAGCGCTGGTCCGGCACGCCGAAGACCGCCACGTCCTGAATCTTGGGGTGGCGGTATAGAAACTCTTCGATTTCGCGCGGATAAACGTTTTCGCCGCCGCGAATGATCATGTCTTTCACGCGGCCAACGATGTTGCAGTAGCCTTCCTCGTCGATCACCGCGAGGTCGCCGGTGTGCATCCAGCCGGCGCTGTCGATCGACTCGCGGGTGCGCTCTTCGTCGCCCCAGTAGCCCAGCATGACGCTGTAGCCGCGCGTGCAGAGTTCGCCTTTCGCCCCGCGCGGCACGGTGAGGCCTTCAGCGTCAACAATTTTGACCTGCACGTGCGGATGGACCCGGCCGATGGTCGACACCCGGCGGTCGATTGGGTCGTCCAGACCGCTCTGGAAGCTCACGGGGCTGGTCTCGGTCATGCCGTAGGCAATGGTCACCCCGGTCATGTGCATGTCCGACAACACGCGCTTCATCACCTCGATCGGGCACGGTGCGCCGGCCATGATGCCGGTGCGCAGGCTGCCCAGATCGAAGCTGGCGAACTCAGGGTGGTCCAATTCCGCAATGAACATGGTGGGCACCCCGTGGAGGGCCGTACAGCGTTCGGCGGCAACCGTCTCCAGCACCGCTCTCGGTTCGAAGGCCTCGGCCGGAAAGACCATGGTGGCGCAGTGCGAGACGCAGGTCAGCACGCTCATCACCATGCCGAAGCAGTGATACAGCGGGACCGGAATGCACAGGCGGTCCTCGGGCGTGAAACGCATGGCCTGGCCCACGAAGTACCCGTTGTTGACCACATTGAAGTGAGTCAGCGTCGCGCCTTTAGGCATGCCGGTGGTGCCACTGGTGAACTGGATATTCACCGCATCATCCGGCTGCAACAGCGGCGCAAGGGCGTCGAGTTGCTCGCGTTCACGCTGCCCGCCGTAACCAGAGACATCTGCGAAGCGATACATGCCGGGCTGCGGGGCGTCGTCAATGGCGATGACCACGCGCAGGGCCGGCAGCGTCGGCGCCTGCAAAGCGCCGGGTGAGGCCTGCGCAAGCTCGGGCGCCAGCGTGCGCAGCATCTCGAGATAATCGCTGCTCTTGAAGCGGCTGGCCGTCACCAGTGCGGTGCAGCCCACCTTGTTCAGCGCGTACTCCAGTTCGGAAAGCCGATAGGCCGGATTGATATTGACCAGCACCAGCCCGGCGCGCGCGGCAGCAAACTGGGTGAGCACCCATTCCGCGTTATTAGGTGACCAGATCCCGATGCGCTCGCCGCGGGTCAGGCCCAGCGCCAGCAGGCCGGCGGCCAGCGCGTCTACCCGGGCGTCGAGTTCGGCATAGCTGAGGCGGAGGTCCTGATGCCTGACCACCAGCGCCTCACGCAGCGGATGGGCGACCGCCGCGTCGCGTAGCAGCTGCCCCATGGTGAGGTAGCGCAGCGCTTCGCTGCTGGTGCCGTGAACGAAACTTGGCAAGCTGACCATCTGAAAACCTCTGCGTATGATAAAAGTGCCTACTGGCTTTAAGCCCTAACTCGTTGACGCCCGGTCACGTGGCGGATTATCGACAATTTATGAGGGTGTGCGCGCATGATTTCGCGGGCGGTGCAATTAAAAGCTGAAGCCTTTGCGCTTCATGCAGCCCCGGCGTCTTGTGTGAGCAATCAATTTAGCGGAGCGCCTTACAACTCTCCCATGCACATTGTCTGCGGCTGTGGCGTTCTTGAATGGATGGGGCGAAGGGGCTGGAAGTCTGCCCAGAGAGAAATCAATGGCCTGAAAGGCGGGCAACGCAGTGCGTCACGGAGCGCTTTCAGCAAAGCTCGTACCCGGCGTCCCGAACTGCGTCGGGTGCGCGGCGACAGGTCAGCAAGATGATTACCGTCGCAATTCCTACCATCGCCGGGCGAGAGCGCTATCTCTCATCCAGCCTCCGAACCTGTGTCACGCAGAACGCCGACTTTGAAATTCTGGTTTCGGACAATCCTGGCGGCGATGCGCGGGAGGTCGTCGCCGCTTTGGGCGATCCGCGCATTCGATACATAACCCCGCCCGGTTATTTGCCCATGTCAGCGCATTGGGATTTTGTGCTGAGCGAGGTTCAAGGGGAGATGGTGTCAATCATCGGCGATGATGACGGCCTGATGCCGGGATGTATTCAACGCGTCCATGAAATCGTCGAAGAGACCGGGCTCGTCCCGGTGCATCACGCCTTGGCAAATTATTTTTGGTCAGACGGTCCTGATCCGCTTTAACAAGCCCGCTTTTGTCAGGGAACTAGCCGGCGCGGTTGTGGAACGATTGCGGGTAAGGAAAAAGATTTTTCAGACCAAGCATGGACAGCGGAAGCAGCACCGCGGCCAGCCCGGCCAGCACCACCAGCACCGCCGCCACCACCAAGGCGTCCCCCAGATCCCCCACCACCAACAACCAGCACATCAGCGAACCCTGCAGTGCCTATGGTTACACTGCCTGTGCCTGATGTCCAAACATAGACTCTGTAGTTTATACTGCTGTCTGTATAG
>JALRCR010000161.1 GCA_023257255.1 Gammaproteobacteria bacterium | reverse complement strand
GTGGGGTTTGCCGGCGGGGAGATCCCCAATATTCCGGCCAATCTCCTGCTGGTTAAAAATCTCACGGTCTGCGGGCTCAACCTCGGCTATTACTACGGCTGGAGCCCGCAGGACATGCGCTACGAATTTGAAGACCGCATGCGCGCGACCCTGCAGCAGCTCTTCGACTGGTGCGTGGCCGGACGCATCAAACCCGAAGTAGGCGCCACCTATCCGCTCGCCGAGTTCCAGCAGGCCATGGCCGACGTGCTGGGCCGGCAGGCGATTGGGCGGGTGGCGGTGGTGATGTAGGGCGCGTTACGCGACGGCGACCGATAGGCGCGGTGGCGCGTTCAGCGTCTGGAACACCACGCAGTAGCGTTCGGTCAGTTTGAGCAGTGTGGCGATTTCCTCTGGCGAGGCGTCAGTGTCCAGTTCGAAGCGCAGATCGATGTTCTCGAAACCGACCGGCGCGTCTTTCGCCACGCCCAGCGTGCCGCGAAAATCGAGCACGCCCTGGGCGCTGATCTGGGCGTCGCGCAGATTCACGCCGATCGCGGTGGACACAGCCCGCAGGGTCACCCCCGCGCAGGCCACCAGCGCCTCCAGCAGCATGTCGCCCGAGCACAAGGAAAGACCGTCGCCGCCGGTTGCCGGGTGCAGGCCGGCCTCGGCCAGCGCGCGGCCGGTCTCGACCTTGCAGGTCATGCCTTCACCAAGCCGACCCTGTGCTTTCAGGGTGATGCGGGCGGCGTCGGGCGCTTCACGGTATTGGCTCTTGAGCGGCGCCTGCAGGGCGCGGAGTTGGTCGGCATCCATCGTGGCTCTCTCCGGTTAAACAATGCGTGCATCATAGGCGGCACACGAACCATCCGGGGAGATCTGCGTGTCGCGACCCATGCTGCTGAACGGCTTCACCCAGTGCTGCATCAACCATCATTCCGAAGGCCAGTGGAAAAACCCGCTGGACGGCAGCTCGCGCGGCTATCGCAATATCCACTACTGGGTAGAACTGGCGCAGTTGCTGGAGCGCGGCGGCTTCGACTGCCTGTTTCTGGCCGACGTGCACGGCACCTACGACGTCTATCGCGGCTCGCGCGAAACCGCCGTGCGTCACGGCGTGCAGTTCCCGAGCAACGACCCCACGGTCATCATCCCGGCCATGGCCTATGCCACGCGCCACCTCGGCTTTGCCTGCACCTACAGCACCACCTACTTCGCGCCCTACCAGACGGCGAAGCTCTTCTCCACGCTGGATCATTTAAGCGACGGGCGGGTGGCGTGGAATATCGTGACCTCCTATCTCGCGGACGCGAACGCCAATTTCAGCCTGGGCGAGGTGCTGGACCACGACCAGCGCTATGAGCGCGCGGAGGAATACATGGAGGTCGTCTACAAGCTGTGGGAGCACTCCTGGGAAGACCAGGCCGTGGTGCGCGACGCCGCGCGCGATGTGTTTACCGAGCCCGCGCGGGTGCATCAGATCGACCACGCCGGGCGCTGGTTCAATGTGCCCGGCCCGCATATGTGCGAACCCTCGCCCCAGCGTACGCCCGTGCTCTTTCAGGCCGGCCAGTCCGGACGCGGCACGCAGTTCGCGGCGCGCCATGCCGAAGCCGTGTTTTGCGTCTATCCCAATCTGGCCGCCTGTGCGGCAGGCGTGGCGCGGTTGCGCGAGGCGCTGGTGGCGGAAGGGCGGCTGCGCGATGCGGTGAAGATCTGTCAGGGGATTTCGGTGGTGGTCGCCCCGACCGAAGCCGAGGCGCGCGCGAAGCTGGAAAGCTACCGGCAGTACACCAGCCCCGAAGGCAGTCTGGCGCTCTTTTGCGGCTGGGCCGGCATCGACCTCTCGCAGGTCGACCCGGACAGCGACCTCAGCAAGCTGCCGAGCAACGCCATTCAGGGCGTGCTGAACGTGTTCCGCCAGTTCGACCCCGACCGTCGCTGGACCATCCGCGAAATGGGCGAATGCATCAGCATGGGCAGCATCATGCCGAAGTTCGTCGGCACCCCGACGCAGGTGGTGGATGAACTTGAGCGCTGGCAGGCCGAGGCGGATCTGGACGGTTTCAATCTGGCGCCCATCGTGCAGCCCGCCGGTTTTGCCGACTTCGTGGAACTGGTCGTGCCGGAACTCAAACGCCGAGGACTCCGCCCGGCGCAGTACACCAGCCGCACGCTGCGCGAGCATTTTTTTGGCGCCGGCCATGCGCGACTGGATGACAGCCACATCGCGCATCGCACGCTGCCGCCGTGGCGGCAGGTGGGCCGCTAGCCCATTTAATCTCGAGGCGGTAGCGCGTCGATCAACACGGTTGCTGCGCTGAACTCGGCGTCCTGCGCCGCCCACCAGGCCTGCGCCCGCTCCTCATTCCACTCGCGCGCGCAGGCACAGGCCAGCAACTCGCGCCGCAACTGCGCCGCACTCTGCTGACGCTGCGCCGGATCTTTCGCCAGCGCTCGCATCACCACCGCTTCCAGATCCGCCGGCACCTGCGCGGAAGGATTCCGCAGGCTCGGCAGCTCCGGCGTTTGCTCCAGATGCATCCGGAGCAAATCAAACATCGCCCCTGCACTGAACGGCGGCTTGCCGGTCAGCAGTTCGTACAGGATGCAGCCCATCGCGTACAGATCGCTGCGCCCGTCAATCGCGCTTTTCTGACCCAGCACTTCCGGACTCATGTACGCCGGCGTGCCGCTCATCACATTGCCCATCGTGATCGCCAGGTCGCCCGGCTGCTTGTCGAAGTGTTTCGCCAAACCAAAGTCCAGCACCTTGATGAAATCCGGCACCCCGCCGCGCTGCGCGACAAAGAGATTGGCCGGCTTCAAATCCCGGTGAATCACGCCCTTGCCGTGCGCTTCGGCCAAGGCACCGCAGGCTTGCGCCAGCAGATACACCACCCGCCCCGCCGGCAGCGGCCCGTAGGTCTTCAGCAGCGCATCCAGCGGCAGGCCTTCCAGATATTCCATGGCGTAGTAGATGCGGCCGTCTTCGGTCCGCCCAAAGTCGTAGAGCGCCACGGTGTTCGGATGCGTCAGCTGGCAGGTCAACACCACCTCGCGTTCAAAGCGCGCTAGATCGGCCGCATCGTCCTGATTGAGCATCAGCTTGACCGCTGTTGGCCGCCGCATCATGGCGTGGTGCGCCTGATAGACCTCGCCCATCCCGCCCTGCCCCAGCTTCTCGCCCAGCTGATACTGGCCCAGCGCCTCGACCAGTTTCTCGGCTTCGGCGACCCGCCGCGCCGACTGCTCGCCTTTGCGCGTGGCGCGGGCCAGCAGCACGATTGCCACCGCCAAGCCCAGCAGCACCAGCCCGAACACGCTCCACAGCACGTGGAGCGGCCGATAGGCCTCGCTCGCCGATTGGCGCGTCAGCAGATAGAAGCCCAGATCCGGCAGCGGCATCCAGGCCGCCAGCGTCTTGATGCCGCGCGGATTGCGATACCCCGCCAAATCAACGCCAGATTTCCCGGCGATGGCCGATGCAGCGGAGGCGATCATTGGCAAAGCCGACGGCGGCGTGCCCGGTGGCGCGGCGGCATAATCCCGAAGGTGCACGGTAAACACGCTGGTCGTGGCGTTCGCCAGCTCCGAGCGTTTGGCTTTTAATTCATCCAGCACCCGCGACTCGCTGATCATGCGGGCCTCGGCATCGAAGGCGTAGGTCTCGCCGGTTTCACCGATGCGTCCGGCCAGAAAGAGGCGGCTGAAGCCGCCGCGTGGATCTTTGCGCACGACCAGCGCCGCAACCGACGGCTGGCCGTCAGCCCCGGGAATGGGCGTGATGAAGGCCATCATCGGGTTATCGCGCACGCCCGCCAGAAACGGCGGCAGGAACTGCGGCTTGTCGCTTTTGACCGCCTGTGCCACGGGATCCAGCAACTCACTGACCACCCGCGGTTCGTCCTCCTGCGGCTCCGAGGCCAGCGCAATCTGGCCCTCGGCATCGGTCAGCCACCACTCGGTCTCGTCGCCGTCGGTAAGCGCCTGAGTCACGAGCTGGCGTAAGGCAGCGGCCGCGGGGGCGTCTGGCGGCGTGCCAGCGGCCAGTTGGGCCGCAAAGTGAACCAACTCGCTGCGTCCCGCCGTGAGCCTGACGTCCAGCAAGCGCTCATCTACCCAGGTGCGCACGATTTGCGCCTGCGAGTTCAGCACGGCCCCGAGCGCGCCGCCGACCTGTTGTTGAATCTGGTATCTGACCACCAGCAGGACCGCGACGCCGCCGGCCATTAACAGCACCAGTGCAAGCGCCAATCTGCGCCAGTTGCGTGCCGTGATCGATTGTTCGCTGAGGTAGCCGGTGACGGCCGACACGGGCTGTACCGGCACAAAGGCGCTGGATTTCATTCAGTACTCCGAAGCTGCTGGACCACCGCCTGCAAGCAGGCGATCTGCGACGCGCTGCGAACCCAGGCGCACCGCGGGATGAATCACCCCGCGAGGGTAGCGGCCGGGCGGCTGATGTACTACAGGCGCCGCATGCTCCCACGGCTGGCCTTGCGTACACTCCCGCCCATTCCACCCCAGCGGAGGCTTGCGATGAAGATAGGCGTGTTTTCCATTCTGCCCGACCTCGCCGCCGACCCGGCGGTCGTCGCCCGCCATGCCGAAGCGCTCGGCTTCGCAAGCTACTGGGTGCCGGACCACATCATTCTGCCGGTGAACTACAGCACGCCCTACCCCGGCAATCCGGGCGGCGGACCCGATCCGGACTACCTCTGGCAAATGCCGGATCCCCTGATCGCGCTGATGCGCGCCGCCACCGCCACCACCACGCTGGAAGTCGGCACCGCCGTGTTGCTGGTACCGGAACGCCACCCGCTGCATCTGGCCAAGGAAATCGCATCCCTGGATGCCTTCAGCAACGGGCGCTTTCACTTCGGCATCGGTGCCGGCTGGAACAAGGAGGAATCCGAAATCATGGGCGGTGACTTTGAGCACCGCTGGTCGCAGGTCAAGGAAGCGGTTGCCGTGATGAAAGCCTGCTGGACGCAGGAGGCCGCCGGGCATCAGGGCCGCTACTACCAGTTTCCGCCGGTGCGCTGCTATCCCAAGCCCGCGCAGCAGCCGCATCCGCCGGTCTATATGGGCGGGATCATGTTCGGCAACGAATGGGCCAAGCGGGTGTTCCATCGCATCGTCGACTGGGGCGATGGCTGGCTGCCGGTGATTCGCGAGGTCTCCCAACTGAGCGACGGCCTCGAGCAGTTACATACGCTGTGCGAGGCGCGCGGCCGGGATCCGGCGTCCTTGCGCATTACCGTGCTGGGCGCCGAAGGCCAATGGCGCAAACGCGCCGAACTGGATGCCCTGTTTGCCGCCGGCGCCGAACAGGTCACCTTGTGGCTTAAGAGCCGCACGGCCGACGACATGCGGCGCGAACTTGATGCGCTGGCGCGGGCGCTGATTCCGGCTTGACTTAGTCTGGGCGCTCGTTGAGCCGTAAAGGCAGCGTCGAATACCCCATCACATGCGTCTGCGCGAGCCGCGTGGCGGATCCCGCCAGCACAAGCCGCGGCAGCAGCGGCAACAGCGCTTCCAGACTCGCCGCGAGTTCCACCCGCGCAAGGTTGGTGCCGAGGCAAAAATGGGCGCCGAAACCGAAGGTCAGATGCGGGTTGGGCGCGCGGCTGATGTCGAAGCGATAGGGATCTTCAAACACCCGCGGGTCGCGGTTGGCCGCGGGGTAGAACAGGCCCACCGTGTCGCCGGCGCGTATGCGTGTGCCGGACAATTCAAAATCCTCGACCGCAGTGCGCAGGAAACTCGCCACCGGCGAGGTCCAGCGCAGGATCTCCTCCACTGCGGCCGGCACCCGCGCCGGGTCCGCGCACAGCAGGGCGCATTGTTCGGGGTGTTCCAGCAGCGCCGCGACGCCGCCGGCCAGCGCATTGCGCGTGGTGTCGTTGCCGGCCCCGATCAGCAGGAACAGGTAGCCGTTCAGCTGCTGATTGCTCAACAGCTTGCCCTCCACCGGCGTATGCACCATGCGGTCAATGAGTCCGCCGCGCGCCGCACCGTGGGCGCGCGATTCCTCAATCAGTTCGTCGAGGTAATGGCGCATCTCGATCATGTTGCGATAGGCCGCACGGCCCAGACTTTCGCCCGGCAGCCGTTCGCTCTCATCCACTTCGCCAACCAGCGCTTTGGACCAGACGAGAATTTGCTTCCAGTCCTCGGGCGGCAAGCCGAGGATTTCGCCCACCGCTGCCAGCGGCAGCTTGCAGGCCAGGCCGTCGACAAAATCGACGCTGCCGCCCTGCGCTGAGGCGCGCGTCAGGGCCTCGAGATATTCCGCTGTGAAGCGCTCCGCAAGGCTGCGGAAATGCGCCCGCATCTCGCGCATCGCGCCCTGCGTATAGGCCCAACTCGAAAGCCGGCGAAAACGACGGTGACGGGGCTCATCCATGAACACCATGTCTGGTGGCTCGTCTGCATCCCAGCCGCGAGCGCGGCCAAAACTGTCGAGACCCTCACGCAGGAATTCGGTTTTACCTTTTGGCGTCAGCCGCAGCCGCGGCCCACCGTTGATGAACACGCGGGGATGTTCCGACACCGTCATGATGTCGGCGTGGCGGGTCACCGCCCAGAACGGCTCCACATCGTCACGTTCGTACCAGAACACCGGCGCCTGCTCGCGCAGCAGATCCCACTCGGCCCACGGCGGGCCGTAGGCGGCATAGTCGGCCGGGCGATGGATGGCGAGGGTGTCGAGCGTAAAGGACATCGGCGGGGTGAGTTCGGCGGACACGGGGTTCAGAGTGTGCGAGGCCCGTGTGCCGCCGGCAAGGGCGTGGTGCGTCGGCCGCGATAAACCGCGGCACAGTCATCAAATCCGATCGCGCCGCTTCTACAAGGGATGCCCGCCGTGGCCTGAAGGAATCGGCGGCCGGCACCGCATGCAAGCGTCAGGCTTGCCCGTTATGCTTCGCGCGGAGGCTGCTTACCGCGCAATCGCCCCGTGGCTGCGCAGGCCGCAATCCAGACGAGCAATGTCAGTTAGCCGCACGACGGCCGGCGCTGCTCTGTAATTTTGCGGGACCTTCCGACCAGCAAGCGCTGCGAGGTGTCCCCCTAACGAAGCGAGCTGACTAATGTCCTTACTGAGCGACAAGACCGCCATCGTCGGGATCGGTCACACCGAATACTCGCGTGACTCCGGGCGCAGCGAGTTAACGCTGGCCTGCGAGGCCATCAGTGCCGCGATCGCCGATGCGGGACTCATGCCCGCCGACATTGACGGCATCACCAAGTTCACGATGGACAACAATGACCCCGTCGACATCGCGCGCAATCTGGGCATTCCCGAGCTGCGCTATGCGGGCGAAGTCAATTACGGCGGCGGTGGTGGTCCGATGGGGACCATCCTGCAAGCAGCGATGGCGGTCGCCACCGGGCAGGCCAAGGCGGTGGTCGCTTTCCGCGCGATGAACGAACGTTCTGGCCGCGGCACGCCGCGCTTCGGACAGGCCGCGAGCGCTGCGGGCGCGGCGGGCCTGCACAGCTATCAGGCGCCCTATGGCCTCTTCAGCCCGGCACAGATGGTGGCGCTCGCCGCGCGCCGGCATATGCATTTGTACGGTACAGAGTCCCGGCACTTCGGCGAGATTGCGGTGACCTGTCGCCACCACGCCAATTTAAATCCGGACGCCATGATGTACGGGCGACCGATGACGATCGACGACCATCAGCACTCGCGGATGATCGCCTCGCCGCTACATCTGCTCGACTGCTGTCTGGAGACCGACGGCGGCGCAGCGCTGGTCATTACCAGCGCCGATCGCGCGCGAGACCTCCCGCAGCCGCCGGTGTCTATCGCCGGCATCGGCTTCGGCGGTCACCGGATCGTCGCCGAACAGCAGGCGATCCGCGGCAGCGGCATCGTCCCCGGAAGCCTGAGCACGGCG
>JALRCR010000160.1 GCA_023257255.1 Gammaproteobacteria bacterium | reverse complement strand
CAGATTTACTCCCCGCCCGAGGTGCAGACCTGGGCGCAGGAAGGCTGCCGCAGCGCCGGCATTGGCTGTCTGGACTGCAAGCAGCCGGTGATTGAGGCGGTGCTGAAAGAGCAGGCGCCGATTCGCGAGCGCAGCGAAGAGTTTCTGGCCGACCCCGACAGCGTGCACGCCATCATCGACGAAGGCTGCGAAGCGGCCCGCAAGGCCGCCCGCGAGACGCTGGAAGAGGTTCGCGACGCCATGAACCTCAGCTACCGATGAACGAGCAGCCCGTGGCCGAGGCCCCGGAGGCGGGCGATCGCATCGTGCCTCAGCAGGCGGAAATGCCCTTCGCCATTGTGCAGGGCACGCCCATTACCGAGCCGCCGAAAGACCTCTACATTCCGCCCGACGCGCTGGAAGTGTTTCTGGAAGCCTTCGAGGGCCCGCTCGACCTGCTGCTGTATCTGATCAAGCGCCAGAATCTCGACATTCTGGATATTCCCATTGCCCACATCACCGCCCAGTACATGACCTACATCGAGCTGATGGAGGGCATGAAGCTGGAGCTCGCCGCAGAATATCTGGTGATGGCGGCGATGCTGGCAGAGATCAAGTCGCGCATGCTGCTGCCGCGCCCGCCGGGCGTCTCGCAGGAAGAAACCGACCCCAGAGCCGAGCTGGTTCGGCGCCTGCAGGAATACGAGCGCTACAAGAAAGCGGCGGTCGATATCGACCTGCTGCCGCGGCTGGAGCGCGAGCTGCAGAAAGTGGTGGTGAGCTTTGACCAGCGCGACTCGAAGCTGCCGCCGCCCGAGGTGCCGCTGGATGCGCTGCTGAAAGCCTTTCGCGACGTGCTGCAGCGGGCCGCGATGTTCGCCGACCATCAGGTGCAGCGCGAGCCTTTGTCTGTGCGCGAGCGCATGGGCATCGTGCTGGAGCGCGCGCGCGGCGACAGCTTTGTGTCGTTCAGCGCCATGTTCTCGCCGGAAGAGGGTCGCGCTGGCGCGGTGGTCACGCTGCTCGCGGTGCTGGAGTTGCTGCGTCAGGCGCTGATTGAACTGGTGCAGAACGACGAGCGCGCCCCCATCTATCTCAAACTTGCTGCCTGAGCCTTGCCCATGGACCAGCCATCCCGCAAAACGATCCTCGAAGCCGCGCTGATGGCGGCCGAAAGCCCGCTTAACATCGAGCGCCTGCGTGGCCTGTTTGCCGACGAAGGTGATGCCGCACCCGGCAAAGATGACCTGCGCGGCTGGCTGGAAGAACTGGTCGCCGACTACGACGGTCGCGGCGTTGAACTGCGTGAAGTGGCCGGCGGCTGGCGTTTTCAGACCCGCGCCGAGTGCGCGCCCTGGGTCAACCGGCTGTGGGAAGAACGCAAGCCGCGCTACTCGCGCGCGCTCCTGGAAACGCTGGCGATCATGGCCTATCGCCAGCCCATTACCCGCGCCGAAATTGAAGACATCCGCGGTGTTGCGGTGAGCAGCGGCATCATCAAAACCCTGCACGAGCGGGAGTGGATCAAGGTAGTTGGCCATCGCGATGTGCCCGGCCGCCCGGCGATTTACGCCACCACCCGCGAGTTTCTGGACTACTTCAACCTCAGCTCGCTGGCCGACCTGCCGACGCTGGCGGAGTTGCGCGACATCGACGAACTGAGCCCGGATTTATTCGCCGACTTTGAAGCTCAGGCCGCCGCGGCTGAAGCCGAGGTGCCGCGCGGCGAGGCCGACGAAGCGCCGACCCACGAGTCCGCGGCGGCCGAAGGCACCGCGGTGCTCGAAGACACCGCAGCGAGCGAGGCCAGCGACATGCCTGAAGCGACCGACGCCGCTGACCCCACCGACCCGACCGATACCGCCGCGGCCACCGACGATACCCGTCCGCCCGCTGCCCCAGGAGATTCCCTCTGACCGCCATGCTGCCTTCCGATGAGACCGAAATTCGCCTGCAAAAAGTGCTGGCGGCCGCCGGCTATGGCTCGCGCCGTGAAATTGAAGCTTTGATTGAAGCCGGCCGCGTGCTGGTGAACGACGAGCCCGCCGTGCTCGGGATGAAGGTCGACGTCAGCGATAGCGTGTCGATCGACGGCAAGCCCTGTCAGCTCGGCGCGGCCAGCGCCGGCAGCGGCCGGGTGATCGGCGTGCACAAGCCGGCCGACGTGGTCTGCACCCGTCACGATCCGGAAGGACGCGCCACCATTTTCGACCTACTGCCCGCCACCGCCCGCCGCTGGGTGATGGTAGGACGGCTCGATCTCACCACCAGCGGGCTGGTGCTGTTTACCGACGACGGCGAACTGGCGCATCGCCTGACGCATCCGAGCTACCAGATTCCGCGGCGCTACGCGGTGCGCGTGCTGGGCACGCCAGAAGCCGAGACCCTGGCGGCCATGCTGGCCGGGGTGGACGTGGACGGCGAGGTGCTGCGCTTTGACCGCATCGCGGCCGCCGGCGGTGACGGCGCCAACCGCTGGTTCGATTGCACGCTGCACACTGGGCGCAACCGCGAAGTCCGCCGCCTGTGGGAAGCCCACGGCATGGCGGTCAGCCGCCTGATGCGCATCAGCTACGGCGCGCTCAGCCTGCAGCGGGAAGTGCGCCCCGGCGCGTGGTTTGAGGTGGAAGGCCAGCCCCTGACCCGCCTGTATGAATCCGTAGGGCTGACGCCGCCAGGTGCCGCGCCGCAGCCGACCCCGGCGATGCCGATCAGCCGGCGCGGCCGCGCGACGCCCGCCCGCCCGGTCAAGGGCGGGGTGAAGAAAAAAGCCGCCGAACGCACCGCGCGTATCGACTACATCACGCCCGAACAGCGCGCGCTGCGCGGGCCGCGGCGCCGTCGTAACGAAGACGCGCCGGTGCTCGATCGAGCGGAGCCTCGCAGCGGTCGGCCGCCCCGGCGTCCGGCGCCGGGGGCTCGTCCTGAAGGTCGGCCGGCGGCACGGCGCGACGGGGAGTCGGCCGGGCGTCCGTTTGGGCCGCGTGCTGCCGAAGGACGCGGACGGGCTGGCGATCCGCGTCCGTCGCGTGAACGTGGCCCGGCGCGGCCGCGCGATGCGAGCAGTGATACTCGCCGTCCGCCGCGCGATGCGAGCAGTGATACTCGCCGTCCGCCGCGTGATGCGAGCAGTGATACTCGTCGTCCGCCGCGTGATGCGGCCGGTGATCCCCGTCGGGCACCGCGTGATGCCCAGGCGCCTGAAGGGCGCCGGCGTGCCGCGCCGGCTGGGGCGGGCGGCGACGCCCCGGCCCGGCGACAAGATCAACGCCCGGCGCCCGCTGCACGCGGCACCTGGCCCGGCAAGTCCGCCGGCGGCTCGACGCGGGAGGGCGCGCAGCGTGAAGTACGCGCGGCACCGCGCGAGCGAACCGAGCGTGCGGCACCCGCTGGCGCCGGCCTGTATCGGGCGGCACCGGCCGGTCGCAGTCCGGGCGCCGAACGTGGTGAGCGCCCGCCGCGTGGACCCCGGGGACCGGACGATCGGCCCGCGCGGCCGCGGCGTCCGCGTCCCGAAAATTGATCTGCGCCACTGCGCCCCGTTAAGCTCGCGCCCTTTCCGCCCGACCTCGCCAGAAATCACGACCTCATGCGCACGCCCCTCGTCATCGGCAACTGGAAAATGAACGGCACGCTGGCCTCGGCCCGCGCGCTGGCGAGCGATGTGGCGGCGGCCTTGCCGCAGCTGGCCGGGGTGGAAATGGCGGTGTGTCCGCCCTTCGTGCACGTGCCGGCGGTGGCCGCAGCCCTCAGTGGCAGCGCGCTGGCGCTGGGCGCGCAAAATCTCTGCGAATTCGAGCCCGGCGCCTACACCGGCGAAGTGGCGGCCGAGATGCTGCTGGAACTTGGCGTGCGCTGGGTGCTGGTTGGCCATTCCGAACGGCGCGCCCTGTTTGGCGATAGCAACGAACGCGTGCTGGCGAAACTCCGTCGGGCCGTGGCCTGCGGCCTCACGCCGGTGCTCTGCGTGGGCGAGACGCTCGCCGAGCGTCAGGCTGGCCACACCGAGACCGTGGTCGATGCGCAGCTCGATGCGGTGCTGAACGCCAGCGATGCCGAGGCCCTTTTGCCCGCGCTGGTGGTGGCCTATGAGCCGGTCTGGGCAATCGGGACGGGCGAAACCGCAAGCCCCGAGCAGGCTCAGGACGTTCATCGTTACATTCGGGCGCGGCTGGCCGCGCGGGCCCCGACGCTGGCCGCACAAATGCGGCTGCTTTACGGCGGCAGCGTGAAAGCCAGCAATGCCCAGGCGCTGTTTGCGATGCCCGACATCGACGGCGGGCTGATCGGCGGCGCCGCCCTTAAAGCCGAAGAATTTATTGCCATTGGTCTTGCCGCGCGCGCGCGCCTGGCCGCCTGAAGCGTTCCTGTCCGGAGATTCCCGATGTTGCAAACGATCCTGCTAGTCCTGCACGTGCTGGTGGCCATAGGCCTGATTACTTTCATCCTGCTACAGCAGGGTAAGGGCGCGAACACCGGCGCTGCCTTTGGTGCGGGCGCGTCCGGTACGGTCTTCGGGGCGCGCGGTGCGTCGTCGTTCATGTCGCGAACCACTGCCGTGCTGGCCGTGATTTTCTTTGCTAACTGTTTGCTGCTGGCATTTCTCGCGGCCCAGCAGAAAAAAACCGTGAGCCTTGCGGATCAAATCGCCGCGCAGGTCCCGGCGGTCAGCGCGCCGGCCACTACCGATGCGGCGAAGGCAGCGGCCAAAGAAGCGCCGGCCGCCCCGGCCGCCGCCCCGCAGCCGGCCGATCTGCCGCAGATCCCGCCAGCCAAACCGTAATGGTGAGGTCGCGGGCGATAAAAAATCTGGCGAGCCGCGCGACCATCTCGTATGATTCGAGCGTTGTCTGATTCGCCTTCAAGCATGGGGGCGTAAACACAAAGCCGACGTGGTGGAATTGGTAGACACGCCATCTTGAGGGGGTGGTGGGGCAACCCGTGTGAGTTCGAGTCTCACCGTCGGCACCATAAACAATCAGACCGCGGCGCGAGTCACCGCCGACCGTCTCTGGCGGTGAATACTCAGGGAGGAAATCGCGTTTTTGAGCGCGGCTTCCGGGTTGGAGAAAAGCAATCACGCCCTCAATCGAAGGGCCCCAAAGCGGACTACCAAGCTTGCTTGAACTATACCTCCCCATTCTGATTTTTCTCGGCGTTGGTGGCGCGGTCGGCATTGTGTCGCTGGGCGCCGGCTTCGTGGTCGGCAAACTGCTGGGCGTTTACAACAAGCCCCACATCGCGCGCGCCACGCCCTATGAATGCGGCTTCGAAGCTTTCGAAGACGCCCGCATGAAGTTCGATGTGCGCTACTACCTCGTCGCCATCCTCTTCATCCTGTTCGACCTTGAAATCGCTTTCTTCTTCCCGTGGGCAGTGGTGCTGGACGAAATCGGCGCCTTTGGCTATTGGGCCATGATGGTCTTCCTCGGCGTACTCGTGGTGGGCTTCATTTACGAGTGGAAAAAAGGGGCGCTGGAATGGGAATAAACGAAGCACCCGATCGCGGTTTCGTCACCACGACCGTCGATAACGTCGTCAACTGGGCCCGCACCGGCTCCCTGTGGCCGATGACCTTCGGGCTTGCCTGTTGCGCGGTCGAAATGATGCATGCCGGCGCTTCGCGCTACGACCTCGACCGCTTCGGCATCGTGTTCCGGCCCAGCCCGCGCCAGTCCGACGTCATGATCGTGGCCGGCACGCTGGTCAACAAGATGGCGCCGGCGCTGCGCAAGGTCTACGACCAGATGTCCGAGCCGAAATGGGTCATTTCCATGGGCTCATGTGCCAACGGCGGCGGTTACTATCACTACTCCTACGCGGTCACCCGCGGCTGCGACCGCATTGTGCCGGTCGATATCTACGTGCCGGGTTGTCCGCCGACCGCCGAGGCCCTGCTGTACGGCATCGTGCAACTGCAGGCCAAGATCAAGCGCACCAACACCATCAGCCGGGCAGGATAATTCGAACGTGATTTCCCCAGCCAAAGCCGAGACCTTGAGCGGCCTGCTCCGTGAGCGTTTCGGCGAGACCCTGCAAGATCTGATTTACGACCGCGGCGACGTCACCGCCGTGCTGGCGCCAGACGACCTGCTCGCCGTGGCTGTCGCCCTGCGCGACGAGCCCGCCTTTTCTTTCAAGCTGCTGCTGGACGTTTCCGGGGTGGACTACCAGACCTACGGCAAGGCCGACTGGACCACCCATCAGGCGACGGCCGGCGGCTTCAGTCGCGGCGTCAGCAAGGGCGTGGAAGATGCCGAAAATGGCGCGTTCCCCGCGCGTTTTGCGGTGGTCTATCACCTGCTGTCGGTGCAGAACAACCTGCGCCTGCGGCTGAAAGTGTTTCTGCCGAGCGACCCGCCGCGCCTGCCCACCGTCAGCGAACTCTGGCCCTCGGCTGACTGGTACGAGCGCGAGGCCTTCGACCTTTTCGGCATTCTGTTCGAAGGGCATCCGGATCTGCGCCGACTTCTCACCGACTACGGCTTCATCGGCCACCCGTTCCGCAAGGACTTTCCGCTGGAAGGCTATGTGGAAGTGCGCTACGACGCCGAAAAGCAGCGCGTGGTCTATCAGCCGGTCTCGATCGAGAACCGCACGCTGGTGCCGCGGGTTATCCGCAACGACGTCATCAAGGGTCACTAAGAGCGCGCCGGTATGCCTGAAATTCGCAATATGACGCTCAACTTCGGCCCGCAGCATCCTGCCGCGCACGGCGTGTTGCGGCTGGTGCTGGAAATGGACGGCGAGGTTATCGAGCGCGCCGACCCGCACATCGGGCTGCTCCATCGCGGCACCGAAAAACTCGCCGAATCGAAGCCCTTCAACCAGAGCATTGGCTACATGGACCGTCTGGACTACGTGTCCATGATGTGTAACGAGCATGCCTATGTGATGGCGATCGAACGCCTGCTGGGCATTACCCCGCCGGTGCGCGCGCAGTACATCCGCGTGATGTTCGATGAGATCACCCGCGTCCTTAACCACCTCATGTGGCTGGGCGCGCACGGTCTGGACATCGGGGCGATGACCATCTTCCTGTACTGCTTCCGCGAGCGCGAAGACCTGATGGACTGCTACGAGGCGGTCTCCGGCACGCGCATGCACGCGACCTATTACCGCCCGGGCGGGGTGTATCGCGACCTGCCGGATCGCATGCCGCAGTACGAAGCCTCGAAGTGGCGCAGCGAAAAAGAATGCCGCGAGCTGAACGCCAACCGCCAGGGCAGCATGCTCGACTTCATCGAAGACTTCGCCAAGCGCTTCCCGGCCTGCGTCGACGAATACGAAACCCTGCTGACCGACAACCGCATCTGGAAACAGCGCACGGTCGACATCGGCATCGTGACGCCGGAACGCGCGCAGGCGCTGGGCTTCACCGGACCCATGCTGCGCGGCTCGGGCATCGCCTGGGATTTGCGCAAGAAGCAGCCCTACGAGGTCTACGCGGATCTCGACTTCGACATCCCGGTGGGGGTGAACGGCGATTGCTACGACCGCTATCTGGTGCGGGTGGAAGAAATGCGCCAGTCGGCCCGCATCATCAGCCAGTGCGTGCAGTGGCTGAAGGCCAACCCCGGCCCGGTCATCATTAACGACCACAAGCTGACGCCGCCCAGCCGGGGCGAGATGAAGGGCGACATGGAGTCCCTCATCCACCACTTCAAGCTCTTTACCGAGGGCTATTGCGTGCCGGCGGGCGAGGCCTATGCCGCGGTCGAGCATCCGAAAGGCGAGTTTGGCGTCTACCTCGTGTCCGACGGGGCCAACAAGCCCTATCGCCTGAAGGCGCGCGCGCCGGGCTTTGCCCATCTGGCCGCAATGAACGAACTGGCCACCGGCCATATGTTGGCCGACGTGGTGGCCATTATCGGCACGATGGACATCGTGTTTGGCGAAATCGACCGCTAATTTTCAAGACGCAGCGTGATGAACAGCGACCAGCCTTCC
>JALRCR010000015.1 GCA_023257255.1 Gammaproteobacteria bacterium | reverse complement strand
AATCTGCCGCAGGACGCCGGGCGAACGCCCGGATGCAATGATGGTTGAGGTCGCCGAGCGGGCCGCCAGCCGGGCCGCCGTGACCTTCGTGCGCATCCCGCCCCTGCCCCAGGCGCCACCGCCGCCGGCAATCGCGAGCAACTGGGCGTCATCAACCGGGGCACAGCTGATCAGCGTGGCGTCGGGGTCTTGCCGCGGGTCGGCGGTCATCAAGCCGGCCTGGTCGGTCAGGATGATTAGCAAATCCGCATCCACCAGATTACTGACCATACCGGCGAGCGTGTCGTTGTCACCGAGTTTGATCTCCTCGGTGGCCACGGTGTCGTTTTCGTTGATCACCGGCACCACACCAAGTTGCAACAGCGTGAGCAGGGTGCTGCGGGAGTTCAGATAGCGCTCGCGATTGGCGATGTCTTCGTGCGTCAGCAGAATTTGCGCGGCCAGCAAGCCGGACTCGCGGAGCGCGAGCTCCCAACCCCGCACCAAGCCCATCTGACCGATAGCAGCGGCCGCCTGGAGTTGATTGAGCGAGGCCGGGCGGCTACGCCAGCCCAGACGGGCCGAGCCTTCGGCCACGGCCCCGGAAGTCACCACCAGCACTTCCCTGCCGCCGGCGCGAATTTCGGCAATTTGCGCCGCCCAGTCGGCGATAGCCTCGAGGTTTAGGCCTTGGCCTTCACGGGTCGCCAAGGCGCTCCCGATTTTTACGACCCAGCGACGACTTGCTGAAATGGCCTCGCGGCGGGCCGATTCGTCGGTGTTCATGCGCGGGACTCTCCTGTCTGCGACGCCTCCGCGGCCGCGCGCAGGCGTTCTTCCACCGCCAGCATCAGGTCATGGCAGCCTTCGCCGGTCACGCCCGAAATCGCGAAAAGCGGGCCTTTCCAGCGCAGGCGCGAGCGGATTTTGCGGACTACCGCGTCCCGCAGGTCGGGCGCCAGCGTGTCGAGTTTGTTCAGCACGAGCCAGCGCTCGCGGGTCGCCAGCTGCCGGCTGTGCTTCTTGAGTTCAGCCGCCACGGTGCGAATGTCTGCAACGGGCTCGCGTTCCGGATCGACCGAGGAGACATCCACCACGTGCAGTAGCAGGCGTGTGCGCTCAATGTGCCGCAGGAATTGCAAGCCAAGGCCCGCGCCTTCCGCGGCGCCTTCGATGATGCCGGGGATATCCGCGATGACGAAGCTGCGGTCGGGTCCCAGCGAGACCACGCCCAGCACGGGATGCAGCGTGGTGAACGGATAGTCGGCGACTTTGGGACGGGCCGCCGAGACGCGGCTGATCAGCGTGGACTTGCCGGCGTTGGGCAAGCCAACGAGCCCAACATCCGCCAGCAGCTTCAGTTCCAACCGCAGTTCGCGGGCTTCGCCGGGCAGGCCATGGGTGATCTTGCGCGGCGCGCGATTCGTGCTGCTTTTGAAGTAGGCGTTGCCCATACCGTGACGGCCGCCCTTGGCAACCAGCAGCCGGGAGCCGGGCTCGAGCAGTTCGCCGATGAGTTCGTCGGTGGATTCGTCGTAGACGAAGGTCCCGGCGGGGACCCGAATTTCCAGATCTTCGGCGGATTTACCGTAGCGGTCGCGTCCACTACCCGGCTGCCCGTTGCGCGCCTTGAAGTGCCGCTGGAAGCGAAAATCGACGAGCGTGTTTAGCTGGGGATCTACCGTCAGATAAATGCTGCCGCCATCGCCGCCGTCGCCGCCGTCGGGCCCGCCATATTCAATGAACTTTTCCCGCCGGAAACTCAGGCAGCCGTCGCCGCCTTTGCCGGCAGCGACGTTGATCCGGACTTCATCGACGAACTTCATAGGCGGTAACTTGCAAATCCGGAAACAAAAAACCCCGTCGAGGACGGGGTCTCATGCGCACAGCAGGGGAAAACCCTAGCTGGCGGTGACAACAGTGACGTAGCGATGATTGTCAGGCCCCTTGCGCTCGAAGCGAACCGCACCATCGGCCGTCGCAAACAGGGTATGGTCACGACCGCAACCCACATTGGGGCCCGCGCGATAAGAAGTGCCCCGCTGACGCACGATGATGTTGCCGGCGATCACCGCCTCACCACCGAACTTTTTGACGCCCAGACGCTTCGCCTGAGAATCGCGACCGTTGCGGGTACTACCGCCTGCTTTCTTGTGTGCCATGACGCTTCAGGCTCCCAGAATTTCGTTGATTTCGACCTTGGTGTAGTTCTGCCGATGACCCATCTGCTTCCGATGGTGCTTGCGGCGGCGGAACTTCAAGATGCGGACTTTATCGCCACGACCGTTTTCGATCACCGTCGCGCGAACCTTGGCCCCGACGATGGTCGGCGTGCCTACCGTGACGGCGTCTCCCGATTTGATGAGCAACACCGTGTCGAATTCGACGGCGGCGCCAGCTTCAACGGGGAGCGATTCAACGGCCAACTTGTCACCGATAGCAACGCGATACTGCTTGCCACCAGTTTTGATCACTGCTTGCATGGGGTGTTTGACCAGTACTGTTCAAGGGGACTGCCGCCCGAGGCTCGGACTGACAGGGGCCGAATGGTACGTAATTGGCGGCCGTGACTCAACACTTTTTATGGCGGCAGTGGCACCCGGTGCGTGTCGCCTGCTGGCTTATGCGTCGGCCTGTTGGCAGAATCCGGTTGTTTTCTGGCTCGGGTACCAAGTCGCCATGCCGCCTGCTCCATTTCTTCCCGGCGACGCCGGCATCGAAAGCACTCGCACACTAATCGCCACCCAGATGGGGGCGGTCGATGCGCTGATGCGCCAACGCCTGCATTCCGACGTGCCGCTGATCAACCAGGTTAGCCATTATGTGATCGCTGGCGGCGGCAAACGACTGCGCCCGGTCTTGGCCTTGCTGAGCGCACAGGCTCTGGGCTATGCGGGTGACCGCCATATCGATCTGGCCGTGATCGTCGAGTTGATCCACACCGCCACACTCCTGCACGACGACGTGGTCGATTCTTCCCTGCTCCGCCGCGGCCGCGAGACCGCCAACACGGTGTGGGGCAACGAAGCAAGTGTGCTGGTGGGCGATTTTCTCTACTCGCGGGCCTTCCAGATGATGGTGGATATCGGCAACCTGAAGGTGCTGCAGATTCTGGCCGATGCGACCAACACCATCGCCGAGGGCGAGGTCATGCAACTGGTGAATTGTCACGATCCCGACACCAGCGAGGCGCGCTACCTCGATACGATTCGGTTCAAGACAGCCAAGCTCTTCGAAGCCGCGACCCGACTCGGCGCCGTTATTGCGGGTAGCGACAGCGCAGCCGAACAGGCGCTCGCCTCCTATGGCCGCCACCTGGGAACCGCCTTCCAATTGGTCGACGACGCGCTCGACTACAGCGCAACTGCCGCAGATATCGGCAAAAACATCGGCGATGACCTTGCTGAAGGCAAGCCAACCTTGCCGCTCTTGTATGCCATGTGGAAAGGCAAACCCGCCGAAGCTGACCTGATTCGGCACGCGATCGAACATGGCGGACTCGAACACATCGAAGAAATCTCCGCCGCAATTGAATCGACGGGAGCCATCACTTACACTTTTGCGCTCGCTGAGGCGGAAGCAAGCAAAGCTCGCCTCGCCTTGGCGGGAGTTCCGGGGTCTCCGTATCTGGACGCGCTACTCGCGTTATCCAGATTTGCCGTGGAACGGAAGTCGTAAACACAGTCGGGGTGTAGCTCAGTCTGGTAGAGCACTGCCTTCGGGAGGCAGGGGTCGTAGGTTCGAATCCTGTCACCCCGACCAAATTTTCTTCACGCGGATGGATTTCCCGCATAACCCATCCGCAGCAGGCGTTAGCACGCCGTTTCGAGGAAGAGCGACGCCAAGCATGACTGCTGGTTCCCCTACCGCAGCCGACGAAGCCTTCCAGATTACCATTCTGCAGGGTGTATCTCGCACCTTCGCGCTGACCATTCCGGTCTTGCCCGCGTCCCTGTCCCGCTCAGTCGGTAATGCCTATCTGTTGTGCCGCATTGCGGACACAATCGAAGACGACGCCGGCCTTACTTTTCCCGAAAAACAACGCTATTCCGAGTGGTTCAACGAGGTCGTGCAGGCGCGGGGCGATGCGCAAGACTTCGGGCAAACGCTGGCTGCCAAGCTTGCCCCGCATGCCACGGCCGCCGAGCGTGAATTAGTGCTTCATACCGATCAGGTGATCCGGATTACTCACGCGCTTGCGCCGCCTCAACAACAGGCGCTGGCCCGCTGTGTGCGGGTGATGACCGATGGCATGTTGTTCTATCAGGGTCAGGAAACACTGGACGGACTTGCGGATCAGGCGGCGATGGATCGCTACTGCTATTACGTCGCCGGCGTGGTCGGCGAAATGCTGACAGAACTCTTCTGCCACCACTGTCCGGAACTCCAACCATCGCGCCAGCATCTGTTGCGACTGGGGGTTTCTTTTGGGCAGGCGCTGCAGATGACCAATATTCTCAAAGATATCTGGGAAGACCGTGCCCGTGGCGCGTGCTGGCTCCCGCGTTCGGTCTTTGAACCGCGCGGCTTGCGGCTCAGCAACCTCCGCCCGGGCGAAGGCGGAAGCGCCTTTGCTGATGGCCTCCACGACCTGCTGGCAGTCGCCCACGGACATATCCGCAACGCGCTGGACTACACACTGATGATCCCGTCGCGCGAAACCGGCATCCGTAAATTCTGCCTGTGGGCCTTGGGGATGGCGGTGCTGACCTTACGGCGGATCAACGATAACCCGCTGTTTGTCGGTGGTCAGGACGTCAAAATTTCCCGTCGCAGCGTGAAGGCGACCATTTTGCTGACCAGTCTCGGCGCGCGGTCCGACCTCGCCGTACGCGGCCTGTTCGGGCTCGCGGCCATCGGACTGCCGCAGGTCGACGTGCCGGCAACCGACCCGCTCTACATCGAAGGCATGGAGTCCCGACACCGTTGCTAGGCACGGTCCGGGATCGCTCTACGGCAAGCACTGGCATGACACAACGCGCGCTGATGGGGATTATTTTTGCGCTCGACGCCGAAGCCAAAACGGCCGCCCGCTGGCAAGGCGCGAGCCAGGCGCTGTGCCGGATTACTGGCCCTGGTGAAACGCCTGCCGCCGACGGCGCGCGCGCACTGCTGGCTGCCGGTGCCGGCGCGCTGGTGAGTTGGGGCACGTCGGGCGCCTTGAGCACCTCGCTTCAGGCCGGCCAGATCCTGCTGCTCAGAACCACCGGTCGACTGGGCGAACCGCGCCTCACCGCCGACCCGCAGTGGCTGAACGCCTGCGCGGAAGCGCTGGCACCACTGAATCCTCAACTGGTAGACGCCTGCACGGTGCGCGCGCCGCTCACCGGCGCGGGCGTCAAGCGCCGGCTTGGCGAGCGCAGCCACTGCGCGGCGGTCGACATGGAATCTGCTGCGGTCGCCGCAGTCGCCGCGGCGGCTGGCGTACCCTTTCTGGGGATTCGCGCGGTCGTCGATCCGGTTGGACTTGAAATCCCCGCAGCGGCAATCGCCGGGATGGGGGCAGACGGCCGCAGCAGTCCGCGGAAGGTCATGGCCGCACTGTGTCGTCGCCCGACGGATCTCCCCCCCCTGCTCCGCCTGGGGTTGCATTTTCGGCAAGCGCTCCAGTCGCTGAGCCGCGCCGCCACGTTGCTAGCCGGGGCCGGACTGTTCCAGCCCCCCACGGGCCGCGTCCAATGAGCGGCCCGTCCCGTCCTTACGACGCACGCCTGGCGGCCTGGCTGGTAAAGCCGCTGGTGGGTGGACCAGTCTCGCCCAATCACCTCACCACCCTGCGGCTTGCGACAGGCCTGCTGGGTGCCTGGCTCTTTGCGGCGGGCGATTCCCCGAATGCGGCCGCCATTCTCATCGTCCTGTCGAACTTTCTGGATCACACCGACGGCGAACTGGCGCGCCTGGGTGGCCGCCAGAGCCAGTTTGGTCACAACTTTGATTTGATCTCCGACGCTATCGTTACCAGCGGCATGTTCATCGGCATTGGCTACGGCTTGCAGCCCGTGCTGGGGCAGTCGGCACTCGGCATGGGGCTGGCGGCTGGCATCGCGGTGGCCACCATTTTTCACCTGCGCAATCTGCTGGAAAGTCGCTACGGCAAAACGGTCACACGCCAGCCACGCTGGCGGGGTTTTGAGGCCGAAGACGTCCTGTACCTGACCCCGGTGGTCAGCTGGTGCGAACAATTGCCGCTGTTCCTGCGCGCCGCCTGTATTGGCGCCCCGATCGCACTCGTGCTGGTGATCGTGCATTACCGTCAGGTCGAACGACTGGCCCGGACGGTGCGCCCATGACGATTCTGGTCACGGGTGCGTCCGGATTTGTTGGCAGCGCGGTAGTGCGGGCCTTGCTCGCGACCGGGGCCAGCGTGCGCGTGCTGGTGCGGCCCGCCAGCGACCGCAGCAATCTGGCCGGATTAGCGCTGGAAATCGCCGAAGGCGATCTGCGCGACCGGGCCTCACTTGAACGCGCCTGCGCCGATTGCACGGGCCTGTACCACGTGGCCGCCGATTACCGGCTTTGGACCCGCAATCCTGATGAACTCTACGCCAGCAACGTCGAAGGCACGCGACATCTGATGGCTGCCGCCCTGAAAACCGGCATCCCGCGCGTGGTCTACACGAGCAGTGTGGCAACGCTGGGGCTGCATGCCGATGGTACTTCGGCCACCGAAGATTCACCGGTCACGGTGGCCGACATGATCGGGCACTACAAGCGCTCCAAATTCCTCGCCGAGCGCGTGATCGATGACCTCGTACAGCAGGCTGGTCTGCCCGCCGTGATTGTGAATCCATCGACCCCGATCGGGCCGCACGACGTCAAGCCCACCCCAACTGGCCGAATGATTCGCGACGCCTGGTTCGGACGTATCCCGGCCTTTGTCGACACGGGCTTGAATCTGGTCCATGTGGACGACGTCGCCGCAGGCCACCTGCGGGCTTTCGAACGAGGCGTGGTCGGACGCCGCTACATTCTGGGCGGCGAAAATCTGTCACTGCGGGAGATTCTGGCCGACATCGCCGGCCTCGCAGGTCGCAAACCGCCCCGGATCGAGCTCCCACGTCTCGGCCTGATGCCCATTGCAGCGATTGCCGAAGCCTGGGCCTGGCTTACACACGGCGCCGAGCCACAGGTCACGCTGGACGGTCTGCGCATGTCGCGCAAGAAAATGTATTTCAGTTCCGAGCGCGCGGTGCGCGAGCTGGGCTATCAATACCGGCCAGCGCATGAAGCCATCGTGGCTGCCGTCGACTGGTTTCGCACCCGTCCCGCCTAGCCAACATGGACGCAATCCTGCTGGCCGCGGGCATGGGCAACCGTCTCGGGCTGGCCGACGGGCGCCCCAAGGCGCTACTCGAGATTGGCGGCTGCTCGCTCCTGCAACGGCATGTCCAGAATCTGGCGGCGCTGGGCATTCGCAAGCTCACGATCTGCACCGGTTACCGGGCCGTCGATATCTTGGCAGCGATCCGCGATCAGGCAGCGCCCCGCATCGAGTGCGTTGAAAATCCGGACTTCACCGCGGGCAGCATCAAGTCGCTGTGGGCCGTCAGGTCGGCGCTGAACTGCGGTGAAGAGGTCCTGCTGATGGATGCCGATGTGCTCTACCCGGCGCACTTTCTCGATCGTCTGGCCGCCAGCGTGCACCGCAGCTGCCTCTTGCTGGACCGCGCCTACGTGCCGGGCGATGAGCCGGTCAAAGTCTGCGTCCAAGGCAGCCGCATCGTTGATTTCAGCAAACGCCCTGACCCGGCCCGCGCTTGGGATTTCACCGGCGAGTCGGTGGGGTTTTTCAAACTTTCGCCGACCACCGCACGGGCGCTGGCCGCGCACTGTGAGCGCTTCATCGCCACTGGACGGGCGCAGGAGCCACACGAAAACGCGCTGCAGGAGCTCTTGCGGAGCGGCGAGCACGATTTCGGCTTTGAAGATGTCAGCGGCGAACCGTGGATTGAGATAGATTTCCCGGCAGATATTCTTCGAGCGACCGATGAAATCCTGCCCGCCATACACCGTGTCTGACGCGCACGCCCCGGCCGCCCGTCGGACGACCCGGCTACGTCAGCTGATTGCCTCTCTTGAGCTCGAGTTTCTGCTCGAAGCTCATAACGGGCTGAGCGCGCGCATCGTCGAGGAAGCCGGTTTTAAGGGAATTTGGGCGAGCGGGCTCGCGATCTCGGCCCAGCTGGGCGTGCGCGACAACAACGAAGCCAGCTGGACGCAGGTGGTCGACGTGGCTGAGTTCATGGCCGACGTCACGCAGATCCCAATCCTCCTTGATGGCGACACCGGCTACGGGAACTTCAACAACATGCGCCGTCTGGTGCGTAAGCTTGAACAACGCGGCATTGCCGGCGTCTGCATTGAGGACAAGCTGTTTCCGAAGACCAACAGCTTTATTGCCGGCGACCGTCAGGCGCTGGCCGACGTCAACGAGTTCTGCGGCAAAATCGCGGCGGGCAAAGATATCCAGACCGACCCGGATTTCTGCATCGTGGCCCGCTGCGAGGCCCTCATCGCCGGTTGGGATATGCACGAGGCGCTGCGTCGCGCCGAGGCCTATCGGCAGGCCGGGGCCGACGCCATCCTGATCCACAGCAAGCTGTCACGCCCCGACCAAATCCTGGAATTTGCCCACGCATGGGCCAATCGCGCGCCCCTGATCATTGTCCCCACCAAGTACTACAGCACACCGACCGAGGTGTTCCGGCGGGCCGGCATTAGCGTCGTGATCTGGGCCAACCAACTGATTAGAGCCGCAGCGGCGGCGATGCAGGCGACGGCCGGCCAAATCCGGCGAGAAGAATCGATTGCCGAAATCGAGGACCGTGTGGCCTCGGTCGACGAGATATTTCGCCTGCAGGGTGCGGAGGAGCTGGAAGCCGCCGAGGAACGCTATTTTGGCGCCCGACAGGGCGATACCCGCGCCATCGTGCTCGCAGCCACGCGCGGTGAGGGCTTTGCGTCGCTGACCGACGACCGCCCCAAGGTCATGCTGCCGATCGCCGGCAAACCCCTGCTGCGCCATCTGGTCGACAAGCTGAAAAAGCGCGGCATCGACGACATCACCGTGGTCGCCGGCTACAAGGCCGAGGCGATCGACGTGGGCGGCATTCGCGTGCTGCTCAACGAGGCACACAGCACGACCGGCGAGTTGTCCTCGCTGGTTTGCGCCAGTGCGTATTGCACCGAAGACTTTGTGCTGGTCTACGGCGACGTGCTGTTTCGCAGCTACATTTTGCGCGACCTGCTGGAGTGCGAGGCGCCGGTCACCGTCGTCATCGACTCTAACCAACCGGCCAACAGTTCAGAGCCTGCCGACTTCGCTTGGTGCAGCGAGGCAGACGACCGCTCCAGCTGGGGTCAGGCAGTGCAATTGCGTCGAATCAGCAGCGGCGGCGAGCGCGACGAACTGCCGCCGCACGGGCGCTGGATTGGGCTCGTTCGGTTCCGCGGTGTCGGCCGTGAGTGGTTGCTCAACGCGCTGGCAGCGCTGCGGCAGCGGGACGATTTCTCCACGCTGGGCGTGCCGGATCTCATCAATCATCTGATTGGTCATGGTCAGCCCGTGCAAGTGTGGTACGTGCACGGGCATTGGCTGGACGTTAACTCCGTGCGCGATCTGGAACGTGCCGGCAACTTCGCGGCCGGCAGCCAGTAAGGCGCGAGATGATCGACGCCAAAGCTTTCGTCACGGGGCTCCGGGCGGCGGGTTACGACAGATTTACCGGCGTGCCCTGCTCTTACCTCACGCCGCTGATCAACCACGTGATCGGCGACCCGTCGCTACATTACTTCCCGGCGGCCAACGAAGGTGATGCGGTGGCGTTCGCGGCCGGCGCCTGGTTAGGCGGACAGCCAGCGGTGGTGATGATGCAGAACTCCGGGCTCGGCAATGCCGTCAGTCCGCTAACCTCGTTGAACCATACGTTCGGCATTCCGCTGCTGCTGATTTGCACCCACCGGGGCGCAGCAGACGTGCCCGATGAACCACAGCACGCATTGATGGGCGAAATCACCGGAGCCTTGCTGGATCTGATGCAAATCCCCTGGGAGCCGTTCCCAGCCTCTCCGGCGGCGGTGGGGCCGGCGCTGGCGCGGGCCGCCGCGCATCACGCCGCGGCGCGAGGCCCGTACGCACTGCTGATGCCGAAAGGCGCAGTCGCCCCTTGTCCACTGGTTGATGACGCCGCGCGAACCACCGCCGCAGTCGCCACTATCAAGGGCTCTCCCGCACCTGCCAGCAGCGGCCGCCCGTCACGCGCAGCGGCGCTGAGAGCCGTGATTGAGGCCACGCCGCTCGACAACGCGGTGGTCGTTGCCACCACGGGTTTCACCGGGCGAGAACTCTATGCGCTGAACGATCGGGCCAATCACTTCTACATGGTCGGCTCCATGGGCTGCGCATCCGCACTGGGACTAGGTCTCGCGCTCGCGTGCCCGCACCAGCACGTGGTGGTGGTCGACGGCGACGGGGCGGCGCTGATGCGGATGGGCAACATGGCGATGAGCGGTCGCTACGGCCCGGCCAATCTGAGCCACGTGCTGCTCGACAACGAGGTGCACGACTCGACCGGCGCCCAAGCCACCCTCAGCGCCAGCGTCGACTTTGCCGCAGTGGCTGTGGCCTGTGCGTATGGCGAGGTCTGGCGCGCGGCCGAGGTCAACACGCTGGGCCAGTTTCTTGCCCGCCCGCGCCAGTCGGGTGCCGGCTTCATCCATCTGAAAACTGCCCCCGGCAGCCTGCCGGATCTGCCCCGACCGCACATCACCCCGCCCGCTGCAATGGCGCGACTGCGGCGGCACCTCGGCCTCGCGTGATGAGCCGTACCCTGCTGCTCAATCCGGGCCCCGTGACGCTGAGTCCGCGGGTCAGGGAGGCCTTGTTACGACCCGATCTTTGCCATCGCGAAATTGAGTTTTCATCGCTGCAGGGCGCGATTTGTGCCGCGCTGCTCAAGGTATACGACCTTGATGCCACCACGTGGGCGGCGGTGCTGCTGACCGGCTCTGGCACTGCGGCCGTGGAAGCCATGCTGACGAGCACGGTACCGCGCAGCGGTCGCTTGCTGGTGCTTGAAAATGGCGTGTACGGCGAGCGCATGAGCATGATGGCGGAACGCGCCGGTATCACCACCGCACGTTGCGCGACGTCCTGGGAATCGAGCCTGCGCCTCGCGGCGGTTGAGGCACAGTTGGAAGCTTTCCCGGATACCACTCACGTGGCGGTCGTTCACCATGAAACCACCACCGGCCGACTGAACGATCTGCACGCCCTGGGCGCGCTCTGCGCTGCGCGCGGCGTCGATTTATTACTGGATGCAGTCAGCAGTTTTGGCGCTGAAAATATCGACTTTCGCGCCTTGCCCATCGCGGCCTGCGCGGCCACCGCCAACAAATGCCTGCACGGCGTGCCGGGGGTCTCATTCGTCATCCTGAACCGGCAGCGCTTTGCGCGCAGTGGCACGCCAGCGCGCTCGGTGTATCTGGATTTAGACACCTACCTCACGCAACAGGAGCGAGGTGGCACGCCGTTTACGCAGTCCGTCCAGGGCTTTTATGCGCTGAACGAAGCCTTGGCAGAGTTTGCCGACGCCGGCGGTCAGGCGGCGCGACAACAGTTGTATCGGGCAAGAATGAGGCAGGCACGCGCGACGCTGTCGGGGCTTGGAGTCGAGGGCATCCTGCCCGAGGCAGACTGCTCTTGCGTTTTGCAAGCGTTCCGGCTGCCGGCCGGTCAGGGCTACGAGGAACTACACGCCGGACTGAAGGCGCGGGGGTTCGTGATTTACGCGGGTCAGGGTCGTCTGGCCGCGGACATCTTCCGGATTTCGCTCATGGGCGATCTGACGACCGAGGACCTTGCCCGCCTGGCACAGGCCTTCCGTGAGCTGCTAACGCGCGACTGACGCCTGCCCTGACGCGGCATCCTGCAACAGCGCCCAGCGCGCGGTGATTGCCGCCAGCAGTTGATCGGTCCCAAGTCCGGCTTCCCGCAGCATGTCGTCGCGCGAGCCGTGCTCGAGGAAACGGTCTGGCAGGCCTAGATGCAGTACTTGCGCGGCGACCGCATGGGCGGCGAGCACTTCGCTCACTGCTCCGCCCGCACCACCCGCGATGGCGTTTTCATCCAGGGTCACCAGCAGGCTGTGCGTGGCGGCCATTTCCAGCACCATCGCCTCGTCGACCGGCTTGATGAAGCGCATGTTGACGACGGTGGCGTCCAATTGCTGACCAATTGCCTCGGCGGCCGAGACCAGACTGCCGAAGGCCAGCAGGGCGATACCCTGCCCGCGTCTGCGTACTTCAGCCTTGCCAATCGGCAGCGAGGTCATTTGTTTCTCGACCGCAACGCCACTGCCGCCACCGCGCGGGTAGCGCACCGCAGCCGGACCGTCGATTTGGAATCCGGTGTAGAGCATTTGCCGGCACTCGTTCTCGTCGGCCGGTGCCATCAACACCATGCCCGGCATGCAGCGCAGGAAGCTCTCGTCAAAACTGCCGTTATGCGTGGGACCATCGGCACCCACTACGCCGGCGCGGTCGATCGCGAACAACACGGGCAGATGTTGGGTTACCACGTCGTGCACGAGTTGGTCGTAGCCGCGCTGGAGGAAGGTCGAGTAGATCGCAACGACCGGCTTGACGCCGTCGCAGGCCATGCCGGCCGCCACCGCGACGGCATGCTGTTCGGCAATCGCCACGTCGAAGTAGCGTTCTGGGTATTCCCGGGCAAACCGGACCAGTCCCGAGCCTTCGCGCATCGCGGGCGTAATCGCCACCAGTCGCTGGTCTTGCGCGGCCATGTCGCAAATCCAATCGCTGAACACATCGCTGTAGGTAGGCTTGGCGACCTTGCCGGACGGGACAATGCCGACCGTCGGGTCAAAGGGTGATACGCCGTGGTATTTGACCGGGTCGGCCTCGGCGGGCGCGTAGCCCTTGCCCTTCTTGGTAATGATGTGCAGGAACTGCGGCCCGCTCAGTTCCTTGATATTGCGCAAGGTCGACAGCAGCGTGGGCAGATGGTGGCCGTCGATTGGACCGATGTAGTTGAAACCGAACTCTTCAAACAAGGTGCCGGGAACCACCAGCCCTTTCACATGCTCTTCGGCGCGCCGCGCGAGCTCCCACACGTTGGGCATCTGCGACAGCACTTTTTTGCTGCCCTCGCGCACCGTGGTGTAGAGCTTGCCGGAAATCAGTTGCGCGAACCGATTGGCCAAGGCGCCCACGTTGGGCGAAATCGACATGTTGTTATCGTTAAGGATCACCAGCAAATCGGTGCCGGTATCGCCAGCGTGGTTCAGTGCTTCAAACGCGAGTCCTGCGGTGAGTCCGCCATCGCCAATGACCGCGACGGCGCGGCGGCCGCTACCGGTTTTCTTCGCGGCGATGGCCATGCCGAGCGCGGCGCTTATTGAGGTGCTGGAATGGCCAACGCCGAAGGCGTCGTAGGGGCTTTCTTCGCGTTTCGGAAACGGCGCCAGCCCCTGCCACTGACGAATGGTGTGCATACGCTCGCGGCGACCGGTCAGAATTTTGTGTGGATAGGCCTGATGGCCCACGTCCCAGACCAAACGATCTTCGGGCGTGTTGTAGAGGTAATGGAGCGCAACGGTCAGCTCGACCGAGCCCAGTCCTGCGGCAAAGTGACCGCCGCTGCGGCTGACCGAATCGAGCAGACAGCCGCGCAACTCACGCGCGACCTGTTCCAGAGAGGATTCCGGCAACTGGCGTAAATCGTGGGGTGAGTTGATCCGCGAGAGCAGCGGATACTGGCTTTGCTCGGTCATGTCTTTATCCGGATGGAGAACCGATCGCGATGCAATCGGGCTCTGGATTATGGATACCGCTCGAAAGCCTTGCAAGCCGAGAAGGCGGCCGGTCGCCCGCGCTTACGTCATCAGCAGGCAGCAGCCCTGCGTGCTTCCGATGCTAGAGGTGATGGCGTACCATGCTGGGCTTAGAGCTTTTTTAATCCTTTGAATCGTAGTGGTTTATTGCCAGCGCAGCCGGGGTTTTCACGCATGAGTGTTCCGTTGATCCAACAGTACCGAGTGGCCCGCTACATCATCAGCAACAAGCTGCGTGGGATTAAGCGCTATCCGCTGGTGCTGATGCTGGAACCGCTGTTTCGCTGCAATCTCGCCTGCGCCGGCTGCGGCAAAATCGATTACCCGGACGAAATTCTCGACAAGCGCCTCAGCGTTGAGGAATGCATGCAGGCGATCGACGAAAGCGGCGCGCCCGTGGTGTCGATCGCCGGCGGTGAACCGCTGATCCATAAAGAGATGGCGGAAATTGTGAAAGGCTTCGTCGCTCGCAAAAAGTTCGTCTATCTCTGCACCAATGCGCTGCTGCTTGACCGGAAAATGGATGAGTACAGCCCATCGCCCTACCTCACGTTCTCCATCCATCTGGATGGCAACAAGGACCGCCACGATACCTCGGTGTGTCGTGAGGGCGTCTATGAGAAATGCGAGCAGGTGATCCGCAAGGCGCGCGCGCGTGGTTTCCGGGTCACCGTCAACTGCACGCTGTTTCAGGGCGAAACCGCCCCCGAAATTGGCCACTTCATGGATCGCATGATGGCGCTTGATGTCGAAGCGGTGACGATGTCGCCGGGCTACAGCTACGAGCGCGCCCCCCGCCAGGACGTGTTTCTCAAGCGCGAGTCCAGCAAGCAGCTGTTCCGCGACATCTTCCGGCTGGCCCGCGGCCGCAAGTGGCGCTTCAACCAGTCGCCGCTGTACATGGATTTTCTCGCCGGCAACCAGACCTACCACTGCACCCCGTGGGGCGCTGTGACGCGTAACGTGTTCGGCTGGCAAAAGCCCTGTTACCTGTTGGTCGGCGAAGGCTATGCCAAAACCTTCGACGGCCTGATGAACGAGACCGAGTGGGACAAATATGGCACCGGGGTGAATCCGAAATGCGCCAACTGCATGATGCATTGCGGATACGAAATGACCGCTGTCGAGGACACCTTCTCGCACCCGCTCAAGGCGGCCAAGGTGGCCTTCTTCGGGCCACGCACCGACGGCCCGATGGCGCCCGAAGTGCCGTTCCGCTACCCGGAAGCAGTGCCGGATGCGCCGCGTCCGGCGACCGCCCCGACGGGCTCCGACACCAAGCGCGTCGCCTGAGCCCGTGAGCCAGGCGCCGCATACCCTCGTCTGATCACGGCCTTCAGATGCTGATCTGGGCGCTGGCCGCCGCGCTGGTGTGGCTTTCCATTCTTCTGTTGCCGTGGCGCCCGTGGGGCACACGCGAGCAAATCTCGGCCGCCGCGCCGGGCTCCGCGGGCGGTCTTGCTGAAGTCACCGCGCTCGTCCCGGCGCGCAACGAGGCGCTCTGCATAACCGAGTCCCTGCCCCGCCTCGCCGCGCAGGGTGATTTGGCCCGCATCATTCTGATTGACGATGAAAGCGACGACGGCACCGGCAATCTGGCACGTGGGCTGGGTATCCACCAACTCACCGTGCTCGCAGGTCAACGGCCACCGTCTGGCTGGTCGGGCAAGCTATGGGCCCTGGAACAGGGGCTGCGGGAGGTCGAGACGCGCTACGTCCTGCTGATGGACGCCGACATCGCGCTGGCGCCGGGCATTCTCGACGCGCTGCTGGGCAAGCTGGAGCGTGAAAACCGCGATCTGGTGTCGGTGATGGCGTCGCTCTCGATGCAGCACTGGTTCGAAAAACTGCTGATTCCGCCGTTCATCTACTTCTTCAAAATGCTTTACCCCTTCGCGCTCGCCAACGGCAAGACGCGCTGGATTGCCGCCGCCGCCGGCGGGTGCATCCTGCTCCGGACCGACACCTTGCGTGGCCTCGGCGGCTTCGCGGCCTTGCGTGACGCCCTGATCGACGACTGCACGCTGGCGCGAGCCGTGAAACAGCGCGGCGGCCAAACCTGGCTGGGACTTTCCCGCGATGTCGCGGCGGCGCGCCCTTACGACTCGGTCAGCAGTATCTGGAATATGGTGGCGCGTACCGCGTTCACGCAGCTGCGCTATTCAACGCCCCTGCTGCTCCTGTGTACTGCGTTACTGGTACTGACTTTTCTGGTGCCGGTGCTGGGGCTCTTCGTCCCCGGCAGCGGGGTGCGACTGGCTGCCGCGTTCGGCTGCCTTGCGATGATGGGCAGCTATCTGCCGGTGCTGAGATTTTATGACCGTAGCTGGTGGTGGGCAGCAACTTTGCCGCTCGCCGCCTCGCTTTATTTGGCAATGACCTGGACGTCCGCCATCCGTTATTTCCGTGGAGAACGCTCGCGCTGGAAAAACCGCAGCTACGACCGTTAAACGCACCAACCCGCCAAGGACAATGAACATGTTGAAACTCGCCCCTCGCCTCCTGCTGCTGTTGTCTCTCGGCTTGCCCTGCGGCGCGCTGGCGGCGGAAGCCACTGCCGTCGTCGAGACACTCCACGCGGCGCTGCTGGCGGCGATGAAGGACGCTAAGACCCTGGGTTTCAAGGGCCGGGTAGCTCAGTTGGGACCGGTGCTCGACAGCACCTTTGATTTTCCGGCCATCGCCAAGGTCGCCACCGGGCGTCACTGGCAAAAAATGACCGAGGACCAGCGCCAAACCTTTCTGCAAACCTTCCGCGACCTTAGCGTGGCCACCTACGCGGATAATTTTTCGGACTTCGGCGGCGAAAAGTTTGAGACGCTGGGCCACGAACAGAAAAAGAACGCCGAACTGGTCCGCACCAATATCGTGACCGGGGAGGGCAAACGGGTGTCGCTCAACTACGTTCTGACCCGCAATAAAGACGACTACCGCATTGTGAATGTGGTAGCTGAAGGGGTCTCCGACCTCGGACTGAAGCGCTCCGAATATGACGGCATCATCGCCTCCGAAGGGGTTGATTCGCTGGTTGCGAAATTGAAGGCCAAGGTTGCATCATACGCAGCATCTGGCAAATAAATGCCCTGCCGGCATACGCCTGACGGACCCAACACCCTCGCCTGGAATCCTGAAAAGATGAACAAAGAACTGGTGGCCAAGGGGCTTTTGAGCCTGAGTCTGGCAACGCTACTCGGCGGATGCGCCAGCACGGCGCCGAGCAATCCGTCCGACCCTTGGGAAAAGCCCAACCGGGCTTTCTACAATTTCAACGACAGCCTTGATCGCAACTTCTTCACCCCGGTGGCCAAGGGCTATGTCTGGGCAACGCCCAAGCCGGTCCGTGCCGGCGTGACCAACGCCTTCGAGAACGTGAACTATCTGAACGTCATGGCCAATGACCTGCTTCAGGGCAAGGTCAGCGATTTCGCCTCCGACAGCGGCCGCTTTGTCGTGAACAGCACCGTCGGGCTGGGTGGCTTATTCGACCCGGCGACCAAACTCGGCATGCCGGCGCACGATGAAGATCTGGGCCAGACGCTGGGCAAATGGGGCGTCGGCGAAGGGCGCTACCTGGTGCTTCCGCTGATGGGCCCAAATTCCCTGCGCGATTTGCCCAACGTGGCCTCGGCCATGGCGCTCAACCCGCTGACCTACCTCAACGCTGTGGTCACTGTGCCGCTAGGGGTAATCAATACCATCAACATGCGGGCCAACCTGCTCGAAGAAACCAATATCCGGGATCAGGCCGCGCTCGATCCCTATACCTTCGTGCGTGAAGCGTATCGTCAGCAACGCGAATTCAAGATTTACGACGGTAATCCGCCCAGCGAGAGTATCGACGACTATCTTGATGAGCCCGAGGCGACTGCCGCGCCCGCCGCGGCCACAGACGAATCCTCGGTGCTGAAGGTTTACTAACGCTCCGGTCGCAGCGGGGCGGTCCTTGCGGCCGCCTCGTCCAGTACTTCTATCCAATGCCTGATCGGCGTGCGCATGCCCTTCTCAAGATGGAGCATGCAGCCGATGTTCGCCGTGGCCACCACTTCGGGGCTACCTGCTTCCAAGGCTGACACCTTCCGCTTACGCAAGGCCTTGCTGAATGCCGGCTGTAGCAAGGAATAGGTGCCCGCCGAGCCGCAGCACAGATGGCCATCGGCCACCGGCACCAGCCGCGCGCCGGCCGCTGCAAGCAAGCCTTCCACTCGCCCGTTGCCGCGCAAGGCGTGTTGCAGCGAGCAAGGCGTCTGAATAGCTATCGTTTGCTCAAGCTGAAGTCCTAGCGCCGCGACTTCGCGGGACTCAATCACTTCGCTCAAATCGCGCACCTTGGCGGAGAGCGCCTGCGCCCGCGACGCATAGTCAGGGTCGTGGGCCAGCAATTCGCCGTAGTCTTTCAAAAAGCTGGTGCAACCGCTGGCCGTGCTCAGCACACCGGTCGCGCCGGCCTCCAGTTGCGGCCACCAGGCATCGATATTTTTGCGGGCCATCGCCGCCGCTTCTCCGTGTGCGCCCAGATGATAGGCGAGGGCCCCGCAGCACCCACTGCCCGGGACTTGCGAGAGGGATTGCCCGCAGCGGTCCAGCACGCGGGCTGCCGCTGCGTCGATTGACGGTCTGGCGTCCGCCTGCACACAGCCTATGAGTGCAAGCCAACGCCGGGCATGGCGCACGGGCGGCCAGATCCCCACAGGGCGCAGTGGCGGAATCTCACGCACCAGCACCGCAGGCAGTACTGGCCGCAACCAGCGCCCAACCCGCAGCAGCCAGCCAAATAGTGGCGAGGGAATCAGCTTGCGCAACGCCCAGCGCATTACACGCTGGGACGGCGTGCGCGGCACGGATTGCTCCAGCCGCGGTTTAACCAGATCGAGCAAGCGCCCATAGCGCACCCCAGAGGGGCAGGTGGTTTCGCAGGAACGACAGGTCAGGCAACGGTCGAGATGCAGCCTGGTCTCGGTACCCACCTGCTCGCCCTCAAGCAGCGACTTCATCTGGTAGATCCGCCCACGTGGACCGTCGCGCTCATCGCCGGTCAGCTGATAGGTCGGACAAGTCGCGTTGCAAAATCCGCAATGCACGCAGGCCCGCAGGATCGCCGCGGCCTCCTCGCCCTCGGGCGTTGCTGTAATCGCAGGATCGAGGCGCGCTCGCATCGTCAGCCCTCTTCCATCGCCAGTTCAGGATTGAATATGCCGTCGGGATCGAAGCTATGCCGGAGGCGAGCTTCGAGTTGCAGTCTCGCAGGCTGAAGGTCCCGCGAACGCGTGGCAAACCGACGGTCAAAAGGCCAGGCATTGCCGCCGGCCGCCGCCACGCGTGTTCTGATCTCATCAGGCGGCGCGTCGGTCTTCAGCCAGCGTTGCGCACCGCCCCAATCGGTCAGTGTCAGCCCCGAGAGCCCCGGATCCGGCGCAGCAAGCGGCAGCACGACACGCCAGAGGGGGCGGGAGTCTGCAAAAAATGGCAGCTGCCAGTCGCGCAAGCGAGCCCAGAACTCGGGGGCCTCTTCACCGACCTGGGCGCCCAGCGCGCGACACGCGGACTCGACCGCGGCAGCCGAACCGGCGAGGCGCAGATGGAGTTGTGTGCCGTCATAACACAGACCGGTAATGGGCCAATGCCGGCTCAGGCTGCGCGCAACCCATGGCCACGCTTCGGCGGATGGCAGCGCACAGCACAGGCAGCGTTCGACTGCAGGTTTCGGCACGACCCTCAGCGCGACTTCCAGCACCGGCCCAAACGCGCCCCAAGCGCCCACGACCAGTCGCGAAACATCGTAGCCCGCCACGTTTTTCATCACCCGGCCGCCAAAACGCAGCACCTCGCCGGTCACGGCGAGCAGTTTGATCCCCAGCACGTGGTCGCGGACTGCCGCGGTGTACGGCCGGGCCGGGCCGGAGAAGCCTGCGCTAATCACACCGCCAACGGTCGATGCGGCCCCGGTGTGCGGCGGCTCAAAGGCCAGCTGCTGCCCTTCGCCGGCCAACGCGTCGGTGAGTGTCTGTAGGGGCGTACCGGCACGCACCACCGCCACCAGTTCGGCCGGCGCGTAATCAACGATGCCACGGTAAGCCGTCAGCGAAAGAACCGGAGACTGGGACGGGGGCCGTAAAAAAGCCTTGGTGCCCCCTCCAACGAGACTGAGTCCCTGCTTGCTCGAGACTGCCTCGCGCAAGCCTGCGCGGATCTCCTCCAGCGCAAGGGCAGACTCCGGGGTGTCGGCGTCGTTCATCCGCAAACAGGATTAGCGCGGCTGACTGATGTCAGGAATTCCGGCGCGCACGTCGGCGTTCTGCCCACGATGTCGCAGGGCGTGGTCCATCAACACCAGCGCCAGCATTGCCTCCGCCACCGGGACTGCGCGGATTCCGACGCAGGGATCGTGTCGGCCCAGGGTTTCGATGCTGGCCGGCTCGCCGTGCAGGTCGATGGTTTGACCGGTGAGCCGGATGCTCGAGGTGGGCTTCAAGGCGAGACTAACCAGCAAATCCTGCCCGGTCGAAATCCCCCCGAGTACGCCACCCGCGTGATTACTGAGGAAGCCGGTCGGCGACATTTCATCGCGGTGTTCGGTACCGCGCTGTTCAACCACTGCAAAGCCATCGCCAATCTCTACGCCTTTGACCGCATTGAGCCCCATCATGGCTTTGGCGATGTCGGCATCAAGCCGGTCAAACACCGGCTCACCCCAGCCCGGCGGCACGCCACGGGCGATCACGTTGACGCGGGCGCCGACGGAATCGCCACTCTTCCGCAGGGCGTCCATGAAGGCTTCGAGTTCGGGGACGCGGGACGGGGCAGCGCAAAAAAACGGGTTGCTGTCGATGGCGGTAAGGTCATCGCAAGGCAGTTGTACCGGCCCGAGTTGCGCCAGATAACCGACGATGCTGATGCCGTAGCGTTCGGACAAATACTTGCGGGCAATTCCGGCAGCAGCAACGCGCACGCAGGTTTCACGGGCTGAGGAACGCCCGCCACCGCGATAGTCGCGGATGCCGTACTTGTGCAGATAGGCGTAGTCGGCGTGACCTGGCCGAAATTTGTCCTTGATTGCGCCGTAATCCTTGGACTTCTGGTCGGTGTTTTCGATCACGAAGCCGATCGGGGTGCCGGTGGTAACACCCTCAAACACGCCCGACATGATGCGTACTTCGTCCGGTTCGCGCCGTTGCGTGGTGTGCCGGGACTGGCCCGGTTTACGGCGGTCAAGATCGCGTTGGAGATCGGCCTCGCAGATCGCGAGGCCCGGCGGACAGCCGTCTACGATGCCGACATAACCTGCGCCGTGGGATTCACCGGCGCTCGTGACGCTGAACAGCGTTCCAAAAGTATTTCCTGACATGTCTGCATTCTAGCGACTGCGGCCGCGCGCGTCGCCACGGCCGCGGGGCAAATCCTGTGCGTGAAGCACCGAAATGCCATCGCCGCCGTGAAGCATCTCGGGCCAGATAAAAGGCAAATCCGGGAAAGCGGCCGCGAGGGCGTCAGAGGTCGCACCGGTATCCATGATGAGCGTGCCCGTCGAAGCCAGATAATTCGGCAAGGCTGCCAACAAGCGGCGGACCACATCCAGACCATCGTCGCCGGAGACCAGCCCCAGCGCCGGTTCGTGCAGGTATTCGGCGGGCAGGGCTTCAAACTCTGCGCGCGGCACATAGGGCGGGTTGGCCAGAATCAGGTCATAGGGCCCGCCCGCCGGCGGATAAATGTCGGCCAAATGAAACTGCACCCGTTGCGCCACGCCCAGCCGTTCGGCATTCACCCGCGCGACCGCCAAGGCGTCAGCCGAGATGTCGGTCGCGTGGACTTCAACGTCGGGCAATGCGCGCGCCGTCGCGATCGCGATGCAACCGCTGCCGGTGGCGATGTCGAGCACGCGTCGCACGCGCCCCACGTCCAGCCAGGGCGCAAAACGCGCGTTGATCAGTTCGCCGATGGGCGAGCGCGGCACCAGCACACGCTCGTCGACGGCGAACTCGTGGCCGCAAAACCACATCCGGCCGGTCAGATAGGCGGCCGGTTTGTGCTCGTCGATCCGGCGGCGAATCAGCGCTTCCACCGCTTCCGCTGCCGCCGCATCGACCGGACGGTCCAGCGTTACATCGTCGACGCTGAACGGCAGCCCCAGCGCGTGAAACACCAGAAACACCGCTTCGTCACGCGCATTGTCGGTCCCGTGACCAAACACCAGCCGTGCGCGCTGAAAGCGGCGCTCTGCATTCAGAACGAGACGCCGTGGCGTCGCGAGCCGCGGGGCCATCAGCGGATCGCTCGCCGACTTGGCCGGTCCGCTGGCCTAGCCGGCTGCATCAATGAGCAGTTGATTGACCCGACGGACAAATGCCGCTGGGTCGTCCAGTCGCCCGCCTTCGGCCAGCACGGCCTGCTCAAACAGCAGCACGGCCAGATCGGCAAAGCGCTGTTCGCCTTCCTCGCTCGCCAGACGCATCAACAGCGGGTGCTTTTCGTTGACTTCAAGGATCCGCTTGCTCGGCGGCACCTCCTGCCCGGCGGCCCGCAAAATCCGCTGCATGTTGATGCTCATATCGTATTCATCGCCCACCAGACAGGCCGGTGAATCGGTCAGTCGGGTTGAGGCCCGAACCGAACTCACCTTGCCTTCCAGCGCGGCCTTCAGCTTCCCGACCAGCGCGGAGGCTTCAGCATCTTCCGGCTTCTCTCCGGTCTCTTCGTCGCCGGGCAGTTCCAGCTTGCCCTGAGTCACCGATCGTAGCGGCTTGCCGTCAAATTCGGTCAGATGCTGGACCACCCATTCGTCGACCGGGTCGGACAGCAGAAGCACTTCCACGCCGCGCGCGCGGAATACTTCAAGGTGCGGACTGGCCTTGGCGGTGGCGTGGGTTTCTGCAGTCAGGAAGTAGATGGCTTTTTGCCCTTCCTTCATGCGGCTGACGTACTGCTCCAGCGACACCGCCGGTTCGGCGGCATCGTCAAGCGTGGACGCGAAGCGCAGCAGTTTGGCCACCCGCTCGCGATTGGGGGCGTCTTCGATGACACCTTCCTTCAACACGCGGCCGAAGGCGCTCCAGAACTTGCCGTAATCCTCACCGCTTGCGAGCGTCTCGATCAGACCGAGAATTTTCTTGATCGACGCGCCGCGAATGGTGTCGATAGCCTTGTTCCGCTGCAGGATTTCGCGCGAGACGTTGAGCGGCAAATCGCGGGTGTCGACGATCCCGCGCACGAAGCGCAGGTAGCGGGGCAACAGCTGCTCGGCATCGTCCATGATGAACACGCGCTGGACGTAAAGCTTGATACCCCGCTTGACGTCGCGGTCGAACAGATCGAACGGGGGCCGGTTAGGAATGAAGAACAGCGTGGTGTATTCCAGCTTGCCTTCTGATTTGGTGTGGACCCACACCATGGGGTCTGCAAAATCATGCGAAATGTGCTTGTAGAACGCTTTATAGTCGTCATCGCTGATGTCCTGCTTGGCACGGACCCAGAGCGCGGTCGCGCTGTTGATGGTCTCCAGCGCCGGGGCTGGGGCCGCTTCACCGTCTTCCGGCTCTGCGGTCTGCGCGGATGCCATGCGAATCGGGGCAGCGATATGGTCCGAGTACTTCTTGATGAGCCCGCGCAGCCGCCATTCATCGGCATATTCCAGCGCGTCTTCCTTCAGGTGCAGGATGATCTCGGTACCGCGGCGGCTGCGCGCGCAGGGTTCAACCGTGAACTCGCCGCGACCATCTGATTCCCAGCGCACGCCTTCCGGCGCCCCCGCCTTGCGCGAGAGCACGGTGACCTTGTCGGCCACGATAAACGCTGCGTAGAAACCCACGCCAAACTGGCCGATGAGCTGCGAATCCTGACGCGAATCCCCGCTCAGCGCGCCGAAAAACTCACGCGTGCCGGACTTGGCAATCGTGCCCAGATTGGCGACCACATCCTCGCGCGACATGCCGATCCCGGCGTCCCGTACCGTCAGGGTATGCGCGTCGCGGTCGAACTCGATGTCGATCGCAGTCTCCGGATCCCCCTCGTAGAGAGACTCGTCGGAGAGCGCCGAGAAGCGCAACTTTTCGATCGCATCCGAAGCGTTCGAAATCAGCTCGCGCAGGAAAATTTCGCGGTTGCTGTAGAGGGAGTTAATCACGAGGTCCAGTAACTGGTTGACCTCGGACTGGAAGCCCAGGGTTTCTTTGGTAGCGGTGGTCGTCATGGCCTCATCTCTGGCTGTGTCGAAAGTCCCCGAGATGGGGACAGGGCTAGCCCAATTCAAGTGAGCGTGCGGTAGGTCCCGCCTGCGGCGGGGCTGCTATATTGCCCTACCCGAGAGTCATCTGCCGCGATTGAGCAAATCCGCCGTCATGCCCCGCCTGTTCTCAAGTCGATCTTTACGCCCCCTGCTGCTCTGGCCGCTGGTCGGGCTGATGCTGGCCTGCGCCAGCGGGACCCCGCGCGAACGAAGCGCTGCCCCAACCGCCGTCGCGCCGGTTAGCGAGGACGCGCTCCGTCAGCGCGCGGAGGAGGCTTACGCCGCGCGCGACTGGGCAAGCGCCGAACGCGACTATCTGGCGCTGGCCAAAGCGGTTCCGGGAGACGGTCAGGCCCTGTTCAAGCTGGGCAATCTCTACACCCGGACAGGCCGCTTACCTGAAGCCGCAACCGCCTACGCCGAAGCGACGCGTCGCGACCCTGGCCTGACCCGGGCCTGGCATAACCTGGGCGTGGTTCAACTCAGGCTCGCCCGTGCCAGCCTCGGCCGGGCCGCTGAGGGGAATGACGCGACCGAAGCGGCAACCGGCGCACGGGCCCGAGGTCTGGTCGAGGGGATCGACCTGCTACTCTCGCCGGGAGCACCCTGAACATGCGCGACCTGAGCGCCTACACGCCGGTCATGCGCCAGTATCTGGGGGTCAAAGCCGAGTACCCCGAACAGCTGCTCTTCTACCGCATGGGCGATTTCTACGAGCTTTTCTTCGAGGACGCGCAACGCGCCGCCCGCCTGCTCGACATCACGCTGACCTCGCGTGGGGAGAGCGGCGGCGAGAAAATCGCGATGGCCGGCGTTCCCGCGCACGCGGCCGAGAGCTATCTCGCCCGCCTGCTGAAAATGGGCGAATCGGTCGTGGTCTGCGAACAGGTCGGCGACCCGGCAACCAGCAAAGGGCCGGTTGAGCGCCGCGTCTCAAGAATCCTGACGCCCGGGACCGTAACCGACGATGCCCTGCTCAGCGCCCGCACCGAAACCCTGCTGGCCGCCGTCTGTGTGCGGGACCGACAGATCGGGCTGGCCTGGGCAGATATTGCCAGCGGTCGGTTCAGGGTCGCGTTGCTGGCCGACACGCAGGCGCTGGAGGCCGAGTTGGGGCGTCTGGTGCCGGCGGAGGTACTGCATCCGGACGACGCGCCGCCGCCGGTTGCACTGACGCGGGCCAAACGTCGCCCCGCCTGGCAGTTTGACCCGGCGACCGGCGAGCGCCAGCTGCGCGAGCGGTTCGGCCTGGGCAGCCTGCGTGGGCTGGGCTTCGACGACGCGGCCGCGCTGAGCGGCGCGGCAGGTGCCCTGCTCGCCTACTGCGAAGAAACGCACTGCGGCCCGGTACCGCAACTACAGGCGCCTAAAATCGAGCAGGTGAGCGAGGCCATCGTGCTCGACCCAGCCACCCGTCGCCATCTGGAAATTGCCATTGGGCCGGATGGCGATGAGCGGCATAGTCTCGTTGCGCTGATGGACACCACGGCATCGGCCATGGGCGGTCGCCTGCTCCGCCGTTGGCTACAAAGCCCCAGTCGTGACCATGCCGTAATCCGGCAACGATTGCAGGCGGTCGACGTCCTGCTGCACGCCTTGACGCTGAGTTCGCTACGCGACCAGTTGCGCCAGATTGCGGACCTTGAACGCATTACCACCCGCCTCTCGCTGGGGACGGCCCGACCTCGCGACCTCGCCGGATTACGCCAGACCTTGCGCATGCTGCCCGGCATTACCGCCTGCCTGCCGGACACGGGCGCGCCCTTGCTGGCCGCCCTCACGGCGCGTTGCCCGGCGTTTTCGACCATGCTGGGCCTGCTGGAACGTGCGGTCGTTGAGCAGCCGCCGCTCACTACCCGCGATGGCGGCGTGATCGCCCCGGGCTACGACGCCGAATTAGATGAGCTCCGCACGCTGGCCGGCGACGCCGACGCCTATCTCCTCGACCTCGAGCAACGCGAGCGCGAACGCACGGGCATCGGCACGCTGAAGGTCGGCTACAACCGGGTGCACGGTTACTACATCGAACTCGGCCGCAGCCGCGGCGATGCGGTGCCCGCCGACTACCTCCGGCGCCAGACGCTCAAAGGCGTAGAGCGCTACATCACCCCCGAACTCAAAGGCTTCGAAACCCGCGTGCTGCGCGCCCACGACCAGTCGCTGGGTCGCGAGCGAACGCTCTATGCCGAACTGCTGGCGCAACTGGCCGAAGAGGCCAACGCCCTGCGGGACGCCGCGGCCGCGCTCGCCGAACTCGACGTGCTGGCCTGCTTTGCCGAGCGGGCAGAAACGCTGGGCTATCGGCCGCCCCGGTTTAGCGATCAGCCGCTGGTCGAAATTCGGCAGGGGCGTCACCCGGTGGTCGAACAACGCGGCGAAGAGCCTTTTGTGGCGAACGATTTGCTGCTGGAGGATGCGCGTCGGATGCTGGTGGTGACGGGACCTAACATGGGCGGCAAGTCGACCTATATGCGGCAGACCGCGCTCATCGCCGTGCTCGCCCACAGCGGCAGTTACGTGCCGGCCAACGACGCCTGCTTTGGACCGCTGGACCGCATCTTCACCCGCATCGGGGCCTCCGACAGCGTCAGTCGCGGCCACAGCACGTTCATGCTTGAAATGACCGAGACCGCGCAGATCCTCCGCCAGGCAACCGCCAGTAGTCTGGTGCTGATTGATGAGATCGGGCGCGGCACCAGCACGTTCGACGGCATGTCGCTGGCCTGGGCGGCGGCTGAGCATCTGGCTTGCGTGAATCGCTCTTTCACCTTGTTCGCGACCCACTTCTTCGAACTGACCGCGCTCGCCAAGGAATTGCCCAGCGTGGGCAACGTCCGGATGGACGCGGTGGAGCACGAAGAAAAAGTCGTGTTCCTGCACGCGGTACGCGAAGGTCCGGCCAATCAAAGTTTTGGTTTGGCGGTGGCGCTGCTCGCCGGGGTGCCCCGGAGCGTGGTGGCCCGGGCCCGCGACCGGCTTGCCCTGTTGACGGCACACTATCTGGCCGCCGACCCAGAAACTCCACAGCAGAATCTGCCCCTGCCTCTGCCTTCATCCCCCGCACTTGAGCTGCTGCGTAATCTGCAACCCGATGAGCTATCGCCCCGGGAAGCGCTGGATCTGCTGTATCGCCTGCGCGATCTGGCCCGCGAATAAGACGCGAGAGCTCTTCCATACGCTACCGCATGGTTTTACTCGGGCGAGTCATGGCTATAATGCCCGCACCTTAAATCGAAGTGCTGACCACCATGACTTTTGTAGTGACCGAAAACTGCATCAAGTGCAAATACACCGACTGCGTTGAAGTATGCCCGGTGGATTGCTTCCACGAAGGCCCGAACATGCTGGTCATCGACCCGGACGAGTGCATTGACTGCACCCTGTGCGAGCCCGAATGCCCGGCGGAAGCCATCAAGTCGGAAGATGACCTGACCGATGCGGAACAGCCGTTCCTCAAGCTGAATGCCGAGCTTGCGAAGGATTGGCCGGTCATTAATGAGATGAAAGACCCGCCGGCTGACCACGAAGAGTGGAAGGGCAAACCCGGCAAACTGCCGTTGCTCGAGCGCTGAGTCGACGAGGCCTACGGGCCTCGCTGCCCGCCTTCGAAAGAAGTACCGGTGCCCGCAGTTAACGGGCACCGGTACCTGGTCTATCCCAACCCATCCTTGCGTCCCTCGCAGGGAAGACCCTCCGGCGTGCGACTTCGCCGTCCTGGCTTGCCGCACTCCGGGCCAGCGTCCTTGCCGGCCACGAGTCCACACTAAGACCTAAACCGCGCTCTGCCAAATTTCATGGCCGCCGCAGTATTTCTCTATTTGCCCATAAAAATCCGCCACTTAAAGATTTTTATCGGCCAGCGCTCAGCCTTCAGCGCCGCCAAATTGATGGCCACGGGAACTTATCCCGCCAAATTCCGGGGGTAAGGCGCGAACCCGCGGAGCCTGCTCACAATTGCATGAGGGCCGGCCTTTCGTTTCAATGCGCGACGAGCACTTCATCGGGGTTCTACTCGCCCATGCGCCGTCCCGGGACCAAACCGCAACTACTCGTATTCACGCTGGGCATGGTGCTTGGCGTCTGCTGTGTGGCGGCTGAGATTTACCGTTGGACTGATGCGAATGGCAAAACCCATTTTGGCGACCGCCCCAATGGCCTAGGCGCAAGCGCCATCAAGCTGACACCCAGCCACGCAAGGTCCGGCGCGGCTCCTGATCGCACCCACCACACAGAGCGCTTGCTTGAGGAGTTCGTCGGCGAGCGCGCGCAGCGCGAGGCCGATCGAAAACAAGCGCGCGACGTGGAGGACAAGCGCAGGGCAGGCTGCGAGCAGGCCAAAACGCAGGCGCTGGAACTTAACGAAGCGACCTACCTGTACGACCGCGATCAGGACGGCACCAGGCGCATTCTGGGCGAGGCAGATCTCCGCAAAGCCCGCGACTCTGCTCGGGAGGCCGTGGCCAGAATGTGTGACTAATTTCGCATCCGGATCGGATTCCGGTGTTCACCCACCCGGACCGGGGGTTACCATCGGGGACAAACCATGTTGGAGATTACGGTTCGGCCATGCCTAAAGCTTTCTGGAAATCCGACCGTTTCGTGGGCCTTGTCATTTCGATGGCCTTTATTCTGGCCTGGGTCATTGGTTCTGCACCGCTGGCGAAACTCGAGGGCATGGCCTATGACCTTGGGGTGCGGCTGTCCTCGCGCGAGGCCAGTACGCGGAAGGACCAAATCGCAATCGTGGCGATCGACGACCAAAGCATTCAAAACATTGGTCGCTGGCCCTGGCCGCGAGATATCCACGCTACGCTGATCAACAAACTGCACGACGCCGGCGCCAAGGCTGTCGCGTCCACCGTGTTCTATTCTGAACCTCAGGTCGATCCGGGTTTGAAGTGGATCAAGCAACTGCGCACCGAGTTGTCCTCGGCAACCATCACCGGCGCAGGTGGCGACGTCAACAAAACCCTGAATGAGGCGCTGACGGCGCTGGACACCGACACCATTCTGGGTCAAACCATGAGCAGCGCCGGTAACACGGTGCTGGGCATGCAATTCACACCCGGCGAAATCATTGGCAACCCCGACCAGCCGTTGCCGGAATATGTCAGTCGCTTCGCACTTCCTGCGGAAAATATCAGCGATCCCGGCGGCAGTAATGAGTACTTCCCGCCCACCATGATTGACGTCGCGGCCCCGGTCGCGGCACTCGGCAGCGCGGCCTCGGGGCTCGGTTCCCTGATGAACCCGGTAGACAGCGACGGCACGCTGCGACGTGAGCCGCTGGTGGTGCGCTACTACGACCAGTATTTCCCTTCGCTCGCGCTGGCGACCGCCGCGAAAAGCCTCAATCTGGGTGTGAAGGACATCAAACTGGCGCTGGGCGACTCCGTGCAGTTGGGTGGCCTACGCATCAAAACCGACCCCAACTCCCACATGTACACGTTCTACTACGGGGACACCGACGGCCGTGCGCCCTTTCCCGTCTACTCGTTCTACGACGTGCTGCAGGGTAAGACCGCGCTCGAGAGTTTCAAGGATAAAGTGGTGCTGATTGGCCCTACCGCGTTCGGCGTGGGCTCCGATCTTTACACGCCGGTCGGCGAGGCCAAGGGCCCGGTGCTGATTCTGGCGCATCAAGTTGCCAGCATTCTTAATCAGCACTTTTTCGTCTCTCCCGACTGGGCCTTGTGGCTTGAACTGCTGGCCGTATTGCTCGTCGCCGGCTACCTGACCCTGGTGTTACCGCGGCTGAAAGCTGGCCCGGCAGCGCTGGGCAGCGCAAGCCTGCTGCTTGTGCTGCTGGGAACTGAAATCGGCGCGATGGTGGCGACGGCGAACTGGAGCCAGTTGGTGACTGCAGCAGCCTTGCTGATCAGTGGTCATTTGCTGCTGACCACCAAGCGCTATCTCGCAACCGAACGCGGCGCGGCCGACAGCGATCTGAAGGCCGCCATGTCAAACCGCCAGCTCGCACTGCAATTCCAGCAGAAAGGCGAGTTGGACAATGCCTTTGAGTATTTCCGTCGTTGCCCCGTGGACGATGAGTTGCTCGAATCCTTGTACGCGCTGGCCACCGACTTTCAGGTCAAACGCAAACCCGAAAAAGCGATGCTGGTTTACGAGTACATGCACTCGAAAAACCCGAAATTCCGCGACATACAAGCCAAAATTAATCAAGCGCGGCACATGATGGACACCCAGATGCTCTACCCCAGCGGCCGGCCGCCGGGGAGCACGGGCGCGGGCGGCACGGCAATTATGCCGGCCGGTCCCGGCATGCCACAGACCATGCTGGGCCGCTATGCCGTCGAGCGCGAACTGGGCAAGGGCGCGATGGGTGTCGTGTATCTCGGTAAGGACCCCAAGATCAATCGCATCGTGGCCATCAAGACCATGGCGCTCTCGCAGGAATTTGAAGCGGACGAACTTGATGAAGTGAAGTCCCGCTTCTTCCGCGAAGCGGAAACGGCCGGTCGCCTGCAGCATCCCAATATCGTGACGATTTACGATGCCGGCGAAGAGCACGATCTGGCCTATATCGCCATGGAATTTCTTGAAGGCCACGACCTCGCACGCTACACCAAAGCGGATACGCTGCTGCCATTACCGATCGTACTCGGGATTATTTTCAAGGCGGCGCTGGCGCTGGACTACGCGCACAAGGCCAACGTCGTTCATCGCGACATCAAACCCGCCAACATCATGTATGAACCGACCAAGAAGACGGTCAAGTTGACCGACTTCGGCATTGCCCGCATCACCGATTCGAGCAAAACCAAGACCGGCATGGTGCTGGGCACGCCGTCTTATATGTCGCCCGAACAACTCTCCGGGAAGAAAGTAGACGGACGCTCCGACCTGTTCTCGCTGGGCGTGATGCTCTACCAGATGGTGATCGGCAAGCTGCCTTTCCAGGGCGAATCGATGGCCACCTTGATGTACAAGATTGCGAACGAACCGCATCAGGACATCGCGGAAATCCGGCCGGAACTGGCGGCGCAGCGCCCCTGCCTGTCGGAGATCATCAACAAGGCCCTGCAAAAAGATGTGAACCAGCGGTATCAGACCGGCGCCGATATGGCACGCGACATTCAGGCCTGCGCCAAGCAGGTCGGCGCCTAGAACTGCCCCGGAGGCCCCACGGTGAGCAGTCGTCCACAGGTCGAATTTTCGAACGTCTCGCACGCGGGCCTGAAGCGCAAACACAACGAAGACAGTGCCGTCACCGATGCCTCCATGGGACTGGCGCTGGTCGCCGACGGCATGGGGGGCTACAAGTCAGGCGAAGTCGCCAGCGCAATTGCCGTGCAGGTTGTCCTGGACGGCATCCGTGAAGCGCTTACGCCAGTCCATAAGTCACGTTCTGCAGATTCGGACCAGGCGCAAGTGATGCGTGACTCAATCGGGCGCGCGAATACGAGAATTTACAACGCGGCGAATGCGCTGCCGCAGTGTCAGGGTATGGGCACAACGATCGTGGCCGCCCTGTTCACGGCCACCGGGGTCACCCTGGCCCATGTGGGCGATTCGCGGATTTACCGATTTCGGGACAACCAGCTCAAACAGATGACCAACGACCATTCTTTGGTTCAGGAAATGATCGACCGGGGGTTCTACAGCGCAGAAGAGGCGCAGGCGAATACCCCTAAAAATCTCGTTACCCGGGCACTCGGCGTTGAAGAGATGGTGCTGGTAGACGTACAGCAGCAGCCACTGGCCGCAGGGGACATTTTCCTGCTGTGCTCGGATGGCCTGAATGATATGGTTCAAGATGAAGAAATTAGCTTAACCCTCGGTAAATATGGTGCTAACCTTTCAACTGCCGCACAGGAACTTGTTCGCCTTGCGAATCAGAACGGTGGTAAGGACAACGTAACCGTGGTTTTGGCCAGAGCTACTCTCGATAGCATTCCGACGGGTGGGCCGCTCACCAGAATCAAAAGTTTCCTGATGGGAGGCTGACAGGACACGACTATGGGCAAACTGGTACTCAGCCTGAATGGCGCCGTGCAAGGGGAATTCCAGCTCAAGAAAGAGCGGATGACCATCGGCCGCAAGCCCGACAACGATATCCAGATCGACAATCTGGCCGTCAGCGGCAAGCACGCGCTCGTCATCACCATCCTTGACGACTCCTTCCTCGAAGATCTCGGCAGCACGAACGGTACCTACGTCAACGGCAAGCTCATCAAGAAGCACGCGTTGCGCGACGGCGACGTGGTGGGCATCGGCAAACACGAGCTCAAGTACATCAACGAGCACGCGACCGCCGATGACGAAGAATTTGAAAAAACCATGATTATCCGGCCCGGCTCGGCCAGCGCAGCCGTTGCTGCGGCCAAAGCGGGCACGGAGCCTAACTCGCCGCCGGCCGCAGCGCCGGCACCCGCCCCCACCGCACCTGCGGTGCCTCCGGGACTTCCGCTGGGCCGTATTCAGGTGCTGAATGGCCCGATCGCCGGCAAGCAGCTGGAACTCACGAAAGCCCTAATCACACTCGGGAAGCCCGGTGTACAGGTCGCCGTGATTTCGCGCCGTCCCCAGGGTTATTTCCTGACGCATATCGAAGGCGACGGAAAAACCATGAATTTCCCTATCGTCAACGGCACGCCCATCGGCGCTCAGGCCTACGCCATCAAGCCGGGGGATGTGATCGAACTGGCGGGTATCAAGATGGAGTTCTCGCTGGTCTCCTAAGCCGTTGGCCGTAGGCGCAAGCGTCTCGTAGATGCGTTTGCTTCCCGGCCAAGGTGTCGCTGATTGCTACTCGCCGCGATGCGGCTCGCCTCACTTTGCGGTATGCGTATAAACCCCATCCCAGTCCCTGGGCGGCGGGTTCAGACGGAATTCTGTAATGCGGTCGCGATACATCAGATAAACACCCGGCGAACGCGAACTCCTCGCGAGATTAAGAAAATTCATTTCTGCCAGATCCCATTCCTGGGCACGGTACCGCTTGAGTGCCTCGCGCAGCAGCTTCAGCTCGTCTTTCCACTTTCCATCCAGCGTTTCGCGCAGCCCCAGCGGTTCATAGATGGTGATGGGCCGGTCCTTGCCCTTGACCTTCACGCGGTCAATTTCCCGATAGGCATACTGGGGCGTGGCCTCGCGCGTGGTTTCGCTTACCAGCATCTCTACGCCGTAACTCTTGGTTAAACCTTCCAGCCGGGCGCCAAGATTTACCGCGTCGCCCAACACGGTGTAAGCCATCCGGAATTCCGATCCCATGTTGCCGACGCTCATCGGGCCGGTGTTGATCCCCACCCCAATCTTGACCGCTGGCCAGCCTTTTTCTGCGAACACGCGATTGATTTCTGCCAGTTTGGCCAGCATCTCAAGGCCGGCCCTGACCGCATTTCCCGCGTGGTCTGCGTCTGCGAGCGGCGCGCCCCAGAACGCCATGATGGCGTCGCCCATGTACTTATCGATGGTGCCTCTGGATTCGTGGATGACTTCGGTCATCGGGGTCAGGAACAGATTCATCAAAGACGAGAGTTCCTTCGGATTGAGCCCTTCGGAAATTGTCGTAAAGCCCCGGACGTCTGAAAACAGCACGGTCAGTTCGCGGCTTTCCGCATCCAGCGAATAGGCCTCGGGATCTCGGGCCATCTCATCAACCAGTTCAGGTGGAATGTATTGCCCAAACAGTCCCGTGATCTGGCGTTTACCGCGGGTCTCGACGAAATATCCATAGGACATGTTCAGCACAAACATCGTGGCCAACATCAGCAAACCTGACGCCAGCGGCAGAACAAACGATGCAGACGACCATGCAAGCAGATTGATGCCGAGATAGGCCACCAGCATCGAGGCC
>JALRCR010000159.1 GCA_023257255.1 Gammaproteobacteria bacterium | reverse complement strand
AAGGGGCGCCCCCGCCCAAGCGCTTAGTCGGCCGCGCCCAGCAAGGCGCCGCTCGCCCGTAGCTCGGCAATTGCGGCTTCGCTGTAGCCCAGTTCGTGCGCAATCGCGCTGCCGTGCTCACCCGGCGCCGGCACGTGCTTGCGGGCGCGGCCGGGCTCGTGGCGATACATCACCGGCACGCCGAGCATCGGCATACCCTGCTCGTCCTCAACCAGCATGCCGCGGGCGGCCGTCGCCGGGTCGTAGAGACCTTCATAGAGCGTGCGCAGCGGCGCATAGCAAACGTCGATATCCGACAGCCAGGCCAGCCAGTGTTCGAGCGTATTGCCGGCAAAAAACTCGTCCAGAAACTGCCGCACCGGCTGCTGCTTCGGTCCCGGCACTTCATAGGTCAGCGGCAGCAGATCAGGACGCCCGGCCTTGTTCAGCAGATTGGCGCAGAAGTGATGCTCCATGCCGCCCAGCACCAGATGTTTGGCATCCGCGGTCGCGTAGATGTTGTAGAACGCCGCGCCGCCCCAGTTGCGCTCCATCGGCACATCGTGCCCGCGCTGTTCTACAAAGGCGGGGCCGGCGTAGTTGCTGGTCCAGGCCAGCACCGCGTCGTGCAGGGCGATGTCCAGATAATCCCCCTTGCCGGTTGCGCGCTGCCGGAACAGCGCCATCAGCACGCCGGTGAACGCGATCAGCGAGCCCGCCATGTCGGCCGCCGGCATGCCGGGATTGGTCGGCCGGCCGTCGCGTCCGCGATGAAAATCGAGCGTGCCGGCCAGCGCCTCGATCGCGATGTCGTGCGCCGGCTTGTCGCGATAGACCCCGGTCTGGCCAAAGGCCGAAATCGAGCAGTAGACAATCTGCGGCGCAATTGCGCTGACCGTGTCGTAGTCGAGCCCGAGACGCTTCATCACGCCCGGCCGGAAGCCTTCGACCAGCACGTCGGCGTCGGCCAGCAGCTTGAGCAGCAGGTCGCGGGCGGCGGGGACTTTGAGGTTCAGCTGCAGGCTGCGCTTGCCGCGGTGCGTATTGCGAAACCACACGCTGTGCCCGCCCTGGCTCAAGCCCAGACCGCGCGCCGGCTCACCGCCCGGCGGCTCGACGCGTATGACCTCGGCGCCGTGGTCGGCCATCATCATGGTGAAATGCGGACCGGGCAGGAACATCGACAGGTCCACGACTTTGACGCCCGCAAGCTTCATGCGGCTACTCTCCAGAAACAGATCGAAACAATAGTTAACCGAGCGCCCAGTGTGCCCACACCGGCGTGAGGTCGGCGGGCATGGGACCCGGCTGGCCGAGGCGCGCGTGGTCGCCCGGACCGCCGTGATAATCAGAACCGGCCGAAGCCGCCAGCTCGAAGCGCCGGCACAAATCGGCCAGCTGACGCGTGGTCGCAGGCGTCTGGAAGCCGCAGGCCACTTCAAGCCCGGCACCGCCGGCAGTTTTGAATTCGGTGATGAGTTCGCGCAGCTTCGCGTGGGTGAGCGAGTATTTGGCCGGATGCGCCAGCACCGGCGTGCCCCCGTCCTCCACGATCCAGCGGACCGCGTCGGCCAGCGGGGTCCAGCTGGCCGCGCTGTTGCTCATCGCGTTATCGCCCAGCCAGCGCCGGAACGCGTCGTCCATGGTGCGCGCCTTGCCGACCGAGACCAGAAAGCGCGCGAAATGCGGGCGGCCGAGAATGCCTTCGCCGGCAATCGCCCGCGCGCCTTCATAGGCGTCCTCGATGCCGCGTTTCCGCAGCCGTTCGCCAATGGCCTGCCCCCGTAAGTCGCGCCGCTCGCGCTGCGCGGCAACGCCCGCAGCCAACGCGCCGTCCGGCGCATTCCGCAGATTAAGGCCCAGCACGTGCACGACCCGGCCCCGCCAGTCGGCCGACAGCTCGATACCCGGCAGGATGCGCATGTCCCCACAGACCGTCGGCGCGCCCGGCGGTGGCAAGCTGTCGTGATCGGTCACACAGAACAGATCGACCCCGCAGGCAGCGGCTCTGGCGCAGAGTTCGTCCCGCGCCAGCCACCCGTCCGATGCCGTGCTGTGGGCGTGGAGGTCGGCCTTCACCCGTACGAAGGCAGTAGCGGGCGCGGCGCGCTCACCGCAGCAGCACCCACGCCGCCAGCGCCAGCGCCACGGCAGCCATGAAGTACCACGCGCCCCAGGTCTGCTTGGCAGCGGGCGTCGCCGCCGCAACCGCGGTCGCCGTTGGCGTTTCCGCCGCCGGCGCGTCGCCGTCGAGGGCGATCAGCGGCTCGAAACGCTGAAAAAACTCCCCGGCCAGCTTTTGCGCGGTCCGGTCGATCAGCGAGCCGCCAAGCTGCCCCAGCTTGCCGCCGACGTCGGCCTTTACTTCGTAGTGCAGCAAGGTGCCGGCGCCGTCTTCTTCCAGCCGCACGCTGGCCCGGACCTTGGCGTGTCCCGCAGGTCCGGCCTTGCCTTCGCCGACCAGCGTATAGCTTGCGGGCGGGTTCAGATCTTCGACCTGCATATGCCCTTTGAATTTGGCAGACAGGGGGCCGACCTTGGCCGCCACCGTCGCTTCAAACTTGCCGGGTTCCTGCTCGGTCAGGGCTTCGCAGCCCGGAATGGCCTGCAGCAGGAGCGCCGGGTCGTTGAGCGCCGCAAACACCCGCGCGCGCGGCGCGTTGATGCGGATTTGCTGTTTCAGTTCCAAAAAACAAACTCCTCTTGCTCGGGCCTTAGCCCTGCGCGGCCTTGATCTTCGTCCACAGCGACGAGGGCCGCAGCGGCAGTTCGGTAATCTCAATGCCGAACGGCGCCAGCGCATCGCAGATCGCGTTGCTGAGCGCGCCCGGCACCGAACTCGGCCGGCCTTCGCCAATGCCGCGGGTGCCGAGTGGCGTGTGCGGGCATGGGGTCGAGGCGTAGCTCAGTTCGATGTCCGGCACGTCGGCCGCGGTGGCGAGCTTGTAGTTCTCGAAGTCCGCGGTCAGCTGCTGGCCCTGCTCGTTGTAGATGAACTCTTCGTACACCGCGTTCGAGAGACCCTGCACGATCGCGCCGTGCATCTGGCCGTCCACGATGTTCTGGTTAATGACATTGCCGACATCTTCCGAGGTCACCCAGCGCTTGATCTTGAACTCGGCGGTCTTGATGTCGACCTCGACCACGCAGAAATCACCGTTGAAGCAAATCATCGGTTTTGCCGCTTCAAAAAACGCGGTCGCTTCCAGCCCGCCCACTTCGCCTTCCGGCAGATTGACCGGGAACATGATGATCCGCTCCACGATTTCGCGGAACGGCTTTTTCTTGCTGGGATCGCGCAGGTAGATAACCTCGCCGTTGATGAAGGAGAACTCCTCCACCGTCGCGCGTATGCCCAGATCGTGCGCCAGCACGTGGGTGATTTTTTCTTTCAGATCCGCGCAGGCTTTATGCACCGCGCTGACGAAATACGAACCCGCGCGCGCGCCGATGGTGCCGGCGCCAAACGGCGTGGCACCGGTGTCGCCGGTGGTGACCACGGAGTCCTTGGGGTCGATACCGAAGGTCGACGCCACCACCTGGGCGACGGTGGTTTCATGCCCCTGCCCGCCCGGCGCATCGCCGCCAAAAATCAGCACCTTGCCGCGCGGATCAACCCGCACCGTCGCCGCGCCGTAGCCCGGCTGGTTTTCCATCGGCACCAGCAGTTCCGACGCCACGCCCGAGAGTTCGGCGCCGCAGGCAAAGCCAATGCCGATGTAACGCCCCTGCTCGCGCAGCGCCGCCTGCTCGCGCCGGAAGGCCGGCAGGTCGATGTGGGTCAACAGGTTGTCCCAGACTTTCAGAAAGTCGCCGCTGTCGTAGTACTCGCCGGTGACGGTGGTGTAGGGCAACTGCGGCACCATGTTCTTGCGCCGGAGTTCGGCCGGTTCCATGCCGACCTTGCGCGCCACCATGTCGATGCTGCGCTCCACCGCAAAGCGGGTGGGGAAATGGCCAAAGGCGCGGGAAGGCGTAAGGCAGGCCTTGTTGGTCGAGGCCACCCGCAGCTTGATGTCGCCTTTCTCCCAGGTGTAGACGTTGGGCATTTCGACCTGGCCGAGGAAGGGCATCACAAAGCCCCAGTACACGCCGGTCTGGCCGGTGCCGTTGTTGGCCACGCCGCGGTTGCGAATGGCGAGCAGCTTGCCTTCCTTGGTGGCCGCGACGTCCAGCGTGTTCACCTGATCGCGTTCCTGCCCGACGCTCATCAGGCTCTCATAGCGCGACTCGATCCAGCGCACCGGCTTGCCGAGTTTCCGAGCGGCGTGTGCGATGACCACGTTCTCGCGGAAAAACGGCGCTTTTACGCCGAAGCCGCCGCCCTGATCGCGCGGCGCGATAACGCGCACTTTCTCGCCGGGAATATCCAGAATGTCGATCAAGGCCAGCCGGTCGATGTGCGGGCGCTGGGTGGTGATCCAGGCGGTGAGCCCGTCGGCCATGGTCCAGTCGCAGAGCACGCCGCGCGGTTCCATCGGCGTGATGCCGGTGCGATGCACGCGGAAGCGGTTGCTGACCACCACGTCGGCGGTCTTGAAAATTTGTTCGACCGCGGCTTCGTTGGCGCGCTGCTCTTCTTCCGTTGCGCCACCGGTGAAGGTCATGGCGAACATTTCATTGCCGGGCTGGTCGTCGTGCACCTGCGGGGCGCCGGGTTCGAGCGCCGCTTCGGCGTCGAGGATCACCGGCAGTTCTTCGTAATCGACCAGCACCAGTTCGGCGGCGTCTTCCGCCGTGTACTTGTCGCGCGCAATGACGACCGCCACCGGGTCGCCGTGGTACTTCACCTTGTCGACGGCCAGCGCGTAGTACTCCGGATAGGCTGCCGGCAAATTGGGCAGCAGCACCGGCTGGCGCATGGACTTGACCTCGGTGCGGAAGTCTTCGCCGGTCAGCACGGCGATCACGCCGGGCAGTTCCAGCGCGGCCGAGGCGTCGATGCCAAGAATGTTGGCGTGGGCGTATTCGCTGCGCACGAACACCGCGTGCAGCATGCCCGGCAGGACGATATCCGCCAGATACTTGCCCTGGCCGGTGACCAGTCGCAGGTCTTCCTTGCGCTCCATGCGAGCGCCCATCCACTGCTTGTTCGCTTTCAGTTGCTGTTCCATGGGAGTTCCTCAGCGGGCCTCGGCGGCCAGCATTTTGGCCGCCGTGCGCACGGCCCTGACGATGTGGACATAGCCGGTGCAGCGGCACAGGTTGCCGATCAGGCCCTGACGAATTTCGTCATCCGTCGGGTTCGGGTTGCGCTTCAGGAAGTCGGTCATGTTCATCAGGATGCCCGGCGTGCAGAAGCCGCACTGCAGGCCGTGCTCTTCGCGGAACGCGCGCTGCAGGGCGCTGAGTTCCTCGCCCTTCGCCAGCCCTTCCACGGTGGTGATGTCGTGCCCGTCGGCCTGCACGGCCAGCATCAGGCAGCTTTTAACCGCGTCGCCGTCGAGATGCACGGTGCACGCGCCGCACACGCCTTCATGGGTGCAGCCCACGTGGGTGCCGGTGAGCGCGAGACGTTCGCGCAGGAAGTCCACCAGCAGGAGGCGCGGGGGGACGGATTCGGTGAAGGTTTCGCCGTTGACCTTGATGGTGACGGTTTGCATGGGGCTTACTCCTTGCTGCCCGCGGCGCGGGCGAAGGCGCTGGTGGCCACGGCCTGACCCAGCGTCCGGATGAGGTTCTGTCGATAGGCCGTATTGGCCCACTTGTCGCCTTGCACTTCGGCCGCCTCGGCGGCCGCGTCAAAGGCCTTGGCAATTGCCGCGGCGTCGCCCGCGCTGCCGAGCAGCACCTGTTCGGCCGCGGTGGCGCGGTGCGCACCGGCCGACAGACCCGCCAGACCTACGCGCGCACTGGCACAGCGCCCGGCGGCATCCAGCGTCACCGCCACGCAGACCCCGACCACGGGCAACGCGTCTTTTACGAGGCCCCATTTTTGATAAGCGCTGCCGCCGCGACCGGCCGGCGCCTGAAAGCGTAGTCCCAGCAGGATTTCGTGTTCGGTACGCGCGGTTTCCAGCGGCGCGATGAGGAAGTCTTCTGCCGCCACCGAGCGACTCGCGCCACCGGCGGCGCGTAGTTGCATCTCGGCGCCCAGCGCCAGCACTACCGCCGGCATGCAGGACGCAACGTAGTTCCAGCAGCAGCTGCCGCCGATCGTGCCCCGGTTGCGCACCTGACGGTCGCCCACGTGGCTGGCCGCGTCACGCAAGGCGGCAAAGTAGCCACTGAGGCGCTCGTCGGCGGCGATCGTCGCGTAGCGGGTCATGGCGCCGATGCTGAGGGCGTTGGCATCCGGGCAAATGCCGCGCAACTCGGCAATGGCCTGCAGGTCGATAAGACACCGGGGCCGCGTCATCCGCGACTTCATGGCCTGCATCAGACTTTGACCGCCGGCGATGAACATCGCCTCGCCGTCTTCAAAGCGCGCGCTCGTTGCCAGTGCCTCGTCGATGGTCGCGGGCCGGCTGTAGTGTTCGATATTGGCTGGAAACATCCCCTCCCCCTTGGCGCCCCGGTCGCGCTGACGATTGGCGTCAGCGAGCCCTTCGGCACCGGCATTTATGGTGTTGCACGCGGCCGCTCCTGTCTGCGGTGCAGGCAGGTCGAAACGCCCTCGAGCGCGCGCTGGGCCGCAACCGTAACACTACTTGCAGCCGCTTCGGCGATTCCGTTAGCCGGACGCCCCGGTCGAGCGCGCCCGACCCGCCTTGTTTATCAGACGATAAATAAAATCTCAATCGCGGATATTTCACATGCGGCGCTTTTTCGCCTGAATACGCCGTTTGATGCCGTGCCATTGTTTTTAAATAATCGATCGCTCACCATTACCCTCAGATACCGGCAGCAGCTATGGCCTTGGCCACGTGCCTGCCGGCGGCCCCGGCGGGTCCCGCAGCACCCGCCAGCACGAGAGGGAACAGCGCCCATGATCAAGTCACTCAAAAGCGGACGGCCGACCGGTCTGCAGCAGGAAAACGACGCGCAGGTCAGAACCACCGTGGAGCAGATGCTCACCGACATCGAAACCAACGGCGAAGCGGCCGTCCGGCACTACTCGGAAAAACTCGACAACTGGTCGCCGGCGTCGTTCCGCCTCAGTCAGGCCGAGATCGACGCCTGCATCAACAGCCTGCCGGCGCAAACCCTGGACGACATCCGCTACGCCCAGACCCAGATTCGCCGCTTCGCCCAAATCCAGCGCCTGTCGCTGCGCGATGTCGAAGTCGAAACCATTCCCGGCGTGGTACTGGGACATAAGAACATTCCGATGAACTCGGTGGGCTGCTATGTGCCCGGCGGTAAATACCCGATGGTTGCCTCGGCGCACATGAGCGTGCTGACCGCCAAGGTGGCCGGGGTCAAGCGCGTGATCGCGGCGACGCCGCCGTTTCAGGGCAAGCCGGAGCCGGCGACCATCGCGGCCATGGCGCTGGCCGGGGCGGACGAAATCTATGTGCTGGGCGGCGTGCAGGCGATCGCGCTGATGGCGCTGGGCACCGAGCAGGTCGCGCCGGTCGACATGCTGGTCGGACCGGGCAATGCCTACGTTGCCGAAGCCAAGCGCCAGCTGTTCGGCCGCGTCGGCATCGACCTGCTGGCCGGCCCCACGGAAACCCTGGTGATTTGCGACGACACCGTGGATCCCGAGCTGGTGGCGGTCGACCTGCTGGGTCAGGCCGAACACGGCCCGACCTCGCCGGCGGTCTGCCTGACCACATCGCGCACTATCGCCGAGGGCCTGCCGGCAGCGATCGAAGCGGTGCTGGCGCGACTCGATACCGCGCCCATTGCCCGCCGCGCCTGGGAGGACTACGGCGAAATTATCCTCTGCGACACCGAAGAGGAACTGCTCGCCGAGGCCGAGCGGATCTGCTCCGAACACGTGCAGGTGATGACCCGCAACCCGGACTGGTTCCTTGAACGCATGACCAACTACGGCGCGCTGTTCCTCGGCCA
>JALRCR010000158.1 GCA_023257255.1 Gammaproteobacteria bacterium | reverse complement strand
GCAGCGTCAGCAGAGTGCGGCGCAGTTGCGCCGTGAGCTGTTGGCCTGTGCCTGCGCGCGCGAGTGGAACGAGGAACGGGCGCTGGCCTGGTGGGCGGCGATTGCCGCCGATCACGCAGCAGAAACGGTGCTTATCGATTCGCCGCCGCTGTAGTCACGGTGCAAGGCGCGCGCTCGCGCGCCGTCAGTCTTATCCATAGCGGTCCGTTTTCCTGAGTGCCGCGCGCGACCAGGCGCGGCTTCTCTGGCACGCTCCCGCCCTCATGCCCGGTATTGGTGACGATGCGGGCAACATTGCCAGAGCTAAATCGACGAGGAGATCCTGATGTGCAAGGTCTGCGGTAATCCTGAACACGAACTCAACGGGCGCCGGCAGTTTTTGCGCCGGACCTTGGCCGGTGTCGCGGCGCTCACGCTGACGCGAGCCTATGCCGAGCAGGCGCCGGCAGGTGTTGCGGCACCCAATGCGATAGCGCCGAAAGTCGCCCTGCAACGCTTGCTGGACGGTAACGCGCGCTATGTGTCCGCCGCACCCGTGTGCACCGATTCTCGCGGTGCCCGGGCGACGCTGGTGAACGGGCAGTACCCGATTGCGGCGGTGCTTGGCTGCGCAGACTCAAGAGTCGCGCCCGAACTCGCGTTCGATCAGGGGCCGGGCGATCTGTTTGTCACCCGGGTCGCGGGCAATGTGGTCGCCGACGAACTGCTGGCCAGTCTGGAATACGGCGTACAGTTTCTGGGCTTGCCGCTGGTGATGGTGCTGGGCCACAGCGGGTGCGGCGCGGTGAGCGCCGCGATCAAGGTGATTAAGGACGGCGCGCAGTTGCCCGGGCATTTGCCGGCGCTGATCGAGGCGATCAAGCCCGCCGTGCGTGCGGTCAATGACACACCACCCGCCGGTCTGCTGGATGCCGCCATTGCCGCCAACGTGCAGCGCCAGGTCGGTTTGCTGAAGACCGAAAGCGCCATTCTGGGTGAGTACTTCAAGGCCGGGAAAATCGACATCGTGGGCGCGGTCTACGCGCTCGACACGGGCAAGGTCACGCTGCTCTAGTTTGCACCACACCGGTGCTGCGGCCGGCGGCTGTGCACAGTTCGCCGGCTGAGGCTTACGCCATTTTGGCGATTTAAGCCGGCTTTCTGCATTCGGTTCGCTAATTGCTTTGCGGTCTCGCATGAACCGCATCGAACAATTGAAAACCGAACGGGACGGGCTTTCCATCGGGCCCGACCTGTCGGGCATGGTGGTGGCCGGGCTCAGCGCGCTCACCGAAGACGACATCGACCGCCTGAAGTGGTGGGGCATCTTTCTGCGCAAGCAGACGCCCGGGCATTTCATGCTGCGAGTACGCATACCGCGTGGCGTGGTTAACGCGGCGCAACTGCGGGCGCTGGGCGAGATTAGCCAGCGCTACGGTCGCAATCTCGCCGACCTGACCACGCGCCAGCAGCTGCAACTGCGCTGGATTCGCCTGCAGGATATTCCCGGCATTCTCGAGCGCCTGCGCGCGGTCGGCCTGGTGACGCTGCAGACCGGCATGGACAACGTGCGCAACATCATTGGCTGTCCCGCCTTTGGCCTGACCTCGGGCGAGCTGTTTGACGCTTCCGGGGTGGCGCAGGCCTTCAACGATTTACTCGTCGGCAACGCCGAGTTCAGCAATCTGCCGCGCAAGTTCAACGTGGCCATCAGCGGCTGCCGCGAACACTGCACCCATGCGGAGACGCAGGACGTCGCGCTGGTGCCGGCGCTGCGCTACGTCGATGGCTGGGCCTTGCAGGGCTTTAACTTGCTGGTAGGCGGCAAGCTGGGTTCGGGTGGCTATCGGGTGGCGACGCCCTTGGATGTATTTGTGCCGCCGGGCGAGGCCGCGCGCCTGTGCGCGGCCATCGCGCTGGTGTTTCGCGACTACGGGCCGCGCGAGGCGCGTAACAAGGCGCGGCTCTCGTTTCTGCTGGAAGCCGAAGGCGAAGCCTGGCTGCGTGCGGCGGTCGAAGAGCGGCTGGGCTACGGGCTGGCGCGGGCCGGTGTCGACCAGCGCAGCGGTAAAACCACCGACCATGTCGGCATTTTTCGTCAGCGGCAGCCGGGCCTGAACTATCTCGGGCTGGCGGTGCCGGTCGGTCGGATCAGCGGGGAAGAACTGACGGCGCTCGCCGCGCTGGCCAGCGACTACGGCAGCGGCGAAGTGCGCTTCACCACTGACCAGAATCTGCTGCTGCCGAACGTGCCCGACACGCGGCTTGATGCGCTGTTGAAAGAGCCGCTTCTAAAAGTATTTCGTTACGACCCGCCGGGGATCCTGCGCGGGCTGGTCAGCTGCACGGGCATCGAGTTCTGCAATCTGGCGGTGATCGAAACCAAGACCCGCGCGCTGCAAATTGCCCAGCAGCTGGCGGCGACGGTGCCGGCCAGCAAACAGCTGCGCATGCACTGGTCGGGCTGTCCGGCCAGCTGCGGCAATCACACGGTGGCGGATATCGGCCTGCTGGGCACCAAGACGCGGCTTAAGGGCAAGGTGGTGGATGCGGTCGACATCTTCGTCGGCGGCGCCTCGGGCCCGGCGGCGGCGCCCGGCATCCGCCTGTTGGAGCGCGTGCCCTGCAGCGAACTGCCGCAGGTGCTGCAGGGCCTGGTCGGCCATATGGACGTCAACAAGCTGCGCCGCCAGCTGCGCGCCCTGCAGGGCGACGGGGTCAGCGAGGCGGATTAAACGCCTTAGTCGCCGCGCTGCGCCCGGCCGCGCTCCAGTACCGCCTGCCGGCGGGCTTCGATGGCGGCGGGGTCAAGCCCGGCGTTGTGTGCCACCGCGACGTCTGACTCCAGCGCCATCGCCGCCCCGAAAGGCAGGGCATAGCCGTCATCCAGCAGCCGCTTGTAGGAGATCAGCATCGCGGGGTCGAGGCTCAACATGTCCTGGGCTAACTGCACGCAGGTCGGCAGCAGATCTTCGGTGGGCACCACGCGGTTCACGAGGCCCCAGCGCTCGGCGGTGGCGGCATCGACAAAATTGCCGGTGAGGCTCATTTCCTTGGCCCGGTTAAGCCCGATAAGTCGCGACAGCCGCTGGCTCAGGCCCCAGGCCGGATGCACGCCCACCCGGCCGTGGGTATCGGCGAAGCGGGCCGTGGGGCTTGCGATCAGCAGGTCGCAGGCCAGCGCCAGTTCGAAGCCGCCTGTCACGGCCGCGCCGTTGACGGCGCCGATGATGGGGCCCTTGAAAGCCGCCATCGCGCTGGTTGGGTCGTAGGCCGGATCGCGCGGCGCGCCAACGCGGGCGTCGCCGCTGCCCAGTTCGCGCAGGTCGATGCCGGCGCAAAAGGCGCGGCCGGCACCGGTGAGGATAAGCACCCGCGTGTCCGCATCGGCCGCCAGGGCCCGGAATCGCTCCGCAATTTCGGCACGCAGCGCGCGCGACAGGGCGTTCAGCTGCTGCGGGCGGTTGAGGGTGACGATGGCGTAGCCGTCGTGGCGATCGACCAGCAAAAGGGCGTCAGACATGCGTGCTCCGCGGCGAATGATTGGCTCGCATGATGCCACGGCCCTGCGGGTAAACTGAGTGCCCTGTTCGACAGCCCCCGACGCATGCGCATCAATCCAGATCCCGACGGCGACCGCCGCGCAGAGGCCCTGCGCCGCATCAAGTCGCCGCCCCCCGCGCCGAAAGCCCGCAGCAAAGCCGCCAAGGGCCCACGCGCGCCTGTCCGCTGGCGACGGTGGGTGTGGGGCGCGCTTGCGCTGTGGTGCTGCCTGACGCTCGGACCCGTGCTGGCCTATCGAGTGGTCGAGCCGCCGCTCACCACCTTCATGCTTGCCGAGTGGCTGGGCGCGCGCCTTGAGGGACGCTGGACGTTCCGGATTCAATACAGTCCCGTACCCTTGGCACAGATTGCCTTGCCGATGCGGGCCGCCGTCGTGGCGGCAGAGGACCAACGCTTCATGCGCCACCACGGCTTTGATTTCGAGGCGATTAATGCCGCGCTCTCGGCCAGCGAGCGCGCCGGGCGCCCGCCGCGCGGCGCCAGCACCATTAGCCAGCAGGTGGCCAAAAACGTGTTCTTGTGGCAGGGCCGCAGTTGGGTTCGCAAAGGCCTGGAGGCCTGGTTCACGGTGCTCATCGAACTCTGCTGGTCGAAGCAGCGGATCCTGGAGGTGTATCTGAACGTCGCGCAGTTCGGCCAGGGCATTTACGGCGTGGAGGCGGCCAGTCGCTTGCTGTTTGCCACCACGGCGGCGGATCTCGGCAGTGGCGATGCGGCGCTGCTGGCCGCGGTGTTACCCAATCCGGTCAAGTTTCGCGCGGATGCGCCTTCTGACTATGTGCGTGGCCGCCAGCGCTGGATTTTGCGCCAGATGGGGCAATGAGTTTGCCGCCGGGCCTCGCTACACTGAAGGTCTAATCAAAACGCACAAGGGGAGACGCAAGATGAGCCTTGAAGACAACAAAGCCCTGGTGAAGAAATTCTGGGGCGCTTTTTCCGAGTCCCGGCTCGACGACGTGCTGGCCATGCTGGCCGACGACGCCACCTGGTGGATTGGCGGGGAGCTCTCGATTTCCGGCAAATACACCAAGCCGGAGTTCACCAAGCTGGTCAGCAGCATCGTGCCGGAGTTTCCGAAGGGGATTCAGGTCACGCCCACCGTGCTGACCGCGGAAGATAACCGCGTGGCGATGGAGGCGGTGTCTTACGGCGAACGCTTCAACGGCCGCGTCTATAAAAACTACTATCACTTTCAGCACGAGATTCGCGACGGCAAGATCGTCGCCGTGCGGGAGTATCTCGATACCGACCACGCCTATCGCATTCTGCTGGCGCCGTAGCCGCCCCTCCGAAACAAAACCGCCTGCGCGATGGCAGGCGGTTTGTAAGCTGTACCTCGCCGGTCGGAACCGGCGAGCGTCGGGCCTAGCGCATGCTCGCGTTGAGTTTCGCCAGCGCGGCCGAGCCCGGGCACAGTTCCTTCTCGCCCAGCTTGTTGAACGGCGTCCCCACGGTGTTGATGTTGGCGTGCAGTTCTTCGGCCTTGGGGTCGACGTAGAGCAGACCCGTCACCACTTCGCCCCGCGCCTGATGCTCCTGAATGTAGTTCATCGCGGCGATTTTATTGGTGGCGTCGTAGCTGGTATCAACCTTGTGCAGGCGCAGCCAGGTGCCGTCGTGCTGCTGCACGTGCACGCTGGTGCCCGCCGCGTAGTCGGTGGTGATTTCGTCGCGGCCTTCAATGATGTCCAGCCGGTTCACCGCCTCGTTGTGCGCGCGGACGTAGTCGTAGCTCTTGGTGCTGCCCGGGTGGTTATTGAAGGCCACGCAGGGGCTGACGATGTCGATAAACGCCGCGCCGCGATGGTTGATCGCCGCTTTAATCAAGGGCACCAGCTGCGCTTTGTCACCGGAGAAACTGCGACCCACTAAGCTCGCGCCCATCAGCAGCGCCAGCGAGGCGGTGTCGAGCGGGGAGTCGGCATTCGCCACGCCCTTTTTCGACGCCGAACCCTTGTCTGCGGTAGCCGAGAACTGGCCCTTGGTCAGGCCGTACACGCCGTTGTTCTCGCAGATGTAGAGCATGTCGACATTGCGGCGGATCGCGTGCGCGAACTGGCCGAAGCCGATCGAGAGCGAATCACCGTCGCCCGAGACGCCGATGAAGCAGAGGTCCTTGTTCGCGGCGTTGGCCCCGGTCGCCACCGAAGGCATGCGCCCGTGAACGGTATTGAACCCGTGCGAGTTGCCCAGAAAATAGTCCGGCGTCTTCGACGAGCAGCCGATGCCGGAGAGCTTCGCCACGCGGTGCGGTTCGATGGAGAGTTCCCAGCAGGCCTGGATGATTGAGGCGGAGATCGAGTCGTGCCCGCAGCCCGCGCACAGTGTGGAAATGCGGCCTTCGTAATCGCGGCGGGTGAAGCCGACCGCGTTGGTCTGCAGTGCCGGATGGTGAAGTTTTGGTTTGGCGATGTAGGTCATCTCAGGCCACCTTGTCCTTAATGGTCTGCGCGTCTAGCGCGCGGGTAAGGGTGGAGATTTCGCGGGTGATGAAGCGCGCGGTAATCGGCGTGCCGTCGTAATGCAACACCGGCAGCACGCGCGCCGGGTCGACGCCCAGTTCGTTGACCAGCAGGCTGCGCACCTGACCGTCGCGGTTCTGCTCCACCACGAAGACCTGTTCGTGCTCGGCGATAAAGTCGGCCACCACGTCGCTGAACGGGAAGGCCTGCAGGCGCAGACCATCGACCGGCACGCCGGCTGCGGCCAAGGCCTCGAAGGCTTCCGCCATCGCGGGGCTGGTCGAGCCGTAGTAAATCACGCCATAGCGGGTCGGCGTGGCGGACTTGGTCAGCACCGGTTGCGGCACCAGGTTCTTGGCGGTGTCGAACTTCCGCAGCAAGCGGGTGACGTTGTAGATGTAGTCCGGCCCGGCTTCGGAGTAGGTCGCGTAGGCGTTCTTGGTCGTGCCGCGCGTGAAGTAGCCGCCCTTGTCCGGATGCGTGCCGGGGTAGGTGCGGAACGGAATGCCGTCGCCGTCTACGTCCAGATAGCGCCCGAACTGGGTGCCGGCATCCAGCATTTCAGCGGTCATGATCTTGCCGCGGTCGTAGTGCCGGCTATCGTCCCACTCGAAGGGCTTGGTCAGGCGCTGGTTCATGCCGATGTCCAGATCGGTCATCACGAACACTGGCGTTTGCAGGCGGTCGGCCAGATCAAGCGCGGCGGCGGCGTGCAGGAAGCACTCGTGCGGGTCTTCCGGGAACAGCAGCACGTGCTTGGTGTCGCCGTGCGAGGCGTAGGCGCAGGCCAGCACGTCGGCCTGCTGGGTGCGGGTCGGCATGCCGGTCGAGGGGCCGCCGCGCTGCACGTTGATGATGGTCATCGGGATTTCGGCGAAATAGGCCAGCCCGATGAATTCGCTCATCAGCGACACGCCGGGGCCCGAGGTGGCGGTGAAGGCGCGCGCGCCGTTCCAGCCCGCGCCGATCACCATGCCGATGGAGGCCAGTTCGTCTTCGGCCTGGATGATGGCGTAGCGGTGCTGCCCGGTTTCCGGATCTACGCGGAACTTCGCGCAGTATTTCTGGAAGGCTTCCGCCAGCGAGGACGAGGGCGTAATGGGATACCAGGCGCAGACCGTGGCCCCGCCGTACACGCAGCCGAGGCCGGCAGCAGCGTTGCCGTCGACGAAAATGCGGTCGCCCACATTGTCGGCCTTCTGCACGCGCAGACCGATGGGGTGCGGCAGGTTTTCAATCACCCAGTCGCGGCCCATCTTGAGCGCGTTGAGGTTGGGGGCGAGGAGTTTTTCCTTGCCTTTGTACTGCTCGCCGATGAGCGTCGCGATGGCGTCCGGATCGATTTCCAGCAGCGCCGACAGAGCGCCCACGTAGATGATGTTCTTGAACAGCTGGCGCTGGCGCGGGTCGCTGTAGGTGGCGTTGCAGAGTTCGGTCAGCGGCATGCCGATGACGTTGATGTCGGTCCGGAACTTCGAGGCCGGCAGCGGCTTCGAGTTGTCGTAGAAGAGATACCCGCCGGGTTCGATTTCCTTCAGGTCGGCGTCCCAGGTCTGGGGGTTCATCGCCACCAGCATGTCGACGCCGCCGCGACGGCCCAGCCAGCCGCGCTCGTTCACCCGCACTTCATACCAGGTCGGCAGGCCCTGGATGTTGGAGGGGAAGATATTGCGCGGGCTGACCGGCACGCCCATCCGCAGGATGGATTTGGCGAACAGTTCGTTCGCCGACGCCGAGCCGGAGCCGTTGATGTTGGCGAACTTGATGACAAAGTCGTTGACTGCGGTAATCGCGTTCATGCGGCTTTCCTCGGGGCTTTGCGGCTGCCGCAGCCGTCGTTGGCATGCGCCATTTCCAGCAGGAACTTCTGCATGTCCCAGGCGCCGGTCGGGCAGCGCTCGGCACACAGCCCGCAGTGCAGACAGACGTCTTCGTCCTTGGCCATGATGCGGCCCGTCTTGAGGGGCGCCGAGACGTAAA
>JALRCR010000157.1 GCA_023257255.1 Gammaproteobacteria bacterium | reverse complement strand
CGAGAGCGGATACAGCACCATCGCAATGCCCTGCGCGCCCAGTTCATCCACCATGAAATAAGGCGTGGTGCCGAACTCGGTGAGATTCGCCAGCACCGGCGCTTTCACCGCATCACACACCTGCTTGTACATGCCGATGTCGGTCATGGCCTCGGCGAAGATGGCGTCCGCGCCGGCTTCGATGAAGGCGCAGGCGCGGTCGATCACGCCGTTCAGGCCTTCGACCTGCAAGGCATCGGTGCGCGCCATTACCACGAAGTCGGCGTCGGTCTTGGCGTCTACCGCCGCCTTCACGCGGTCGACCATTTCGTCGGTCGACACCACTTCTTTATTCGGCCGATGGCCGCAGCGCTTCTGCGAGACCTGATCTTCGATGTGCATGCCGGCGACGCCGGCGGCCGTCATCTGCTTGACCGTGCGCGCGATGTTGAACGCGCCGCCCCAGCCGGTATCGGCGTCGACCAGCAGCGGGGTGTCGACCTGGCTGGTGATCCGGCGGGCGTCAATCAAGACGTCTTCCAGCGAAGTCATGCCGAGATCCGGCAGGCCGTAGGAATAGTTGGCCACGCCCGCGCCGGACAGGTAGATGGCGCGAAAGCCGGTGCGTTTGGCCATCATCGCCGCGTAGGCGTTCACAGTGCCGATGATCTGCAGCGGTTGCTCCTCGCGAATGGCGAGGCGCAAACGGCCGCCGGCGGTCAGGGTCTGGGTCATGCGTGCTCCTTCTGGTGTTTCTCGATGTTCTGGCGGGCGGAACTTAAATGGCGGCGCATCAGCATTTCGGCCAGATCGCCGTCGCGGGCTTCAATGGCTTCCACAATGCGCTGGTGTTCGCCAAACGCTTTTTTGGGCCGGTTGGCATACGCGCTCACCTGATAGCGGTACATGCGGATGCGGTGATAGAGCTCGCCGATCAGCATTTCGGCCAGCGCCGCGTTGTGGCTGCCCTGAATGATGCGGTAGTGAAAGTCCAGATCGCCTTCCTGCTGGAAGTAGGCGGTGTCGGCCTTCAGGGCTTCGTCCTGCTCGTGGGCGGCCAGCAGGGCCTTCAGGCCGGCGACTTCGGCGTCCGTCATGTGCAGCGCGGCGAGCCGGGCGGCCATGCCCTCCAGCGCTTCGCGGACGAAGTAGATTTCAATCAGCGCCGCATAGCCGAGCGACGCGATGCGGATGCCGACATGCGGCGTGCGTTCCACCAGATGCCGGGACTCGAGCCGGCGCAGCGCCTCGCGCAGCGGGCCGCGGCTGGTGCCAAAGCGCACCGCGAGTTCGGTTTCACCCACCCGCGAGCCGGGCGGGATTTCACCGCGCACGATGGCATCCTGCAGCGACTCGAACACCCGGTCGGCGGCGGTGCGCAGGGTTTTGATGTCGTCAAATTCTGGGTTGAGCATGGCTTATTGTTCACAACCTGAGCGATGCGCCGGGGCGAATGGGCTGCATTGTGTTCAGCTTTGACCGAGTTGTCGACAATCTTTGCGCTGCCCGCTGCCCGCTGCCCGGGCGGGGACCGTAGGCAATGCTTCCATAGTGGTCCCTTTCGCCGCACGTCGTGGGCGCCTGGTCCAGTACGCTCGAAGGGCTCTCAATCTTCACGGCCAAAAAATTGCTGCGAGAATGCATTGAATGGCTGAGCGCAGACGCCGCGCCGGGTGCGCGTCAGGCTGGCTTGGTCACCGCCGCCATCGCGATTTCCGCCCGCTATCGCCGTGTTGGGCGGTACTGGGACCCGCATCTCGAATGCACACGGGCGTTTCTGGCGACGGAAGCAGCAGCCTGCGCCCAGCGCCGCACGGCGGTGATGTTGGGCGCCGGCGCCTGTCTCGATGTGCCGCTCAAGACGCTGGCCGCCACGTTTGACCGGGTCATTCTGGTCGATGCCGTGTTTCTGCGGCGCACCCGGAGATGGGTCAGACAATTCCCGAACGTCGAGTGCCTGACGTACGACCTGACCGAATCTCTGGGCCTGCTGAATAAACCGGAGCAGCCCGATCTTTTCGCTCAATTAGCCGCCGTGCGTCCCAGGCTGTTGCTGGACGATGCGCAGGTCGATTTCGTGGCCTCGGTCAATTTGGTGTCCCAGTTGCCCCTGCTGCCCATGCGCAGGCTGCTGGCCAGCGGGCGCTATGCGGCGCCGGCGGTCAATCAGCTCGGCCTGCAGTTGATGGCCGGGCACGTGCGCTATCTCAATGCCTTCACGGGCCGCAAAGCGATCGTCTTCGATGCCGAAATGTGGCGGCTGAGCCCGGAAGGGGAACGCCGGGAGGTGGTCGATTTGCGCCCGGTCCTGCAGCTCCCGCACCCGCCAGAACAGCACTGGTTCTGGGAGGTCGCGCCGGCCAGCGAGCTGCGCAGTGGCAAATTGATGCATCGGGTCGAGGCGGTGGCGTGGTGAAACCGCTCGCGGTATGTGCCCCCCATGCGGCCCGCATGAGCGGCGTGAAGCGCCGCAGGGGCGACGGCGCGCCTCGATTTAGACGAATTTCGACTTTATTTTTATTTGCTAATTTGTCTTCTAAAAATCAAACTCTGCGCGCGCCACTCGATAAGTTACCCACTAGCGCCTCGCGCTGTGCGATCACCGTGACCAGACTCCCAATGGGCGCACTGTCACGCACGTTCGCCGCCAAAGGCGGATTGCGCTGAGGTCGCCGCATGTCGCCACACCCTGTTCGGGGCAAATTCCGGCTGAGTCACGCACCGCAAGCCCTGGGCGTGCTGCTGGCTGTCGGGCTGGCCACGCTCTGTCTGGTCGGGGCCGCGCGGGCCATGGGCACGCCGATGCCCGTGCTAATCGGCATGGTGCCGGGCGTGCTGCTACTGCGCCACGGGCGTCCAGCGTGGGGCTTCTGTCTCGTCGTCGCCGGCCTGCTGGTGGCCGGCGGCGTGACGGCAGTGCACGTTTGGTCGTCGCTGTGCGTGCTCGGGCTGATGCTCGTTATGGTCACCGCGTGCCGCATTGTCTCGTATACCGCCCTGCTGGGTCGCACCTTGGTGTACTGGTTAGTCCTTGGCGCCCTGCTGCGCGGGCTGCTTGCGCTGACCGACGCCAGCGCCGCCCTGCTGCAGCTGGCCGCCGACCTGTCTAGCCTCGTCCTGCAGTCGCTGCTGGCCATCGCGGGCGCAGCTTGTGCCGCCGCCTTGAAGCCGGTAGCGGCGGTGCGGCGGCGAATCATTCGCTACCAGCGCATCTCAACCTTCGACTTTGAATTCTGCAGCAGCTATCTGGTAGCGCTGGGGTTGGCCGTATGGGTCAGCGGCCCCCGCCTGCCCTTGGTCTGGCCGGCGGTTGCGACGGTGCCGGCTGTCCTGACGCTGGATGATGCGGCGGCCGGTCAGGCCGTGGCCGTGGTGATGCAGCAGCCCGCGTGGGCGCTCGGCCTTGGCGTGGTGGCCTACCTGCTGGTTGGTTTGAAGATGGTCCTGGCCAATGCCAGGGTGCGCGAACCCCTGCTGCGTACCCTCCAGAACCTCTCCCAGCTCTTGCACACCGAGCCGCTGTCGGCCCCCGCGTCACTCCGACCGCTGTGGTCGCCCTTGGCCATCGTGCGCCACCTCGACCGGGCCTGCAGACACCTGCACCAGCTGCTTCAGCGCGAAAAGATGCTGGGCGCGCTGCTGGCGCCCCATGTGCTGGGACAGGCTGCGGTTATCGTAAGAATTCGCTTCCACGACGGTGGGAAGCGTTTTAGCCTGGAAGCCGATGAGCGAGCCCTGACGCTGGTGCTGGGCCTGCCTGTGGTCGAGGCCACCGATTGGCACTGGTGGTTGAGCCGAATCCACCCGGAAGATCGCGCCTACGCCCCAGACGCAGTCTTGCATCGCTTGCTATCGCAGGGGCGTCTCTTTCAAAGCTTCCGCTTCAAACATGCCGATGGGCACTGGTGCCAGTTACACAGCTCGCTGCTCCTGGTGGAGCCACCAGACGCCAGTGGCGCTTTCTCGGTGGCCGGGGTGCTGCGGCGAGACGAGACTGCCGACGGCAGCGTGGCGGAACGGTCCGGGCTATCGCCCTTGTCCCAGGCCCAGATTGTGTTGCTCAAGGCCCTGCTGCACGAGGCCTATCAGCCGCTGAACACCCTTCAGCTCGTTGCAGAAAACGGCCAGCAGCAGTGTGCGGCGCCTGGCGCGCAAGATGCGTCAGCAAGCGCGGCGCAGTTTGCGCTGGTGGAGGCCAACGTGCAGCGGCTGAGCGACAGCTTGCGCCGGTGCCGCGTGGCGCTTGAAACAACGGCGCGGCGCCCGCAGGGCACCCTCATCGGGCCCATCATCCGGCGGGAGGTCGAGGCGCTCGCGCAGGACGTAAGCGGTGAGGACCTGCGCTATCTGGCGAACCTTGATGAAACCGCGCTGGTGACCGGGCGCGCGCCTGAGGTCTACCACAGCCTCATCGAGGCGGCCATTCAGGGGTTCACCGCCTGGGTTGACGAGGTCTCGCCGCCGGGCAAAGCCGAGCGCGGGCCCGCCAGCATCACGCTGACCAGCGACCCGCAGAGTCAGGCCATTGATGTGCTGTTCAAGTTCGAATTACCCGTGACCGCAGAAGCCGACAGCTACGCGAGGGCCATCGAGTCGGAAAGCCGCCCGCGCAGTAAGCCCGCTGTATTTGCAGAGCTGTTGGCCGCGGCGCTCGGCGGGGTGGTGGTCAGACGCGTGCACCACGGCGCGCTGAAAACCACGGTGACGCTGCCCAAGCATGTGGGCCCGGCAGCCTGAGCCGCCGTACCCGCGAGTTACAGCACCTGATCCAATAAGGCCTTGTACTGGGAAAACAGCCAGCGGCATTTTTCCGTCAGCAGCAGCAGCACCCGTCGGGCGTCGCCCTGATCTTTCCGCTTCTCAACCAGCCCGGCGCCGATCAGCACCTCGATGTGGCGCAGCGCGGTGGTCAGCGGCAGGCCGGCGCCAACCGCAATACTGGACACATAGTTGTAATTGGCGTCGCCGGCGCTGGACCACAGGTCAACCAGAATCTGCCAGGCCGGGCCATCGTTGACCTCGGCCTCAAAAATCGAGGCGCGGATTTTGCGTTCCTCTTGCAGGATTTCCAGCAAGGAACGTCGGCCAATCAGCAGGCGGGCGCCGCGCGACTGGCCGTCCTCCGTGCGCGCACCGGCCGCGTCTTGCCCGCTCTGCGGCGCAATGCCCGGCGTTTGCTTGACCAGAATTTGCTGCACGCTGCGGACCAGATTGTTGAGCTTTACCGGCTTGAGCAGAAAGTCTTTGGGGCCATAGCGAAGCGCTTCAATGACCGTATCCCGGTCGGCGTAGCCGCTGATAAAAATCAGGCTGGGCGATTCGGTCTGCAGCTGGTCGCGCATTTCAGCAGCAAGCATCAGGCCGCTGACCCGGGGCATCTTGATGTCGGTGAGCAAGATGGAGACGGCTCGCGTGTGCATAATCTTGAGCGCGTCCGGCGCATTGCTGGCACAGGCCACGGTGATGCCCTCGGCCCGCAGTCCAATGGCCATCTGCTCCAGCGCTTCTGGCTCATCGTCGACCAGCAAGACATCGACCGCCGGGAACGGGGCGTCCTGACCGTCCTCGCTCGTCAGGGTCTCGCCTTCTGCCGACGGGCCAGCTTGCGACAGGTCAAAGTTTTCGAAGGTGTAACGGCGCGGCTGCAATTGAAATTCCTCCCGAATTGCGGCGAATCAGAGGCCAATCAAAGGGCCACGCCAAGGACCCCTGACGTGCTCCCGCATCTTCACACGGCGACGCTTCAAGCGGCGTGGTCCGGCGGTTCTTTTTGCGTGAATTAGTCGCCGATATGGATGAAAAAATAACGTTATTGCTATTGACTTGGGCGGATTTACAAAGAACTCACCTGGCGAGGCGCGCGGCGCCACGGCCCGCGAGTGAAATCGCGACCGGGTGAGGGGCCATTCGATGAGAACTGCACCCACAATTGACCTAACTGTCACCGGGATGCACACCAGTCCGGACGGCTGCGGGCGCATCGCGGCGCCGGGTCGCGGGCTGCAAGGCGGCGTCCTGCTTCGCCAGCGCGACATGCCACCGGGCGATGGCGCCCGCGGTGTGTTCACCGAACAGGTCCACTATCTGGCGGGTGGCCAGTGCCCGGCTGGTGGCAAGCCCAGCGGGCACCGGGGCGTCCTGCGCGCCAGTGGCGGCGCGCTCTGCAAGCGCCAACAGCGGACGGACCGGCGCAGGGCTTTGCGCGGGCCGCGGCGTGCGCGCGGCCGCCGGGGGGGCTAAAGGCGCCTGTCCGGGCGCGCTCGCGATCGCGCTGTCGGGCCGCGGGCTTGCCGACGGTGCTGGATTGCCCACCACGCGCTGCCACGCCGAGGCCATCAGATCCTTCCCGGCGATGCGGTTCGCGAGGTTCTGAACCATCGCCACCGCCGCTCCGATAGGCCCGCCGTAAACCAGTCCCCCCAGCAGATTGGCGGTCGGGGAGATCTGGTCTTTGCTCAGCGCCCGATACAGGCCGCTCAAGACGGGCAGGTGTTGCAAGGGATTAAGCACGTCCCGAATCTCGGCCAGCAAGCGACCAAAGCCGCCACCGGCGGCAGGCTTGGCCGCCGCGGCAGGCGACGACGGCACAGGGGGGCGTTGGTCGCGTAACTGCCCGGTGATGAGATTCATCATGGACGGCACACAGCAATTTCAATGCCGAGGCGGGCCCTTAGGGGCGCGCCCAGATGGCAAGAGAATTGCAGTCTGCGGGCACCTGAAAAATGCCCGACATAGAGATTCGCCAGATGATCAGATCCGTAGCAGGCACCCAGCCCATCATGGCCGCCATTCGCCACGCCGCCGCCAAGACCAATAACTCGTTCGACGCGATGCTGGCCACGGCGTCGGCAGAATCCTCCCTCAATCCCGAAGCCCGCGCGAAGACTTCAAGCGCGACCGGTTTGTTTCAGTTCACCAAAGCCACCTGGCTGTCGGTCGTGAAGCGCTACGGCAAAGAGGCCGGCATCGACCCGAAAATGCCGGAGTCAAAGCTGCTGGCCCTGCGCAAGGACCCCGCGATGGCGTCCATGATGGCGGGCTACCTGGCCAACGATAATCGCGCGCACCTCGAGCAGAAACTGGGGCGGCCGGTCAGCAATGAAGAGGTCTATGTGGCGCACTTCATGGGCGCCTCCGCCGCCGCCCGCTTGCTGAACTCCGCGGAAGCCAAACCCTCGGTGTCGGCAGCGCAGCTTTTTCCGCGCCATGCGGCGAGCAATCGCACGATCTTTTTTGCCGGCCCCCGCGCGCGCACGGTGGCCGAAGTCGCCGACCTGCTCGCCAATAAGGTGGACGTGAATGCCACCGCGCTGGCTGACGCCCGCCCCGGAAGCCTCGCACAGGCCGGCGAGACCTCGATGGACGATGCCGCAGGCCCGGCGCGCACCACGCCGACCCGGCTCGGCAACTGGGTGGAGGGCGATACGGACGGGTTCCGACTGATGCGGATTAATCTGGCGAGGAAACTTCTGCAGGAAGAACCACGCGCGCCGGCGTAAGGCTCTAAGATGCGCGCGGGAAGCGGGCCTAACCGCTTCCCTCCCTTATTCCCGCCCCAGCGCCGAGCGTGTTCAGTGTCGCAGGACCCTTTTCGCGAAATCTTCGAAACCGCGTCCGTCAGACGGCAATTGCACGACGGCGAGGTGCTTTATACCCGGGGCGAACCCTCCGCGCTCTGCTTCCTGGTAGAGAGCGGCCAGCTTGAAAGCAGCCTGCCCAATCAGCAGGCGCGACGTTACCCGCGACTGATCGGCGTGGGCGAAATTGTGGGCGCAGTCGACATGGTGCTCGACCGACCCTACAGCCGGCAGGTTGAAGCGCGCGACGCGAGCGTGGTGCTGCTGTTGCCGCGCGACGTGCTGCTTGGCCAATTACACAAAGCAGGGCCCCTGATGTTGGGCGTGATGCAATCCTTGGCGCGCAATATCGACAAGCTCGCCCGCGGCGGCTGCACCTGATGCGGCTGATCACGCTGTCGCACGGCGATGTGCTAATCCGCGAAGCCCGC
>JALRCR010000156.1:7449-8021 GCA_023257255.1 Gammaproteobacteria bacterium | reverse complement strand
TATGCGTTGTCGAACGCCACGGCCTCGCGTGCCTTTCGCCCGCCGGGTTTAGTGCGTGAAACCCTGGCAAGCGCGCCCCCGACGCCGCCGGGCGAGGCGCCCCAAAACCCGATAACCGCCCCGTCTGCGACGACTACCGAGGCTGACGCCGCCGGTGTGCGCTACTCCCCAAGCGGTGATCCGGTCCTGAATGCCGACGCCCAGCGCGAGCTCGAATACCTCAAATCCACCGACCGCGCGGTCCGCGCGCACGAACAGGCGCACCTCAATGCGGCCGGCGGTCTGGCTAGCGGCCCCGCGACCTACGTGTTGAAACGCGGACCCGATGGCAGCAATTACGCCATCGCGGGGGAGGTGCCCCTGCGGATGAAGAAGGGCCAGACGCCGGAGGAGACGCTGGCGCTGGCGCGCCGGATACAGGCCGCTGCGTTGGCCCCCGCCCAGCCTTCGGCCGACGACCGGGCGATTGCGGCGGCAGCCGCTCAGATGGCGGTAGAGGCGGCCGCCGAACTCGCGCAGCGCTCCAACGTGAAGGCTGCGCGACCCGCCGGCGCGCCCTTTCCGACGCCAGA
>JALRCR010000156.1:0-7439 GCA_023257255.1 Gammaproteobacteria bacterium | reverse complement strand
GTGACGATCTCGATGCCGCTGCCAAGCATCCGCTGGGCCCGGCTGGTCTCTGATGGATCCACGATCATGCTGACGCCGATGCAGTCGGCAACCGCCCGGGCGACCGCCGTCCACGCGGCGTACCCGGCCTCGCGCTCGGCGGCGCTGGCGCGTCGATACGCTGAAGCCACTGCCGCGAACATCCGGTCGATTCTGGCCGTCGCCTGAACCCACCGCGGCCGCGCGCCAACCCCGCAGGCTTGACGACTATCCCGCCAGCGCGCTTGCTACCCCTTAAACGCGCTTTCGCGGCAAGCCCGAGCAACCAGCAGGCTTATTCAACGTGCTGAACCGACTTACCGCCCCGCTAGCCGCACGCGCCGCGACCTACCAGCAGTTGGGCCTCTTGCTGGAATCAGGGCTCGACTTGCAACACGCGCTGGGGCTGATCACCGCTGGGCCATCGACCCAGCCCTCGGATCGCGCGTGGCGGGCGATCGCGCAAGCGCAGCGGCGTGGCCTCGGCCTCAGTACCGCGATCCGCAGCTGCGAACCCCGCTGGCCAAGCTTCGACCTCGCCCTGCTGGAAGTCGGCGAACGCAGCGGCCGCCTCGCCGCGTGCTGCACCTTGCTCGGCCGCCATTACACCCGGCACACGGCGCTGCTTCGGCGCGTACTGGCCGACGCCACCTATCCAATCGCCCTGCTGCACGCCCTCGTCCTGCTGCGCCCCGTGCCCGCCCTGTTCGCCGGTGGCAGCCTTGGCAGTTTTCTTAGCCAGAGCGTCGGCGTGCTCGCACTTCTATACGCCGGCATCGCGCTGCTCCGCGCGCTCCTGCGCGCCGATCGGGAACGGCTTTGGCAGCGGCGACTTGAGCAGCTGCTCGGCGTCGTCCCGGTGCTGGGCGACGCCTTGCGCACGCTGGCACTGGCCAGACTTGCCGCCGCGCTCGAAGCGCTGCTCAGCGCCGGCATCGGGATGGATGAGGCCTGGCGGCAGGCCGGCGCGGCCTCGGGATCCAGCGCGCTGGCCGCTGCCACCGCGAACTTCGCACCGGCCCTCGCGCGCGGCGCTTCGTCTTCCAGCGTGCTGGCCGCCAGCGGCGTATTCCCGCATGAGTTTGTCAGCCTCTATCAGGCCGCAGAGGTGGCGGGACGACTGGACCACAGTCTGCGCCACCTCGCCGAGCGCTACACGGCGGCCGGGTTCCAGTCGCTACGCGATTTCTGTCGCGCACTGCCAAAGTTGCTGCTGGTGGTCGTCGCTGTCGTGATCGGGTTCCAGATCTTCGACGCCTGGCAGGAACGCTTGCCGGTTGTCGACTGAGCGCAAAGTCAAAAAGCGCTACGAAAGCTGAACTCGGCGTAAGCAATCGCAGGATTAAAGCGTAATTCGCCGACGCCGGCAGCGCCCAGTGCAAGCAGGCCTTTATCCGTCAGCGGCTCGGCTTTGAACACCAGGCTGTGCAGCGCCAACGGAAACCGCGGCCCCGGCGTAAACGCCACGCGGAGCATCATGGGGCCCAGCATCCCGCCGTGAACGGCCGCTGCGTTCACCGCGAAATCGGCGCAGCCGGCAAAGCGTTCCGCGTAGTCGTCGCGACTCGTCGTGTTGATTTCCGGCGCAAGCAAATGCCGGCAATGGATCAGCACCGTCTGCTGCAAGAGGTTCTTTTGACGAGCGAGCTGGCGGGTCGTCCAGGCTGACTGCACACGACTGACACAGAGCACGACCACCAGACCGGCCAGCGCGAGCAAGGCCCGCCGCACCGTCATGCTTTCCATCATCTCGCCCCCCTTGGCTTGCCGCCGGCTGACGGCGCAATTTACCCCTCGGGCCGCAATCAGGGAAAACCGTTTGTTGGTTGCCTCCGGCGACCGCGGGGCCTAGCCTAGGGAAAAACAGCAATAACTGGGGGGAGCCATGGTCGACACCGCACCGGTCACAGAACTCGATTTCACAGTCACCGAAATGGAAGCGCAGGTGGCGCGCTTCAAGCATCAGAAAAGCTCCGACAAAGCTTTTATAGACACCCGCATTCCCGGCCACGAGCGGGAGATTTTCAGCATCATCGGCAACGGCGTGCAGGAAGATGCGTCAATGCGCCCACAGATTCCGGCGCAGGATTTTCACCTCGCGATGATCCGCGCCGAGCCCGGCAAAGGGGCGGCGCTGCATTCGCACCTCACGCAGGAAGTGTTCATGCCGTTGACCGGGCGCTGGGCCATTTTCTGGGGGCCGGAAGGCGCTAAGGAACTGGTGCTTGAACCCTACGACGTGATCTCGCTGCCCGTGCACGTCATGCGCGGTTTTCGCAACGTGGGTCACGAAACGGCCATGATGCTCGCGGTGGTTGGCGGCAATGACCCGGGTCGGGTTGGCTGGCCGGCCTCAATGAAGGCCATGGCGGAAGCGGCCGGGCTTACGCTCGACGCCGAAGGCAATCTGGTCGAGCGCGGTGCATCCTCGGTGTGAAACGGCTCGCCGGCTGGGCTTTTGCGCTACTGGCAGCCCCGCTCCCGTTGGCTGCCGATGCGCCGTATCGCTCCCGGGACGACTTGCGGCAAGGCGCCAGTGCCCTGCTTCAGCAACTGCTGCACGACGGGCCCGCTATCGTGCTGCAGAGCGCGCGCGCAAACTCGCACCTTGGCGATCCCAAGGTACAGGCCAATCTGGACTGGGCCGCGCAGACGCTGCCCGCGCGGCTCGCACCGCTGGGTGCCTGTCACCGCGTACAAGCCAGCGACGAGGAGCGGTTTGCCTCTTCGTTCATGCGCTTCCACTTCGTGCTCGATTGCGAGCACGGCCAACGGCAGTTCATGCTGACCTATCGGCGTAAGAACGACGGTTGGCGTCTGAACCAGTTTTATTTCGACTGAGCGCCGCACAGCGCTCAGTCATTGCTTGAGGAATTCCGCATGGCCGAGATCTTGATCAACGACATCACTCTCCACTACACCAGCATCGCCGCCGCGAAGGAAATGAGCGGCTTACGCATCGTGTTGGGCGCTTACGCCGACCCCGGCATGTGGCGGGAAGCCTGCAAGGGCATTTGCTACGTCAAGCAGCTGTCTTACGTGCCGGTAGTCACCGCGAACGCCGACCGCTCGGATGCCGAATTTGGTCTCGACGGATCTGACACCGAGCTGCGTCACTGGACCGCACAGTCGAGCGCACCGGTGATGATCTGGAACGACGAACGCCCGCGCTCAACCTGGATTGAACAGCTTTATCTGGCCGAGCGACTGGCACCCGAACCCTCGCTGATCCCGGCCGACGCCGCTGATCGGGTGCAGATGTTCGGCCTTGCCAATGAACTCTGCGGCGAAAACGGCTTTGGCTGGATGGGTCGCTTGTTGCTGGTCGACATGGGCATGGAACCGCTGGACCAGACCAGCGCGGAATACAGCTTCTGGCGACGTTTCGGCCAGAAGTACGGCCTGTCGGCCGCGGCGCTCGAAGCCGCGCCGATCCGGATGGCCGAGATTCTGCAGCTGCTTGATCGCCAGTTGGCCGCTGAGCAGGCGCGCGGGCGGCGGTTTTTCTTCGGTGACCGACTCTCGGCGCTCGATATTTACTGGGCGACGTTTCTCGGGCTCATCGAACCGCTGCCAGAAGCGCAGTGCCCGATGGCGTCCTTCTTCCGCCCGCTCTACACCAACCACCATCCGGTCGTGCGCGCGGCGCTCAGCCCCCGGCTCATCGCGCACCGCGCATTCATTTACGAAAACTTTCTGGAACTACCGGTGGTGTTTTAGGCGATCGTTTCAGCCGCCGCGCAGGCACAGGCTGCAGACAAAAGGGCTGCGCGACGCAGCCCTAAGCCCTGGTATCGATTAGCGCCAGACTACCGGCAGGCCGAGCAGGCTGCGGTCCACCAGCGTCGGACTCCAGGCGAAATCCAGACTGGCGGGCCGCAGGCGGGGAAAACGCTCGATCAGACGCGGCAGCGCGGTGCGGGCCTCGGCGCGCGCGAGCGAAGCGCCCACACAGAAATGGATACCGGCCCCGAAGCCCAAATGCGGATTGGGGTTGCGATCCAGACGCAACTCCTCCGGTACATCAAATACCGCCGGATCCTGATTGGCCCCCAGCACGGATAACCACAGCGTTTGGCCCGCCTCGACCACGTGCCCGCCACGCTCGTGCGTTTCGTTTGCCGTGCGCACAAAGGTCTTGGACGGGCCGTCGTAGCGCAGAAACTCCTCAACTGCGGATTCGGTCAGGGCGGGCTGGTTTCTGAAAGCCGCGCGCGCCTCCTCGTCCAGCAAGAGGGCCCGCGTGCTGGATGCGATGAGGGCCGAGGTGGTGTCGTGGCCGGCAAACAGCAACATGGAGCAAGTGCCCAGCAATTCGGACTCGGTCCAGTCTTCGCGGCGCGAGGTTGCCAGCAAATGGGAGATAAGGTCTGGACCAGGATTAACGCGTTTTTCGGCAATAACTTGCGAAAACCTTGCGTAGAACTCGTCGCCTGCCCGACCGACCGATTCGGCGTAGCCCGCCTGATGCGACGAGGCGCCGTAAATCAGCTGCCCATAGTCACGCGTCCATTGCCGCAGAAACTCCCGCTCGCTGTCGGCCACCCCGAGCAGGTCGCAAATCACCAGCGCGGTCAGCGGCTGGGCAAACTCGGTCACCAGATCTGCGCCTTCCTGCAAGCTATCGAGCAGGGCATCGACCCGGGCCTCGATCCGCGGGATGAGCGATGCGGCGAATGCGGGCGTGAAGCTCCGCCGCACCGGGTCGCGCAAGCGGGTATGGTCCGGCGGGTCGTTCAACAACATCCAGCCATCGAGCAGCGACAGCGCGTGCTGCATCAGCCCGGCGTGACGTTCCGCCAGCTTGTGGCGGAAGCTCGCCATCGCGCGCGCCGACGACAGTTGCTTGTCCTTGAACGCGCGGTCCACGACCTCATGACCGGTCAGAATCCACACCTGATGGCGCTGGCTGTAGAACACGGGGTCGTGTTCGCGCAGGCGACGAAAAAAACGGTGCGGGTCGGCGATTGCTGCAGGCGCCAGCACGTCGTCGGGCGGCAGGCTGCGAGCGGTGGGCACGGGGCGCAGAGCCATCGGCGTTTCCTCTTTACGACATCACGGCGCGGACGCGCCGAAAGCCTCGCTTAGAAAATAGTCCATCAGGCGGCCCCGAATGGGGTCCGGGTTAAGCTCGAACTCAAAAATCCAGTACGACGCGCAGCCGTGGACGACGAACGGGTCGGTGGCGAGCAGTGCCTGCACCGCCTCGCGGCTCTCACCCGCCAGAATGATCGCGCCGCCGGACGGGGGCAGCTGACGCCCGGAGGCCACCAACCGACCCGCAGCGTCCTGCTCACCCAGCCAGGTGATATGGGCCGCGACATGGGGATCGATTTCGGCCGGCGGGCGCAGGTACTGGCTAATGCAGGCGTAAAGATTGGGCACGTTTGTCGTCATCGGGACACTCCTTGCAGGTCTTGCGGCGGCGCCATGCTGCGTAACGTCTATTCAAGGGCCAGCGCGCGCGTCATGTCGGTCACCGACAAGCCACCGCCGGCGAATTCCGCAAGCATCTTGCCGTTCGGCTCCCAAGTCATGAAGTACGGCACCCCGCGCCCGTCGGTCTTCGCGAAAAACCGCTTGTCGGGGTCCAGATAGACGGGGAAGGGAAATTCCGCCGCATAGCCGCGCAAGGTCTCCGGTGTATCCATGCCAAGCACCACGCTGGTCGGGATACCGCGGGTGCGCATGGCCTCTGCCAGCGTCAGGACCGCCTGATGCGACTGGCGGCAAACCGAACACCAGGGCGCGAGATAAATGGTGAGGCAGCGCCCTCTGTCACAACCGGCGCGCACCGGTTGGTGAACGCTGCTTGCCGGCGCACGCGCGTCGAAATACTCCAGCGCATCGAACGGCATCGGCTTGCTGCGGCCTTGCCACAGCCACAGCGCGAGCGCGGCAAGCCCCACCCAGTGCCAGATTTTCATACGTCGTCCGTCGCCAGTTCATCCGGGTCATAGGGCAGCTGAGGCAGGGCCTCCAGCAGGCTCGCGTAATGCGCCGCGTCGAACACCCGTTTGACTTCGAGCATCTCGAAGATTTCGGCGGAAAGCACGCAGACGATGAGATGCACGGCATCATTACGGCTGTAACCCTCGGCCTGCAGTCGTGCCAGCGTGAGACGGGTGATGGGCGGGGTATTGTCGCGTAACTGGTTTTCGACGGCCTCGACCAGCGTGGCGCGGGCAAAGCCGCGGTCCTCATCGTCGAGCAGGGTGGGCGGTTGTTTCGCCATCGTCGTATCAGCCTCGTTACAATCCGTGCAGCCTACCCTCCGGCCAGCGCTTCACCAACCCCGAGACAGGACTACGCTCATGCCAGCCATCCCCGACGTCATCCGGCAGACCCTTGGCGACATCGACTTCGACCCCGCCGTCTTGAAAGCCAAATACCTCGCCGAGCGCGACCGGCGCCTGCGTCAGGACGGCAACGAGCAATACGTGGAAGTGGCGGGCGACTTCTCGAACTACGTGGACGACCCCTACACCCCGCGCATTGAACGCGCGCCGGTGTTCGACACGGTCGAGGTGGTGATCATCGGCGGTGGCTTTGGCGGGCTGTTGATGGGCGGGCGCCTGCGCGAAGCGGGCTTCGAGAGCATTCGGGTCATCGAACAGGGCGGCGACTTTGGCGGCACCTGGTACTGGAACCGTTATCCCGGCGCGATGTGCGATGTCGAATCCTACTGCTACCTGCCGCTGCTGGAAGAACTCAACTACATCCCGAAGCACAAGTATTCCTTCGCGCCCGAAATCATGGCGCACACGCAGAACATTGCCCGCCACTATCGGCTCTACGATCAGGCTCTGTTGCAGACCACCGTGACCGCAATGGTGTGGGACGAGAGCGACGACCGCTGGCTAATTGAAACCGACCGGGGCGACCGCTTCAAAACGCGCTTTGTGGCGATGGCGAACGGTCCGCTAAGCCGCCCCAAGCTGCCGGGCATTCCCGGCATCGACAGCTTTGCCGGCCACACCTTCCACACCAGTCGCTGGGACTACGCCTATACCGGCGGCGACAGCACCGGCAACCTGCACAAACTGGCGGATAAACGCGTGGGCATCATCGGCACCGGCGCGACCGCCGTGCAGTGCATTCCGCATCTCGGCGCCTCGGCCAAGTCGCTGCACGTGTTCCAGCGCACGCCGTCCTCGATCGATGTGCGCAACAACCGGGAAACCGACCCCGAATGGGCGGCCTCACTGAAACCCGGCTGGCAGTACGAACGGATGGCGAACTTCAATACGCTGGTCAGTGGCGGCGATCAGGAAGTGGATCTGGTCGCCGACGGCTGGACCGACATCTTCCGCAACCTCACCGGCATCGCCGCCAAAACCGCCTCGCGCAAGATCGGCCGGCGTCTGACTGCCGAGGAACGCGAGCTGCTGATGGAAGTTGCCGATTTCCAGAAAATGAAC
>JALRCR010000155.1 GCA_023257255.1 Gammaproteobacteria bacterium | reverse complement strand
GGCCGCGCGGCGGTCGCTGGCCGCTAGCCCCAGCGGCCCGCCGAGGTCCTGCCAAGTCTGCTCAACCAGGCGCGCCAGCGGTACGCGCCGCACCAGGCGCAGTGCGCGACTCAGCACGGCGTGCAGCGCCGCCACGCGCTGCCGGTCGTCGTCGGTGAGCGCGTCGAGCACTGAAGACTCGCGCAGTCGCTCGCGGATCAGCGCCTGCGGCGCCGCTTCCGCCACCACCACAAGCCCGGGCAGCGAGACACCGCACCAGGGCGCACGCAGCAGCGCCAGCCACGCGATTCGGTCGGTCAGGTGCAATAGCGCGCGCGTCAGCGCCAGCAAATCGCCGACCGCCGGCACCTCGCTCAGCGGCGCGACTTCGGCAGCGGCCACCGGAATCCCGGCCGCCGTCAGCATTGCAGGCAGCGCGCCGAGGTGGCTGCGACCGCGCACCAGCACCGCGATCGACGCCGTCGGCCGGCGGATGCGCACCGACTGGATCAGCGCCAGCAGGCCGCTGGCTTCGGCCAGCGGGTCGCCGTCCGGCAGCACGTGAACGCTGACCGCCGGATCGGCCAGTGCCGGGCGGGTGGCGAGCAGTCCGCCAAAGGCCGGGAGTTCATCGCCGTCGGTAGCAAAGACTTCGGGCAGGGTCTGATTGAGCCATCCGATCAGCGGCTCGCAGGTGCGGAAGTTGGCCGACAGGCGCAGGCAATGCAGGCGCACGCTGGCGAACTGGCCGGTGCGGATCAGGCGCGTAAAAAGCCCGACCTCCGCCTGCCGGAAGCGGTAGATGGACTGCCGGGGATCGCCCACCAGAAACAGCGTTCGGCCATCGCCTTCGCTCCAGCCGCTGACCAGCGTCTCGAACAACTGATGCTGGCTGCGCGAGGTGTCCTGGCACTCATCGATCAGGAGATGCTCCAGCCGGTAGTCCAGCGCCAGCGTCAGTTCGGTGGGCTCGTCCGGCGCGCCCAGCGCGTCCTGCGCGCTCTGGGCGACGGCCTGGAAATCGCAGCGACCGGTGCTGGCGAACACGCGCTCCAATTGCACCGCCGCCAGCGTGAGCAGGTCGAGCAAGGCCTGCACCGCGGCCCATTCGGCGTCGTCGAAGCGCCCCTCGGGCAGCGCGCGCGCGGCATGCAGCCGGGCGCAGAACGTCGCCGCGTCTGTGATCAGACGTTCTCGCAGGTCGGCGAAGCGCGCTTTGAAGGCCGGCAGTTGGGCCGCTGGCAGACCTTTGACCCGGCCCAAGTCCTTGCGGACCTCGCCGGCTGCGGTCAGCAGCAGGGTCGCCAGCGCGGTGCAGGCCGCCGGGCGCAGGGTCTGCAAATCGAAGTCCGCCAGCGCTGCGAACGCGCCATCCGGGTCATCGCCCGCAGCCCAATGGGCGAACTCGCTCAGTTCTGCGTGGAACTGCGTCGGCAATAGCGCGACCAGCGCCCGCAGCGACAAGCTCACCGCGGCGGCCAGGGTATGCTCGGCAAGCGCACGCGGCGTACGCTCGCCGACCCGCGCCAGCCATTGATCACGTCGTGGCAGCATGTCCACCAGCAAGGCTTCGGCCCGCGCCCAGTCGTTATCCAGCACCGCCAGGGCGCGCTCGACCGCCAGCCCAAACCGTTCGTCGTTAAGTCGCTGCAAGGTTTCACGCGCGGCTCGGGCATACAGCGGCGTGGCGTCATCTACCGGGGTCAGCGCGGCGGCCAGCCCCGCATCCAGCGGCGCCCGGCGGGCCATGCCGGCGGCGAGCGCATCGATGGTCTGCAGCCGCAAACGCCCCGGCTGCGATTCCAGTTGCCAGCCTTCGCGCAGATCCTGTGCCAGCACCGCGCGAGCCAGCGTCCAGGTGGCGTGGGCGTGGGCGTCGTCTGGCGCTGGCCCTCTGGCGCTCGCGAGCGCGGCCAGCACCCGTCCGCGCAATTCTTCGGCGGCTTTGCGGGTGAAGGTCACGGCCAGCACGCTCTCCGGCGCCTTGACCCGTGCCAGCAGCACCAGCAGCCGCTGGGTCAGCAGCGAGGTCTTGCCCGAGCCGGCCAGCGCTTCGACCACAAACGAGCGCGCGGGATCGAGCGCCTCACGCCGGGCTTGCGCGTCTTCGTCAGACAGGCTCATCGGCCTCTTCCTCCTCGGGCTGCGGCGGCTGCTCGTGAACCCGGCACAGCAGGGCGAACTCGCAGCGTGCGCAGGTCGGCTTGCCGTGCTTGGGATCCACCCGCGCCTCGCCGGCCATCACTTCGGCGGCCAGCATGGTGAGCGCGTCGCGCCAGACGGCCAGCGCATCGGCCAGACTGGCCGCGTCAGGCGCGGCCTTGAACAAGTTCTTGGGCGCGGTGACCCAGCGCATGGCCTGGCGTTTGAGTGAGGCAAACGCAATTCCGGCGACTTCCTGCGGATGCTCGGCCAGCGCATACAGCGGCAGCTGTGGCGCATCAGGCCGCGGCGGCTGCCAGTCGCGCGCGGCGACCTGACCGGATTTGTAATCGACCACCAGCAAGCGCCCGTCGGCCAGTCGATCGATCCGGTCGATACGCAGCTTGAACGCCAGCCCGCCCAGTTCAAGCCGGCGCTCACATTCCACTTCCAGCACCGAGAACGCCGGGCGCGCTTCTTCGTGGGCGAGCCAGCGGCGCAGCAGCGCCTTCAGCCGATGATGTTCCAGCCCATGCAGACGCTCGGCCAGGGCTGGCGTCTTTGCCAGCCCCGCCTCTACGGCGCTTGCGATCAGGGCCTCGCGCGCGTCCTCGCTCAGGCCTTTCAACGTGGCCTGCGAATCCACCTCGGCCCAGAACGCCGCCAGTACTTCGTGCAAGAGGTTGCCGCGCTCGCGGGCATCGGGACCGGCGGACGCCAGTGCCACCCCCGTAGCGTGCAGACGGTGCGCGGCGAACGCCCGAAAAGGGCAGGCCGCCTGGTCGGTCAACACACGGGCACCGCCCGCGAGACTCGCCGCCCGTGCGGAGGTCAGCGGCACCGGCTGCAGGCTTGGCGTGGCCTCAAAGCAGTCCGTCTCTGCCACGGCCGGCGCGATTGGCATCACAACCGCCGTCTGTGCCGCCCACGCAAAGCCCGGCGCCGGCCGCAATTCGGTCTCGCCTTCAAGGCGGGCGCAGCTCAGCACCAGCTCCCGCGCGCCGGCCGCGAGCCGACTGAGGCAGGCGCGCTCAAACGCCAGGTCGAGCACACCGTTGGCCCCGGGTGCGCCGGCTTCCAGCAAGGGGCGTTGTGGCAGCAGGGGATTCTGCGCCCGCGCGCGCGGCCAGCTGCCCTCGTTCAAGCCCAGCACCCACACCGCGTCGGGCGCCAGCGCCGCGGCTTCTTCCAGCGTCAGCAGTTCCACCGCGTCGGCTGCCACCGGCAGATTGAGCCGGCGCTCGCGGAGGATTCTGCGCAAGCTGGTCTCCGCCTCCGCCGCGCTGAGGGGTGCGCAAACGGCGTCGAGGCTGGCGGTCAAGTCGAAAGCCTGCGCCAGCGCCTCCTTGCCGGCTTTCTCGAGCGCGCTCAAGGCCTGCTCGCCCGGCCAGCCGGCGGCCGCCAGACACTGCTGGGCCTGCTGCATCCAGGCATTCAGCGACTGCCGGCGCGGGCTTTGCGCGGTCGCCACCAGCACCGCGCGCAGGCGCGCCGCCAGCCGCGGACAGCGCGGAGCGGCCCGGGCCAGCAAGGCTTCCCCCGGCCAGCGATCCTTGCGCAGGGCCAACAGCTCGGCGGCCAGTCGGGCGCGCGGCCCCGCCTCGGCGGCGTGCCCGGCGAGATAGGGGCTTTGCACCAGCGCAGCAGCCTCCAGCGGTTCAAGGCCGCGCGCCAGAGCCAGCAACTGCAGCGCCGACACCACCATCGGCAGGTGAAGCGGGCTGCCGGCACCGCCGCCCGCCATCAGCAAGGGTGCGTCTTCATGCAGGCTCGTCTCACGCATCGCCAGCGCCGCGCAGGTTTCCATACTGGCCGCATCCGGCAAGACAACGGCGACCGTGCCAAGGCCGCGCGCGCGCGCCGCCAGCGCCCACTCGCAGGCGGCCCGGTATTCATCCTCACGCGTTGGCAAGGCCTGCAGCGAGGCGGGCAGGACGGCGTCGACCGGCGCCGGCACCGACACGCCCAAATCGGCCAAGGCCGGACCGATGCGCCCGAAGCCAACAAACGTCGCGGCCCGGTGACGCCGCTCGACAGCCAGCGCCACGCGTAGCAACTCGGGCGCGGCGAGGGCGTCGAGTTCGCGGCAACGGGCGCGGAACCGGCGTCGCCAGTCGACCAGCGCGTCGAAGGCCGGGAGCCCGCCGACGTACGGCTGCAGGGCGGCTTCAAGCTGCCACTCGGCGATCAGCGCATGCGCTTCAAGCGCCCGCGACGCCAGTTGCTCCTGCAGTCGGGGCGCCAACGCACGCTCGCGACCGATGACTTCCAGCCACAGGGCTCGCGCCTGCGTGGGCGACAGCACGAAGCCGGACGGCAGCGCAGGCTCACCGCGCAGGCTCGCGTCCAGAAACAGCCGCTCCAGCCAGCGGTCGACGCTCAGCAGTTCCGGCGCAAACCAGACCGCCTGCCCCGCCCGACGCGCGGCGGCCCGGCGCAAGGCGCCACCGAGGCGCGCGCCCTGCACCACCAGCGGCGTCGGGATTGGCGAGGTCATGTGCTCCCTCGGCGTCGGGGTCGTGCGCGGCCGACGCTCATCGCGGCGTTTGCGCGGCGTCGATGTGCGAACTGCCGCACCAAGCGTGTAGAGTTCGGGCTATCGCTAACAGCAGGGAACGGCGCCGGCATGAGTTCAACTACCAAATCCCCGCGGTATCCGCGCGTTGAGACCCGTCGCATGGTGAAAGACATTCTGGAGCAGCGCCAACGCATGCTGGTGCTGCTGTGGGAACTGTCGAAGCAGGATCTGGGCGCGCCGGACGACGCCGCGCGGGAAATGCTGGACGAGTTTCTGACTCTGCTGGTCGACTACATCGCCACCGGCCACTTCGGCCTCTACGGGCGCTTCTCGGCCGGGGTGGAGCGCCGCAGCCAGATCGTCGACACCGCGCGCGATGTTTATCCGCGAATCGCGACCACCACGGCAGTGGCGGTGGATTTTCTGGAACGCTACGAAGGCGCCGACGACCTCACGCTGCGTCAGCAACTGACCCATGATCTCTCGCGCCTCGGTGAACACCTGACCACCCGGATTGAACTTGAAGACCAGCTCATTACCTCAATGCTGGACGGCGAACCCTCAACCGATAACGCGGCCTGAGCACTCAGCCCGCGGTCGCCGCCAGCTTCGCCTGAATGAAATCCTGATGCGACAGATACAACAGGTCGCAAATCTTGCGCAGATAAAACTCCTCGAAACGGTCGAGGCGCCCATCGGCCAGCGCCACCTGCCACAGGGCAATCAGGCAGCGGCGCTTGTCGGCCAACGAGCATTCCTGATTGAGCACGCCGGTGAATTCGTCGAGTGAGATCGAGGTTTCGACCCGCTGGGCCGCGCGCGCCACGAGGGCCGCGGCCGTCGGCTCGTCGAGCCCGAATACGCGGGTCGCGGTGGCCAGAATGCGTTGCTGTTCGACCGCCGCGACCTCGTGGTCGGCGCGGCCAATCTCCAGCAGCAAGGCGATCATCGCCAAATCGAGCGGCGCTGCCGCTGGCGCGGCCTCGCGCCAGCCGGCAAGAAGTTCGGTCAATCGTCTGAACATGCCAATTGTGCCTTCCCAAGTCAGTGCCCCCGCGAATTTTTAGCCCTGAGGCGCTGGCGGGAGCCCGCCGCATTGTCCTCGACCCGATTGGCAGCCGCCACCTGCGCGAAGCGCTGCGCGTGCGCACCGGCGACGCGGTGGTGGTGTTTGACGGTCAGGGCGGCGAGTACGCCGCCACCGTCGAGTCCGTCGACCGCCAGCAAGTGTCGCTCGCGCTGGGCTCACGGCATGAGACCGACCGCGAGTCCCCGCTCAGCATCACGCTGGCGCAGGGCATCTCGCGCGGGGAGCGCATGGACTACACCATCCAGAAGGCGGTTGAACTGGGGGTGGGCTTGATTGTGCCGCTGGCCACCGAGCGCAGCACCGTGCGCCTTGATGAAGCCCGCGCGCAGAAGCGCCACGAGCACTGGGCGGGCATCATTCGCCACGCCGCCGAGCAAAGCGGCCGCACCCGTTTGCCGCAACTCGAGGCCGTGTGCAGCGTCGCCACCGAGGCCGCACGCCAGCGTGCGCCGCTGCGGCTGCTGCTGGATCCCGCCGCGGAGGCCAGTCTGATGAGCCTGCCGCCAGCCCGCGAGATCGCACTGGCCATTGGCCCCGAAGGCGGCTTCAGCCCCGGCGAGCGCGACTTGCTCAGCGCGGCCGGCTACCAGCGGGTGCGCCTCGGGCCGCGGGTGCTCCGCACCGAGACTGCCGCGCTGGTAGCGCTGGCGCTGCTACAGGCCCGGCACGGGGACTTGGCCTGAGGGCGTGCCCTGACGAAGCCGGCGTTTAACCTCGCCCACCAGCCGTCGACTCACCGGCAGGGGCGTCGTCACACCACGCAGTGTGATGCTGGTATTGCCCAGCCGGTCGCGGCTTAGCTGTTCGACCTGCGCCACCGCCACTAGCGTATGCCGGTGAATGCGCAGAAAAGTCTGCGAAAACTCCTCTTCCAGCGCGCGCAGTGCGTCTTCGATCAACAACTCCCCGCCCGCATGATTGACCGTCACATAGCCGCCGTCCGCGTGCAGATAGCGGACCGCGGCGACCGGCACCAGGCGCAGGCTGCCCGCCACCAGCGCGCTGAAATGACTGCGCGCCCGCGGCGCGGCCTGCGCGAGCCGCGCGGCCTGAGCCCGCGTCCACTGCGAGGCGCGTAACAGCGCAGCCTGCAGGCGTTCGGCCCGCACGGGTTTAAGCAGATAGTCGATCGCGCCGGCGTCGAATGCGGCCAGCGCGTGCTCGTCGTAAGCGGTGGTGAAAATCACGGCAGGCGGTGCCGCCAGCCGGGCCAGATGGCGCGCGGTTTCAAGCCCGTCCATGCCGGGCATGTGAATGTCGAGCAACACCACCTCGGCCTGCGCGTCGACGGACAGCGTCAGTGCCTCCTGCCCTGTGCCGGCTTCACCGCAGACCGTGCAGTGGGGCAGGGCCGCCAGCAGGTCGCAGAGGCGGCGGCGCGCCAGCGGCTCGTCGTCAACGATTGCGATGCGCATCGCCGTCCGTCCCGCAGGGTAGCGTCATCGTTGCCAGATACTCGTCGCCGGTTTCCTCAATATGCAGGTCTGCCGCCTCCCCGTAGCGGGCCTGCAAGCGTTGCCGCAGATTGTCCTGCGCCAGCCGGTTGCCATGCGCCTGCAGTTGGCCAGCAGGCGGCAGTGGATTGCTGACCCACAGCCGCAACCGACCGTTTTCCAGCGTCGCGCCGATCCGCACCACGCCGCCGGCAGGCAGTGGTTCGATACCGTGACGCAGGGCGTTTTCCACCAGCGGCTGCAGGCTCAGTTGCGGCACCTCAAGCGCCGTCGGCAACACCGGCAGCGCCCACACCACCTGCAGACGCCCACCCAGTCGCAGGGCCTCGATCGCCAGATAGCGCCGCACCAGCGTCAACTCGGCTTCCAGCGGCACCATCGGCTGGGTGCTGGCCAGACTCGCACGCAGCAGGTCGGACAAGTCTTCCACCGCCCGCTCGGCGGCCGCCGGATTGGCGCGGATGAGACTCGCGATGGTGTTCATGCAGTTAAAAAGAAAATGCGGCCTGATGCGCGCCTGCAGCGCCTGCAACTGCGCGGCGGCCGCCGCCGCCGTGCGCTCGCGCCACTGGTGCTGCACGTAGAAATAGCGCAACACCACGGCAGCGACGATGGCGGTGATCCCCAGGCTGCAGAGCAGCAGGCGGGCGTGGCTGATTTGCAGCAGCGGGAGTTCGCTGCCGAAAGGCGTCATCAGCCACCAGGCGCTCTCCGCCAGCAGCAGCGCCACCAGCAGCACCAGCCCATAGGCCAGGCTGGCTTCCCGCCGCTCGCCCAGTCGCCGCAAATGCCGCCGCGACAGACACAGCGTGGCGGCCGCCGAGAGCCCTATCCACTGAATGTAGAGCGACAGGAGGGCGAGTTCGGCCAGCGCTTCAAGCCCGCTGGCGCCCCGCGCCAGCGTCAGTGCAAACGCCAGCAATTGACCCGCAATCACCACGGTGAACAGCGCCTGCAGACCGCACAGGTCGGGCAGGAAAGAGGCGCGCGTTGGCGGGGTCATCAAGTCACTCCTCGGCTGAGCCCTGCACCGTTGAAAACGGTGCCTGCGTCGGGCCTT
>JALRCR010000154.1 GCA_023257255.1 Gammaproteobacteria bacterium | reverse complement strand
GGCCAGACAAACAGCAAGTGCACCGGCCGGAAATGTTCTTGCTCCCGGGCAACGGGTTCCAGCCGGTCGAGCTCAGCGTAAATCTGCTGCAATTCGCCAACATCGCGGGCGCGGAAATAGCGTCCGCCGGTGGTCTGGGCCAAATCACGCAGGGTGTCTTCGTCCAAATCGGTTGAAGGATTGACCTTGATCGTGCCGAACAGCTGGCGCACCAGCATTTCGTCGGCGCCGATGCCGACGGTATAAATCTTCAGGCCTTCGCGGGCCGCCAGCTGGGCGGCGCGCCGCGGCTCAACATGTCCCGAGGTGTTGGCGCCGTCGGTCATCAACACGATGGTTTTATGCGGCGCGTTCTGCAGGCGCAGGCGCTTGGCCGCCAGCCCGATCGCATCTCCGATGGCGGTACTGCGACCTGCCAGCCCGATGACCGTTTCATCGAGCATGCTGGCGACGGTGGCACGGTCGAAGGTCAGCGGCACGTTGAGATAGGCCTGTTCGCCAAACAGCACCAGCCCCACCCGATCGCCTTCGCGCCGCCGGATGAACTCCCGCGCGACGGCCTTGAGCGCCGTCAGGCGGTCGACCGGCGTGTCGTTGAGGATGAAATCTTTCACTTCCATGCTCTGGGACAGGTCGAGCACCAGCATCAGGTCGCGGCCCGATGCGGTTACGCCCACCGGCTCGCCCAGCCAGCGCGGGTTGGCGCTGGCGCCGACCAGCAAGAGCCACGCGAGCAGCCCCAGCCAGCGCCGGAAATTTCGCGGACGACCCGGTACGGCGGGCGCGCTGCCCCGGGCAAAGTCGCGCAGATCGGGCACGCGCAACGCGGCGTCCTGCCGCGCGGCGCGGGGCGGTAGCAGGCGCCAGCACAGCCAGGGCAAGGGCAGCGCGAGCCACGCCCAGGGCCACGCAAACTCAAACATGGCGCACCCGTAAACGGCGCTGCGGCAGGCGTCGAATCCAGCGCTCGACGGCGGCGAGGAACGCGCCCTTGTCGAAACTGACCTGCGGGTCATAGGGGCCGGTCAGCAGCGCGGCACGCAGCGCCGGATCTTGCGTCAATCCAGGGGCTATGGCGTCCAGCCGGGCTAACCAGCGCTCGCCCTGCAGACTGCTCTGGGGCTGCGCGGCGTCCAGCGCGATTGAAATCTCACGCAGCAACAACGACACCGCCATCGCGGTTTGATGCGGGCTGCCCGCGCTTTGTCGCAAGGTGGCGAGCCGCGCCAGCGCTTCGCGGCGCAGGCGCGTGCGGCGTCGCCACGTCCACCACGCGAGCGCGCACAGCGGGCCGGCGAGGCTGATGAAGGCCAGCAGCCACCAGCCGGGCGCCGGTGGCCACCAACCGATCGGCGCGGGGAGATGGATGTCCCGCAGGGGCAGGGTGGTCGGATCAATCGGGGTCACAGGGCGGCCTGTTGGAGGCGCTGGAGCGGATCGTCGGTGGTCGTGATCCCGATCAGCGGCATGCGGTGGCGGCGGCAGAAATCCTGCAGATGGGCGTGCCGCGCGGCGTAGCGCTGCTGATAGCCGGTGCGCAACGCCGCGTCACCCAGATCCAGATCCAGCGCGCCGCTGGCGGCCGTCACCCGCAAGGGGGACTGCAGACTCGGCAGCGCCTGTTCAAAGGGATCCACGAGGTCTACGACGCGCAGCTGGCTGTGCGCCGCGATGCGTCCGAAATCCGCTTCGCTCGCCGCATCAAGGTCGCGAAAATCGCTCAGCACAAACACCAGCGCGCCGGGCTTTACCAGACGCTGCAAGGGCGTGCTGAGCGCGGCAAGGGCGGGCTCGACAGCCTGAGTGGCCCCGGCCGCACTGACGATTTGTCGGAGCAGGCGGGCGACCGCCACCTGGCCGCGCCCCGGCGGGAGTTCGTGCACGCCGTGAGCGTTCAGCACCACACCGCCAACCCGGTCGCCGTCTTTTACCGCCTTGAAGGCCAGCAGCGCGGCGACGCGCGCGGCCTGCACCTGCTTGAACACTCCGCGGGTGGCGAACGCCATCGGCGAGCGCAGATCGATGGCGATGAACACCGGCCGCTCGCGCTCCTCACGGAACAGCTTGGTGTGCGGTTTGCCGCTGCGCGCGGTTAGCCGCCAGTCGAGCGCGCGGACATCATCGCCGGGCTGATACGGCCGCGATTCGGCATATTCCATGCCGCGACCTTTGAGCGGCGCGTGATAAAGCCCCATCTGCCGCGCCCGCGCCGGCCTCGCCCAGGCCGGCAGCGCCGCGGCACGCGCGCCCTGTGCCAGCAAATCGGCCAGCAGCGGCTGCACCCGCGTCTGCTCGGCGCGCGGGGCGATGGCCGTCTCGGCGGGACGCAGGAAGCGCGGCCGCATCGGCAACTCAGGGCACCGGCACGCGGGCCAGCAGGCTGTCGACAAAGCGGTCGGGCGTGATGCCTTCGGCCGCCGCCTCGTAGTTGAGGATCACCCGATGCCGCAGCACATCCGGCGCGATGGCGTGGATATCGCCCGGGTTGACGTAGTCCCGACCGGCCAGCCAGGCGTGGGCGCGGGCGCAACGGTCGAGCGCGATGGTGGCGCGTGGACTGGCGCCGTACTGCACCCAGTTGGCGAGTTCAGTGCCGTAGGCGGCCGGGTTGCGGGTAGCGAACACCAGCGCCAACACGTACTGCTCCAGCGCCTCGCTCATGTGCACGTTCAGCACATCGCGGCGGGCGGCAAATACCTGCGCCTGCGGCAGGATGGCCACCGGGGCCGGCGTGGCATGGATCGCCGCCCGCGCTTCTTCGCGCGACAGCGCGAGAATTTGCTGCTCTTCGGCGTGCGTCGGGTAGGTCACGTTGACGTGCATCAGAAAACGATCGAGCTGGGCTTCGGGCAGCGGGTAGGTACCTTCCTGCTCCAGCGGGTTCTGGGTCGCCATCACCAGAAAAAGTTCGGGCAGGGGATAGGTTTCGCGCCCGATGGTGATCTGGCGTTCGGCCATCGCCTCCAGCAGCGCCGACTGCACCTTGGCCGGCGCGCGGTTGATTTCGTCAGCCAGCACCAGGTTGTGGAACAGCGGTCCCTGCTGGAACTTGAAGGAGCCGTCCTGCGGTCGGTAAATCTCCGTGCCGGTGAGGTCGGCCGGCAACAGGTCGGGGGTGAACTGCACGCGATGAAAATCGCCTTCGATGCCTTCGCCCAGCACTTTGATGGCGCGGGTCTTGGCCAGCCCCGGCGCGCCTTCGACCAGCAGGTGGCCGTCGGCCAGCAGCGCGATGAGCAAGCGGTCCACCAGCCGCTGCTGGCCGATGATCCGTTGGTGTATGAAAGCTCTGAGCGCGGCGAGCGCTGCGGTGGTGGTCATGATGACTGGCCTGCGTTGCTGCTGATGGATACTCGGGCAATACGCTGCCCGCTGGCGTCCCGCCCGACGGGAAGTGCCCCCGCATTCTACGGGCTAATGGCCCGTCTGCGACCGCTGGCGGCGCGCATCAATGACATTGTCAAAAACGCCGCCGATAATCGAGCGTCGAGCCTTACGTTGAACAAAAGGGAGCAGACCATGCACCGGACGAGTCGCGGTTTCACGCTGATTGAAGTGATGGTGGTGGTGGTGATTCTGGGCATCCTCGCCGCCGTGGTCGTGCCGCGGGTGATGAGCCGCCCGGACGAGGCGCGGGTGGTCAAGGCGAAACAGGATTTGCGCGCGATCGGCGCGGCGCTCGACCTCTACAAGCTCGACAATTTCCAGTACCCAACGACCGCGCAGGGCCTCGAGGCGCTGGTCAAACGACCGGCAGGACTCGCCTCCGGCGCCAAGTGGCGCAGCGAGGGCTATCTCGCCGGTCTTCCCAAAGACCCTTGGGGCCGCGAATATCACTATCTGCAACCCGGGCAGCACGGCGCCTACGATCTCTACTCGCTGGGTGCCGATGGCGCCACCGGCGGCGAGGCTTTCGATGCCGACCTCGGCGCATGGGAACTCGACCGTTAGGCCGACGCGCATGCGGCAAGGTCCTCGGGGGTTCACGTTGCTGGAGTTGCTGGTGGTGGTGGCCGTCGTGGGCGTGATGGCCGCGCTGGTAACGATGGGGCTAGGCCCGCGCGGTGATCGCCGCACCGCCATCGAGGCCGAACTGCTGGCAGCGGCCTGTAATGCCAGCGACGAGGCTGCCGTGCTGTCGGGCCGCCCGCGCGGTCTGGTGCTGGCGCAGGACGGCTATCAGCAGGTTCAGTTTGACGGCCGGCACTGGCTGCCGGGGCAGGGTGGGCCGGCAGGCGGCTATCGGCTACCCACGCCGCTGACGCTGCAAGGCGCGGGCCTGTGGCGCAGGCTGGGTGAGGGCAGCACGCCGCAACTGCCGCAGCTGGTGTTCCTGCCGGGCGGTGACCGCCAGCTTGGCAGCGTCAGTGTGATCAATTCAGTCACCGCCGAGCGCTTCGATATTGCCGCTGGCGCCGACGGGCGGCTCCGCGCGCTGGCGGTGCTGCGGCAATGAAAAGGGCGCGCGGCTTTACCTTGCTCGAGGTGCTCATCGCGCTTGCGATTACCGCCATCGCGCTGAGTTTGGGGATCGGCGCGGTGCAGGGCGGCGCGCGCACGCTGGCGGCGCTGGAAACCGCCGCGCTGGCCGGTTTTGCGCTGGATAACGCGCTGAGCGCGCAGACCCTCGCGGGCAGCCCGCCGCAGGCCGGACAGCGTGGCGAGGAGGCGACCCTGCTCGGCCGAACATTCGTCATTCACACCCGCACCGCGCGGCCAGCCGGCCCCTTGCCCCTCAGCGTGCTGGACGTCACGGTGGCCGCCAGCGAAGCGCCCACGGCCCTGCTGGCGCGCGGTCGCCGCGAAGAACTCGATGCGCCACCCGCGCCGTAAACCAAACCGCGGGTTCACCCTGCTGGAGCTGCTGATAGCGGTTGCGATCTTCGCCGTGGCCGCCGGTCTGGCCTACGGCGGTCTGCGCCAGGTGTTGGCCGGACGCGAAGTCTTGCTGCCCAGACTGGCCGCGCAAACCGCGCAGTGGCGCGCGTTGGGGCTGCTTGGCGCAGATGTGGAACAACTCGCACCCCGCCCGGTTCGCGACGCGCTAGGCACGCCGCGTCCCGCGCTGGAAAGCGGCGGCGCCTCCGTCAGCCTGCTCGAATTGACCCGTCGCGATGCCGGTCGCAGTTTGCTCGCCGGACAACCCGCCCTGATCCGCGTGAGCTACCGGCTGGAGGACGGGCAGTTGTCCCGCGAGATCTGGCCGGTGCTCGACCGGGTGCAGTCGACGGTGCCGACGCGGCAGGTCTTGCTGGATGAGGTGCAGAGCCTGTCGCTTGAATTTCTGGACGGCCGTCAGGGCAGCCAGTGGACCTCATTCTGGCCGCCGCAGACCGGTGAAGATGCACTGACGCGCCTGCCCCGCGGGCTCGTCCTCACGCTGACGCTGCGCGACGGGCGTAGCCTGCGCCGCGTGTTGCGCCCGGCGGCCGCGCCATGAGCACAGCCCTTGGCGCTTCCCCAAACTATGCGAGACTGCGGCCCCGTTCAGCCGCTCGCCGAGGAGCCGTCGCGCGCATGATTTACCGTTCCGCCTTGCCGCTGCTGGTGCCCGTCGGCGCGTGCGCTTGACCATGGCCCAAATCACCGCCACTCGCGTCTTCTTCCAGATCCATGCGGATGGTGTGGCGCGTTGGCTGCGACCGGGCAGTGCCGTTCAGCAGGGCAGTCTGGCGGAACTCGCCCGTTGCGGCGCCAGCGAATGGATCTGGTTGCTGGACGGACGACGGGTACAGGTCGCCGAAGTCGAAGTGCCGGCCGCGCGCGCCGCCGTGCAGTTGCAGGCGTTGCCGTTTGTGCTGGAGGACCAGTTGTTGGGCGCGCTGGACGAACTCGCGATTGCCCATCGCCGTCTGGGCCGCACGACTTTCATGGTAGCCCTGAGCGACCGCGCCCTGCTGCTGACCGACCATGCGCGCTTGCGTGAGGCGGGGATCCGGCCCAGCGCCTGCGTAGCCGAACTGAGCGCCGTGCCCTGTCGCCCGGATGAATGGACGCTGGCCACCATTGGCGAGCGCGGCTGGCTGTGCTGCGCGGCCCACGGCAGCTTTTCGTTTCCGGCCAGCGAATGGTCAGCGTTTGTCGAAACCGCGCTCGCGCGTGGCCCGCTGCCGGCGCGCATGCGGGTGCTGGGTGAGGCGGTGACGCCGGCGCAACTCAGCGCCCTCAACCCCACGATCGCCACGGTGCAGGAACCCGCTCCGGCCGATCCGTTGGCGCTATTCGCGGCCGGCTACCAAGCTAATGCCGCGCCTGATTTTCTGTCCCTGCTGCCGGGCGAAGAGACCGGCACAGGGCCGCGTGAACAACGGCTGTTTCGCGCTGCGGCCGGCCTGTTGCTCGCGATTGCGCTGGGTCATGCGGCGTTCCTGCGCTGGCAGATCAGCACGCTGGAGGCGGCGGTGGAGACGGCCAAGACGAGCACCGAGCAGCGCTTCCGTGAGATTTTCCCCTCAGTGCCGCGGGTGGTTGATGCGCGGGTGCAGGCCACCCAGGCGCTGGCCGAACTCGCCGCCAGCGCCGGCGGCGGCGGCGCCTTCACCCGCTTGCTCGCGGTGGCGGGCGAGCCGCTGATCGCGCCGGACGCCCAAGGGCTCTCGCTGCTCAGCCTGGGCTTTGAAGGCGACGCGCTGGAACTGCGCGTGGCCGCGCCCGACATCGCCACCATCGAACGCTATCAGCAGCAACTGCGCGAGGGCCCGGTGCCGGTCGTGACGCTATCGGTCGAGCGCCGCAGCGATAGCACCGAAGCCGCGCTGCGCCTGGGGCAAACGCCGTGAGTGCCCTGAGCCCATGGTGGCGCGGCCTTGCTGCGCGCGAACGTCTGGTACTGATGCTGGGCGGTGGCGTTCTGTTCGCCGTGCTCTACGGCGTGTTGCTGCTGGAACCCTTGCAGCAGCGGGCCGAGTCGCTGGACAAATCCCGGCGCGCGGAAGCGGCGACCCTGGCCTGGCTGGAAGCGCAGCGTGAGTTGGTGGCGAGTTACGCGCAGGCGCCCACGCCCGTCAACGACGGACGCTCGGTGCTCGCGGTGATGAACGAGGCCGCCAGTGCGGCGGGCATCGCCGGGCAGTTGAAGCGCATTACGCCGCTTGATGAGTCGCAAATTATCGCGGGCTTCGAAGACGTGCCCTACGGCGGGTTCATGCGCTGGCTGCAAACCCTGACCCTCGAACGCGGTGCCCGCGTGCTGCGCTTGCGGATGGAGCGGCGACCGGTCGCCGGTCTGGTCAGCGTGGAGTTGACGCTCGGGTTCCCCTGAGCCAATCAGACCAGCCGGTTCATCTCGAAAATCGGCAGCAGGATCGCCAACACGATCGCGAGCACCACCAGGCCCATCCCCAAAATCAGCGCGGGCTCCAACAGGTTGAGCCCCACGGCAAGCCGCATTTCAACTTCGCGCTCGCTGGCGAGTGCGGCGGTTTCGAGCATCCGCGGCAAGTCGCCCACGTCTTCGCCGCTGGCCGTGAGGTGGACCAGCAGCGGCGGCAGATGCGGTGCGCGGGCGAGGGCGTTGGCCAGTGACTCGCCTTCGCGCACCCGCATCGCGGCGTGGGCCAGTTCTTCGCGCAGCACCAGGTTAACCACCGACTTCTCGGCAATCGAAAGCGCGTCGAGCATGCTTAGTCCGCTGTTAAGCAGGATGCCAAGCGTGCGGGCAAAGCGGCCGCCGTCGTTTTCGCGGATGAAGCCGCCGAGCAGCGGCAGGCGCAGCGCCAGCGCATGCAGGGCGCGGCGCGAGCGCGGCTGGGCGAACGCAAGCCGGCCGCCCCACACGGCGGCGCCCGCCAGCAGCAAGACCAGCGGCCAGTAGCGGGCGAGTCCGCCGCTGAGCGCGAGCAGCGCCAGCGTAATACCGGGCAGCGGACGGTCCGTGTGCTCGAAGACCTTCACGATCTCCGGCACCACGAAGGTCAACAGGCCGCCCACCACCAGCACCGAGACCAGCGTCAGCACCAGCGGATAAATCAGCGCAAGACTGATTTTTTGCTGCAGCCCCTGCCGGCGTTCCAGATAGTCCGCGACCCGTTGCAGCACCAGGGGCAGCAGCCGCGTCTGCTCGCCGGCGCCCACGGTCGCGCAATACACCTCGGGAAACGCGCGGGGAAACTGGCGCACGGCGTCGCCCAGGCTGCTGCCTTCCAGCACCCGCGAACGCACCTCCAGCACCACCAGTCGTAGCGCCGGATCGCCGTTCTGGCGGGCGATGGCCGAGAGCGCGTCGTCCAGCGGCAGACCGGATTC
>JALRCR010000153.1 GCA_023257255.1 Gammaproteobacteria bacterium | reverse complement strand
GCGACTTCATCGCCGCGACCAAAATCAGCGTGCCGCTGATGGCGCAAACCGTCATCGACCGCTGCATGCAGATTCACGGCGCCGGTGGCCTGACCAGCGACTACTTCATGGCCGAAGCCTTCAACTACGCGCGCTGGTGCCGCCAGGCCGACGGTCCGGATCAGGTCCACATGATGGCGCTGGGCAAGGACATCATCGCCCGCTACGCCAACTAACGCGCACGGCTTCAATCACGATTCGGGGAGACACCGTCCATGGCTGGCATGCTGGAAAATAAAATCACACTCGTCACCGGTGGCAGCACCGGCATCGGCCGCGCGACGGCGCTGATCCTGGCCCGCGAAGGCGCCACGGTGGTCATTGCCGATCTGCAGGACGAGGAAGGCGCCAACACCGTCAGCCAGATTACGGCGGCGGGCGGCACGGCCGAATATCACCATGTCGATGTGGCGAACTACGACGCCGTCAGCGCGCTGATGCAGCACATCGAACGGACCCACGGCGGGCTCGATGGCGCCTTCAACAACGCGGGCATCGAAGGCCCGACCGCCAAGGTGCTGGAGTATTCGGTGGAGCAGTGGGAGCGCGTGCAGCGCGTGAACCTGACCGGCGTCTTCATCTGTATCAAATGTGAAGTCGAGTTGATGCTGAAGCGGGAACGCCCGGCCTCGATCGTCAGCACCGCTTCGGCGGCGGGTTTGATCGGCATTCCGGGGGCATCGAGCTACAACGCCTCCAAGCACGGCGTGGTCGGCATGACCAAATGCGCCGCGCTCGATTTCTCGAAGAAGAAAATACGCGTCAATGCGGTGTGCCCGGGCATCATCAAGACCCCGATGTTGGAGCATATGGCGGAGCTGACCGGCACCAGCCTCGAGACCTACGCGGCGCAGGAACCGGTCGGGCGTCTCGGCGAGCCGCGGGAGATTGGCGACACCGTGGCGTTTCTGCTGTCGGAAGACGCATCGTTTATTACCGGCGTGGCGCTGCCGGTCGATGGTGGCTGGACGGCGCTTTAAAACATCACCAAAACGCTGCGGCAGGATGTGCTAAAGCGCATGGAAACCACCCCGGACACGCCACTCGAACAGGTCTTCGCCCGTGCGGTCCTGCGGCATCGCCGGGCGGTCATTGCACTGGCCCTCTTTCTGGTCGGCTGCTGCGCCACCGGCGCCTTGCACCTCAAGCTGACCAACAGCTACCGGGTGTTCTTCAGTCCAGACAATCCCGAACTGCTCGCCTTCGACGCCGCCCAGCACATGTTTTCCCGCCACGACAACGTGATGTTCGTGGTGGAACCCGCCGACCATGACGTCTTCACCCGCAATAACCTCGCGGCGGTGGCAGCACTGACCGAGCGGGCCTGGCAGTTGCCCTTCGCCAGCCGCGTCGACTCGGTGACCAACTTCCAGCACACCGAGGCGGTGGGCGACGAACTGACGGTGCGCGATCTGGTGGGCGACCTGCGTGAACTCGACCCCGCGGCCCTCCAGCAAATTCGCCGCACGGCACTGGCCGAACCCGTGCTGGCGGGTAACCTGGTCGCGCGCGACGGCGGCGCGACGGCGGTCAATACGGTCATCCTCTTACCCGGTAAAGACGAACAGCACGAAGTGCCCTCGGTGGTGACGGCGGCGCGCGAACTGGCGCGCAGCATCGAGCAGCAGTTCCCCGGCGTCCGAATCCACCTCACCGGGGTTCTGGTGATGGACAACGCCTTCGCCGAAGCCTCCATGCACGACGCCCAGACGCTGGTCGCGGCAAGTTTTGCGCTGATGCTGACACTGGCCGGTCTGTTGATGGGCGGGCCGGTCGCCGGCATTGGCACCGCGCTGGTGGTGGGGCTTGCCATTGCCGCCGCCATGGGCCTTGCCGGCTATCTGGGCTACCCCGTCTCGCCGCCCATTTCGGCCGCACCGGTCATCATTTTGACGGTGGCCATCGCCAACTGCGTGCACGTGCTGGAGAGTTTTCTTGAGCACTGGAGCCAACAACCGGACCGCGAGGCGGCCATCGTCTACGCCGTCAGCAGCAACCTGAAGCCCATTTTCCTCGCCAGCCTGACCACGGTGGTCGGCTTTCTCAGTTTCAATTTCTCGGATGTGCCGCCGTTCCGGCAGCTAGGCAATATCGTTGCGTTTGGCGACATTGCCTCGTATCTGCTGGCGGTCACGCTGTTGCCGGCGCTGCTGGCGGTCGCGCCGCTGCGCCGCCCTACGGCGCGTCCGCAGCGGGTTGCGGTCTTCGCGCGGCTGGCCGATCTGGTAATCCAGCACCGGCGGGCGCTGCTGGTAGGCGGCCTCGTGCTGATCGTCGGCATCACCGCCAACATCCCGCGCAACCGCCTGAACGACGTCTTCCTGCATTATTTCGACCAGACCATTCCGTTCCGCGCGGACTCCGACTACACCATCGAGCACCTGACCGGGCTGTATCACCTGCAGTTCACCCTGCGCGCGAAAGACGCAGGCGGCATCAGCGAACCCGCCTTTCTGCAGTCGACCGACGCGTTCACCCGCTGGCTGCGCGAACAGCCTGAAGTGGTCCATGTGAACGCCTTCGTCGACACCATGAAGCGCCTGAATCAGAACATGCACGGGGACGATGCCGCGCAATACGCCCTGCCCGCCTCGCGGGAACTGGCCGCGCAATATCTGCTGCTTTACGAAATGTCCCTGCCCTTCGGGCTCGATTTGAACAACCAGATCAACGTCGACAAATCCGCGCTCCGTATCAACCTCGCCTTGCGCACCCTGTCGAGCGCAGAAGCCATCAGCTTCAACGACCGGGCCGAACAGTGGGTGAAAGACCACGCGCCGGGCATCGCGAGCGCCGAGGGCACCGGCACCATCATGATGTTTTCCCACATCGGGCAGAAAAACATCCGCAGCATGCTGCTCGGCACGGCGGTAGCGCTGGTGCTGATCTCGGGCCTGCTGCTGTTCATGCTGCGCTCGGTGAAACTGGGCCTGATCAGCCTCGCGCCCAATCTGCTACCGCCGGCCTTGGGCTTTGGGCTGTGGGGGCTGATGAGCGGCGAAGTCACGCTGGCGCTGTCGGTCGTCGCCAGCATGACGCTCGGCATCATCATCGACGACACCGTGCATTTTCTGGTCAAGTACCAGCGCGCCCGGCGCGAACTGCCCCCGGAAGCGGCGGTGCGAGCGGCCTACACGGCGGTCGGCCCGGCCATGTTCTTTACCTCGATCATCCTCATCGCCGGCTTTCTGGTGCTCTCGTTCTCGCACTTCACGCTGAACGCCGGGATGGGCCTGCTGACGGCCATCGTAATTGCCTTCGCGCTGGTGCTGGACCTGCTGGTGCTGTCTCCCCTGCTGCTCTTGTTTGAGGAAAACGCCGATGCGTCTGCTGCTGGTCCTGCTGACCGCCCTGCTGCTACCGACTAAGGCCGCGCTGGCCGACGAGGCCGCCGAGCGCGGTCTGGCCATTGCCACCGAGGCCGACCAGCGGGACCTGGGCTGGCAAGACAGCAGCGCCAGCATGACCATGACGCTGCGGAATGCGGCCGGCGAAGAAAGCACCCGCGAACTGCGGGTGAAAGTGCTGGAAGTGTCCGGCGATGGCGACAAAAGTCTGACCCTGTTCGACTCGCCCCGCGACATCGCCGGCACCGGTTTCCTCAGCTATACCCATGCGCTGAAGCCAGACGATCAGTGGCTGTACCTGCCCGCCTTGAAACGGGTCAAACGCATTGCATCGGCCAATAAGTCCGGCCCCTTCATGGGCAGCGAGTTTGCCTACGAAGACCTGACCTCCAGCGAAATCCAGAAATACAGCTATCGCCTGCTGGGCGAAGAAAGCCTCGACGGACGCGAGGCTTTCATGCTCGAGGAAACGCCGGCCTATGAGCACTCGGGCTACACGCGGCGGGTGGTGTGGCTGGACAAGACCATGTACCAGCCGCTGAAGGTCGAGTTCTACGACCGCAAGAACGCGCTGCTGAAAACCCTGCTGGCGAGCGACTACACGCAATATCTGGACCGGTACTGGCGCGCTGGTCGCATGCACATGACCAATCACCAGAACGGCAAGGAAACCGAACTTTTGTGGCGCGACTATCAGTTCCGGCAGGGGCTGAGCGACCGCGATTTCGACCAGAATACCTTGAAGCGCTGAGGCGCCCGGCGCGGCGGGTCAAACGCCCGGCCCGCGCCGCGACTGCTGCCGCAGCGCGGGCGCTGGTTCAGCGCCGGTAGTGCGCGATGTAATCAGGCATCGGCACGTCTTCGGTCTGCTTGGGGTCGCGTTCCGGCGCTTGCGGCACGACCGGGAGCGGAATCACCCCGGCCCAGACCGGCAAGGCCAGATCTTCTTCATCGTCGCCGGGCGGCCCCTGCCTGATCTTGGCCGACGCGGATTCAATCTCCAGCGCGATGACGGTCGTGACCTTGATCTCCTTCGCGTTCGGCTGGCGGGCCTCGGCCCAGCGGCCGCGGGCGATGTGTTCGGTCAGGCGTTCCATCGCCGCCAGTTTGTGCGCCGGGTCTTCAATGGTGGCGCCCCGGCAAAAGAGCACCGCCGACCGGTAGTTCATCGAGTGATTGAACACCGTGCGCGCCATCACCAGCCCGTCGAGCAGGGTCACCGTCACGCACACCGGATTACCGGCGTTGATGTGCTCCAGCATCCGCCCGCCTTTCAGGCCGTGGATCAGCAGTTCGTCGCCCATGCGGGCGTGGATGGTCGGGATCACGTAGGGCTGACCGTCGATTGCGAAGCCCACGTGGCAGATCAGGGCCTCATCGAGGATCGGGTAAATCGTGTCCCGATCGTATTTGCCACGCTTGGCGTAACGGCGCACTTCATTGCGCCCGGTCAGTTCAAAGTCACTCATCGGTACTTCCTCATGACAGGGCCGCGCCCCGTGGCGGGATTCTAAGCGCCCGCTCGCGCCCGGCACCATGGTCATTCCGCGCATTGACCGTCAGGACGAGCATCCGCAGAATCCGGAGGCTAAATCCTATTTTTTTCGGGGAGCACGCCGTGACGGAAGTTGTCCGCACTGCCATGCGCGGCCACGCGCTGGAAATCACCATCAATCGCCCCGACCGGCGCAATTCGATCAACGAAGAGGTCTGCGCCAGCATCGCGGCGGCGATTGAAGCCGCCGAAAACAACGCGGAAGTCCGCGCCATCGTGCTGACCGGCGCGGGCGAGGCGGCATTTTGTGCGGGCGGCGACCTTAAGCCCAACGCCGACGGCGCGCCCTTCACCATGGAACCGGCCGAGCCCAATCATTTTGTGGTGAAGCTGTTCCGGCGCATGCAGCAGTGCCGCCTGCCGATTGTGGCGCGGGTCAACGGCGCGGCCATGGCCGGCGGTCTCGGGCTGGTCTGCGCCTGCGACTTCGCGATTGCCGGCGACCATGTGCGCTTCGGCGTACCGGAAACCCGCATCGGCCTGTTCCCGATGATGATCCTGCCCTACATGATGCGCGTCATCCCACGCCGCAAGCTGATGGAAATGTGCATCACGGGCGAGCTCATCAACGCCGAGGAGGCGCTGGCCATCGGCATCCTCAACTACGTGGTGCCGGCGGCTGAGCTCGACGCCAAGCTTGACTGGCTGCTCGGCCGGATTTGCGACAAGTCCCCCACCGCGATCCGCATCGGCAAGCAGGTCTTCCACGCAATTGAAGACATGACGCTCGACCAGTCCTTTGAACTGACCCAGGTGATGCTGCCGGTGATGGCCATGTCGGAAGACGCGAAGGAAGGTTTCGCCGCCTTCAACCAGAAGCGCAGCCCCAACTGGACCGGCAAATGAGCGAGCTTCGCGCGGTCCGCATCGGCTGCGGCGCCGGCTTCTGGGGCGACAGCGCTGAGGGCCCGGCGCAGCTGGTGCGCGCGGGCGGCATCGACTATCTGGTGATGGACTATCTGGCCGAGATCACCATGTCGCTGTTAGCGCGGGCCAAGGCCAAGCGGCCGGACAGCGGCTACGCCACCGACTTCGTCACCGCCGTGATGAAACCCCTGCTGCCGGCGCTCGCCGAGCAGGGCATCAAGGTCGTGACCAACGCCGGCGGCGTGAATGCCCCGGCCTGCAAGGCGGCGCTCGAAGCGCTGATCAAGGACGCCGGCCTCAGCTTGACGGTGGCAGCCGTAAGCGGCGACGACCTGCTGGCGCGGGCGGACGAACTGCGCGCCGCCGGCGTCAGCGAACTGGACAGCGGCGCCCCGCTGCCCGCGGCGCCCTGGAGCATCAACGCCTATCTGGGCGCGGCCCCCATCGCCGCCGCGCTGGCGGCCGGCGCCGACATCGTGGTCACCGGGCGCTGCGTCGACAGCGCGCTGGCGCTGGGCCCGCTGATGCACGAGTTCAACTGGGCGGCGGATGATTACGACCGCCTCGCCGCCGGCAGTCTGGTCGGTCACCTGATCGAGTGCGGCACGCAGTGCACCGGCGGGCTCTTCACCGACTGGCAGGACGTGCCGGGCTGGGACGATATGGGCTTCCCGATTGCGGAATGTTTTGCCGACGGCAGCTGCATCATCACCAAGCCGGCGGGCACCGGCGGACTGGTCAATGTGGCCACGGTGGCCGAACAGCTGGTCTACGAAATTGGCGACCCCGCGCGCTACCTCCTGCCCGACGTGAGCTGCGATTTTTCGGCCGTCACGCTGGTCGATTCAGGCGCGCACCGGGTGCGGGTCAGCGGCGCGCGCGGGCGGCCGCCGACCACCACCTACAAGACCTCGGTGACCTACAAGGACGGCTATCGCGCCACCGCCACCATGATGATCGGCGGACGCGAAGCCCGCGCCAAAGCCGAACGGGTCGCCGACGCCATCCTCACCCGCACGCGACGACTGTTTGCGGCACGGGGCTGGGCCGACTACCGGGAAACCTCGGTGGAAGTGCTGGGGTCGGAGGCGACTTACGGCCCTCACAGCCGTCACACCGACACCCGCGAAGTCATTCTGAAACTCGCGGTGGCGCACGCCGAGGAAGCGCCGCTGGAGCTGTTTGCCAAAGAGATTTTTCCGGCCGCCACCGCCACCGCGCAGGGCCTGACCGGCTTCGCCGGCGGGCGGCCCGGCGTGCAGCCGGTGGTGCGGCTGTATTCCTGTCTGGTCGAGAAGACGGGGCTGCCGATCACGGTGGAGGTCAACGCGCAAACACTGGCCCTGCCCGCGCCGGTGCCGCAGGACGCCGCCGACAGTCCGCCGCCGGCGGTGCCGGGCCCTGAACTTGCGGCCAGCCTGACCGACCCGGTGGTGCCGCTGTATCGGCTGGCGTATGCCCGCAGCGGCGACAAGGGCAACTCGGCCAACATCGGCCTGCTGGCGCGCCATCCGGACCTGCTGCCGCTGATTCGCGCACAACTGGGCGCACCCGAGGTCGCGGCCTGGTTCGCCCACCTCGCAGACGGCCCGGTGACGCGCTATGAGTGGCCGGGCGTGCACGGGTTCAACTTCGTGCTGCAACGGGCGCTGGGCGGCGGCGGCACCGGTTCGCTGCGCCACGACCCGCAAGGCAAGGTCTACGCCCAGCTATTGCTCGATTTTCCGATTCGCGTGCCCGCAGCGCTGCAGCCCTTGCTGAAAGCCGATGCCGGCGCGCCCCCTCGTTAGCGGAGCCTCTCCATGCTGAAGAACGTCCTGATTGCCAACCGCGGCGAAATTGCCTGCCGCATCATCCGTACGCTGCGGCGACTCGGCATCCAGAGCACGGCGGTGTATCACTTCGCCGACCGTGGCGCGCCGCATGTGGCGGCCGCTGACTACGCCGTTGAGTTGACGGCGGAGGTGCCCACCGCCGCCTATCTGGACGTTGCCCAACTGCTTGCAGCGGCCCGCAGCGCCGGCGCCGACGCCATCCATCCGGGCTATGGTTTTCTCGCTGAAAATGCCGGCTTTGCCGCCGCGGTCGAAGACGCCGGGCTGGTCTTCATCGGCCCACAGCCGGAAGTGATCCGGCTGATGGGCGACAAAATCATTTCGCGCGAGTTCGCCGTTGCCCAGGGCGTGCCCGTGGCACCGAGCTGCAAGCAGGAAGGCAGTCTGGAAGACTTCGTGGCGGGCGCCACTGCGATCGGCTTTCCGCTGCTGATCAAGGCCGCCGCGGGCGGCGGCGGCAAAGGCATGAGCATCGTGCGCAGCGCAGACGAACTGCCGGCCCGCGCCGCCACCGCCAGCAGCGAGGCGCTGCGCTATTTCGCCGACGGCCGCGTTTATGCGGAGCGCTACGTGGAGCGGCCGCGTCACATCGAAGTGCAGGTCTTCGGCGATGGTCAGGGCCACGTGGTGCATCTATTCGAGCGCGAATGCTCGGTGCAGCGCCGCTTCCAGAAAATTATCGAGGAATCTCCCGCGCCCAATCTGCCGGCCGAGCTGCGCGACCGGATCTGTACCGCGGCCGTC
>JALRCR010000152.1 GCA_023257255.1 Gammaproteobacteria bacterium | reverse complement strand
GAGGTGCTGGGCATCGTGGGCGAGACAGGGGCCGGCAAATCCGTCCTGGCCCGCGCGCTGATCGGCCTTCTGCCCGGCAAGGGACGCATCAGCGGCGGCACGGTCGAGGTCGGCGGCCGCGACCTGCGCCAGATGCCGGCCGAGCGGATAGGAGCTCGCCCAGAACACGGCCATCGCCACCAGCTTGAAATGAATGCTGTTCACCGTGGTCAGCGACTGCGCTTCAGGCGGCGGATCTCGCCGCGCGCACGGACTCGAAGCGCGGCAGCGACAGCGCGGCCAGCGCGCCAGCGACGAACAGCCCGCCGAGGATCCACAGCGCCAGCAGATAGTTGCCGTAGAGATCGAACAGGCGACCGGCGAGCGCCGGACCGCTGGCGATGCCGACCCAGAAGCCGGCGTAAATCGTGCCGTATAAAAAGCCGTAATGCCGCAGGCCGAAGTAGCGCGAGACCATGAAGGCCATCAGGTCGACTTCGGCGCCCAGCGCAAAACCGATCAAGAACGCCGCAAGGCGCGCGTGTTCGGCCCCGCCGTAGGCAAGCAGCAGGCAGCCGCCGGCGGCAATCACAAAAATGACCGCGGCGACGGACGGCGCGAACACCCGGTCAATCAGCCAGCCGATGAGAAGGCGGCCGAGGATGATCCCGATGCCAATGACCGACGCCACCCGCGCCGCGGTGGCCGCGTCGAGCCCGGTATCCCGCAGCATCGGCACCAGATGCACCACCAGCGCCGAGGCGCCGGCGGCGACCGCGATAAAACAACCGGCCAGCGTCCAGAATACGCGGCTGCGCAGCGCCTCGCTGCGGCTGTGCTCGTTCGCTTCGGTCGACGGGAGCGCGTTGTCATGGGGCGCGGGTGCGCCCAGACCGACCGCCACCAGCAGCCATGGCACCAGCGCAAGCCCGGCCAGCAGGCTAAAGCCGTAGCGCCAGTCGTGGGCGGCAATCTGATCGCTCAGAAACGGCGGCAACAGCAGGGCGGCGGTGCCGGGTCCGGCCAGCGTGATGCCGAGCGCGAGTCCCCGGGCGTGCTCAAAACGGGCGGCGATTGCGCGGGTGTAGAGGATGGGCGTGGTGCCACAGCCCAGCATCGCGGCGAGCAGGAAACAGCCGTAGAAGAAAGACAGCGTGCCGTTCAACTGGCTCAGTAACCACAGCACCAGCGCGAAGGCCGGGATTGAGATCAGCGCAATGCGCCGTTCGCCGTAGCGGTCGATCAGCCAGCCCAGCAGCGGGCCGGCCAGAATGAGGCCGGCGCTGGAGTAGAGCATGGCGGAGGTCACGTCGCCCCGGCTCCAGCCGAATGCGCTTTGCAGCGGGTTGACGAATACGCCCAGGCTGTAGAACACCAAAGACGAGGCGCCCATGCCACAGCCCAGCGTCGCCGCCAGAAGCGGCAGCCAGCCGTGCGCAAGTTCGCCGGTGGCGCTGGATGCTGATGATCGCATGCACTCTCCCCTTGACTGCGGTGCGTGCCGTCGAGGCGGCCACACCGTCTTTTGTGAGGCGCCTAATGTGCCCGTTTCTGTCCCGACAGGCTATGCAAGCCGCGGGCTTTGCCGCCCGGGCACCGGCCGCGCTTATACTGCGGACATGCGTGAGCTTCTTATCCCGATCTGGGACCTGCCGGTGCGGCTCTTTCACTGGACGCTGCTGGTGCTGGTGGGCTTTTCCTGGTGGTCGGGTGAGCAGGGCGAACTCTGGCTCAAGTATCACTTCTGGTCGGGCTACGCGATTCTCACGCTGGTGGTGTTCCGCATCGTCTGGGGCTTTTGCGGCAGTGACTACGCGCGCTTCGCCCAGTTTCTGCGGGGACCCGTCACGGTACTCGGCAGCCTGCGTGAACTGCTCGGTCCCCAACCCATGCGCAGTCTCGGTCACAATCCGCTGGGTGGCTGGATGGTGCTGGCCTTGCTGGCGGTGTTGCTGGTGCAAACCCTGACGGGGCTCTTTGCCAACGACGACATCATGTGGGAAGGCCCGCTCTACGCCCACGTCAGCAAAGATTTAAGCGACCGGCTCACCGGCCTTCATGGTCTCAATTTCGATGTGTTGCTGGCGCTGGTGGCCGTGCATGTGCTGGCGATTGGCTGGCACCGATGGCGCAAAGGCGAGCGCTTGGTCCGCGCCATGGTGACCGGCCTCAAGCCGGCGCCGTCTGCGACCGGGCAGTCGGCGTTTGTCAGTCTGTGGCGGGCCGGCGTGATTTTCCTGATAGTGGCGCTGGCGGTGGCGGGACTCGTCCGGCTGTAGGCGCCCGCGCGTTTCTCAAATTCAACCCAGAAGGGAGTTCCTGTCGTGAAAAAAAGAATGGTCTCGCTGGCCGCTGTGCTGGCCCTGACCGGCATCGGTGGCATTGCCGCCGAGTTAAAACCGGAAGACGTCGTCATCTACCGCCAGAGCATGATGGTTGGGCTGGCCTGGAACATCGGCGGTATTGGCGCGATGGTGAAAGGCGTGACGCCCTGGGATCAGCAGCGGGTGGCCTTTCTGGCCAACCGTGCGGCGCAGCTTGCGCCCATGCCGCGCGAAGGCTTTACCCCGGAAACGGCCAAGGCCAAGTCCGACGCGAAGGCGGAAATCTGGACCAATCTCAAAGATTTTGATGACCGCAACGACGCCATGGTTGCCGCTACCGCCAAGCTGGCGGAGGTCGCCAAAGCGGGCAACGAGGCGGCCACGAAAGTGGCGTTTCTGGACACGATCAAGACCTGCAAGGGCTGTCACGACGAATATCAGGTCAAGGACTAGGCGGGACGGCGGGGCACTGCCGGCGCGGGGCGCCGGCAGTGGGCAGGCTTACTCGAAGTGACAGACGTAGTCGGCAAGCTCCAGCGTCTCGATCTCGAAACTGCTGTTGCCGGGCACTTTGAATTCGCTGCCGGCGGCGTAGGTCTGCCAGTCGCTGGCACCGGCGAGGCGCACCTTGCAGCGGCCACCGACAATTTCCATCCGCTCCGGCGCGCCGGTGTTGAAGGTCAGCAAGCTGGGAAAGATGACGCCGACGGTCTTGCGCGTACCGTCTTTCAGCAGCACGGTGTGGCTGATGCATTTACCGTCAAAATACACATTGCTTTTCGTCACCACCGTGACGTCGTTCAGTTCAGACATGCGCGCGCTCCGTTCAAAATGGAAGCGCGATTCTAGCCGGCTCGCCGGCCTTCTGCGTCATCGGAGCGATTGATGAAACAAATCCCGGGTCGAAGCCTGCTGCTGGTGGCGCTCTTGGCGATGGCAGGGTTTGCCCGAAGCCAGCCTGCCGCACCCGATTTGCAACAGTTGCGCGAGCTGATGGGCCAGACCGGTCTGTCGTCCAGCCAGCTTGAATTGCTGCGCGCAGAAGCCGTGCAACTGCAGGCCTGTATGGCCAAGCTCGACCCCAAGGCCATGACCCAGCTGCAGGAAGAAGCGACCCAGATGGGCAAGGAGGTGGAGGCCATGTGCAAGGACGGCCTGCGCGAGGACGCCCAGCAGCTCGCCCTGACGCATGCCCGTACGCTCGCCAATTCCCCGGCGCTTAAGGCCGTGCAGGCCTGCAGCAGCGTGCTGCCGGCCTTGCTCGACGCGCTGCCCTTGCTGGCGGCGACCCAGACCAAGGGCGTGAACGTCTGCGATCTGGATCTTACGCCACCGCCCTGAGGTCGCATGTCCGAACAGCTGCAGTTTGATTTAAGCGCGCCCGCGCCGCCGATCGAAATCCGGCGCAGCGCGCGGCGTACCTTGAGCATCGAGGTGCATCCGGATTTGCGGGTAATCCTGCGCGCGCCCTTGCGCTGTCCGGAGTCGCTGATCCAGCAGTTTCTGGTGAGCCGTCAGGCATGGATCGCACGCCAGCAGGCGCATTTCCGCGCCCAGCAACCGCGACCGCGGCCGTCACCCGCCGCTGAGACCCAACGCCATCGCTGGCTGGGGCAGACGTTTAGCTTGCGTCTGCTGCCCGCCGCGCCGGTAGGTCTGGGGTTCGCCGACGGGGTGCTGGAGCTGCGCGGCCGTCACGCCAAAGATGAAGCCGCCGTCGCCCGGGCCTTGCTGGAGTGGTACCGACAGGAAGCGCGGCGGCTGTTTGAGCGACTCATCGACCAATGGCACAGCCATCCGCGCTTTCAACGCTACCCCCGGCCGCCGCTCAAGATTCGCGCCATGCGTTCGCGCTGGGGCAGTCTCTCGCCACGGACCGGCATGTGTCTCAACCTGCTGCTCATCCACGCGCCGCTGGCGGCGATCGAGTACGTGGTGGTGCACGAACTCTGTCACTTGCGCTATCGCGGCCATGGCAAAGGATTCTACGGCGTGCTGGAGAGCGTGATGCCGGACTGGCGCGCGCGTAAAACCGCGCTGGAAGCAAGTTTCCGCGAGAAACCTTAAGCGCCTACTGAAAGCGCGGGATCACGCGAGTGGCAAAGAGTTCCAGCGAATCCAGCACCTGCCCGCGGTCATGAATGCCCTGCGGGATGATGAGAAAGCACTCGTTAATCGGCACCGCTTTCGCGGCCGCTTCAATTTGGCGGGACAGGGTATCTGGCGAACCGAACAGGATGTTGACCGCGCCCTGACCAAACGGCGTCGCCCATTGCTCCCAGAACCAGCGCATGTCGGCGGCAAGGGCCTCGGCTTCGGCGTCGGTCTTCGCGCAAATCATGAGCCCGCCCCAGGCCGCCTCGTCGCCCGGATTGGGCGTGTAGCCGAAGCTGGCGGCCTCCTTGCGATAGGCCTCCCACAGGAGCCGGCAGATTTCGAGATCCGAGGACATCACGATCGGTTTGCCGCGGTATTTGGCCCAGAAGCGCGCGGTGCGCAGCGACGCTGAAAACCCGCCGTAGATTGGCGGATGCGGGCGCTGGAAAGGCGGCGGCGCAATGCCAATCTCGGAAATCTCCATCGCCGGCGACACGCCGCGCCCGTACTGCGCGTAAACCCCGTGCACATGCGGATTGACCAGCCCGGGCGGCGGAAACTGAAAGAACTTGCCCTGATGGCTGAAGGTATCGTGGGTCAGGGCTTTCACCACCACGTCGACAAACTCGCTGAAATACTCGCGGTTGTATTCGTCCTCGGCTTCGTTTTTGTTCCAGGGACCGACCGGCCCAATGTCGGCGCGGGTCTTGAAGTTTTCCACCCAGCGCGCCTGATAGCCGCGCACCAGCCCCACGCCGAAGCGCCCTTGCAGCATGTGGTCCATGGTGGCGATGGATTCGGCGGTGCGCAGCGGATTATGCGTCGTCGAGACAAAGCCGCAGGTGATGATGCGCAGGCGCTTGCTGTGCTGGCCCAGCCACATGCCCATGAGGGTCGGTTCGTTGGAGGCCTCGAAGCCTTCGATTTGCAGGTGGTGTTCGGGATGCCCAATGCCCGCATAGCCGGCCTCGTCGGCAACGCGCGCGTACTCGCCCACCTCGGCCAGCATGCGCTGGAACAGCACCGGATCCTTGCCGGCCATGCCGCGCTCGAGTTCATTGCGTCGGCCCATGGTGCAGTACATGAATGGATTGAAACGAATCACGACAGTCCTCCGGTTATCCCCGCGCTTGCCGTATTCTCCACGCTTCCTCCGCGACTTGGACAGCGCCACCCTTGAATATCCTGAACGAAGCTTTTGATGTGGCGGTGGTGGGCGGTGGCCCGGCCGGTTTGATGGCGGCCGAAGCGGCGCTGGCCGGCGGCGCGCGGGTCGCGGTGTTCGACGCCATGCCGTCGGTCGGGCGCAAATTTCTGCTGGCCGGCAAGGGCGGGCTCAATCTCACCCACAGTGAGGCGCTGCCGGCGTTTATTCAGCGTTACGAGGAAGCCGCCGGCCGGCTGAGCCCGCTGATCGAAGCCTGCTCGCCGCAGCATCTGCGCGAGTTTGCCGGCAGCTTCGGGATCGACACCTTCGTGGGTTCCTCGGGCCGGGTGTTTCCCGGCGATATGAAAGCCGCGCCGCTGCTGCGCCGCTGGCTGGCACGGCTGCGTGCGCGCGGCGTCGTGTTTCACATGCGGCACCGCTGGCTGGGCTGGGAAGACGACGCCCTCTGTTTTGACCACGCGGGGCAGCGCGTGCACATCAAGGCGCCGGCGACGGTGCTGGCGCTGGGCGGCGGCAGTTGGCCACAACTCGGCAGCGACGGTCAGTGGGTGGCGGCCCTGAGCGGCGCGGGCGTCGCCGTTACGCCGCTGGTCCCGGCGAACTGCGGCTTCGAGTGCGCGTGGAGCCCGTTTTTTATCGAACATTTCGCCGGCGCGCCGCTGAAGGCAGTGGCCGCGCAGGTGCTGGGCGACGCCAGCGGTTCGCGGGCCAAACGCGGCGAATTTGTCGTCACCGCCGCCGGCGTGGAGGGATCTTTGATCTACGCTTTGTCCAGCCGCCTGCGGCGAGCGCTGGCGGCCGAGGGCACGGCGACGCTGCTGCTCGATCTGCTGCCAGATACCGAGCCCGTCGCGTTGGCGCGTGCGCTGGGAATTCAGGCGGGCAAACGCTCGGTCGCCGAACAGCTCCGCCGCGGCGCCGGCATTAGCGGCGTGAAGGCCGCGCTGCTGCGCGAAGTGCTGCCCAAAACCACGCTGGCCAATCCCGCCCTGCTGGCGCAGGCGCTCAAAGCCCTGCCGCTGCGACTGACGGCCACGCGTCCGCTGGCCGAAGCCATCAGCACGGCCGGCGGCGTGGCGTTCGCCGAGGTCGATGAGGTTTTGATGCTCAAGCAGCGGCCGGGCGTGTTTTGCGCCGGCGAGATGCTTGATTGGGAGGCGCCGACCGGCGGCTATCTGTTGTCGGCCTGCTTTGCCACCGGCGCGCGCGCCGGCGACGCGGCCGCGGCCTGGGCCACGCGCCCGCTCGAGACACCGAAGAAGCCCGCGCGCAAACGGACCAGAAAGACCGCTTGATGTTCTGTCGGGACGACTTCAAAGCCGCGCTCTCCGCCCGACTCGGCGGGTTCGAGAGTCGCCGCGCGGCGCCGGGGGCAGGGCGCCCGGCGGCGGTGGCCGTCGCGGTGACCGATGGCGGATTTGGCGCAGCCCTGTCGGGCATGCCGACGCACGCCGCATGGCAGGCCGATGCGGCGCTTATCCTCACCCGCCGCTCCCTGCAGTTGCGGGCCCACGCCGGCCAGTGGGCCCTGCCCGGTGGCCGGGTCGAGGCCGGCGAGCGCGTGGAGGAAACGGCACTGCGCGAGATGCGCGAAGAGATCGGGCTCGCGCTGGGCACGGACTCGGTGCTGGGGCGGCTGGACGACTTCGTCACCCGCTCCGGCTTTGTGATGTCGCCAGTCGTGATCTGGGCCGGCCCGCAAGCGGGCTTCACCCCCGACCCGGCGGAAGTTGAAACCGTGCATCGCATCCCGGTGCGCGAATTCCTGCGTGAGGACGCGCCGCTACTGGCACCCGGCGAAGATCCCGACCGCCCGGTGCTGCGGATGCCGGTGGGCGATTCGTGGATCGCGGCGCCAACCGCCGCCATCCTGCTGCAGTTTCGCGAAGTCTGCCTGTTAGGCCGGGATACCCGGGTCGCGCACTACGACCAGCCGGGCTTCGCCTGGCGTTAGCCGCGCCGGTAGAAGAATGCCGTCTCCGTGAGCGCGGCACCGCCGCGCCGCGAGCGCCAGGCCCTCAACCCCCTCAGTCGAGGCCCTGTCGGAGCGGCAACGCCGCGACGCGAACGCCAAGCCGCCAACAGCCTCAGTCGGGGCAAGATGCCCCTCCCACGAGCCCCCCCTGTGGGAGCGGCAACGCCGCGACGCGAGCGTCAAGCCATCAACCGCCTCAGTCGGGGCAAAGCCCCTCCCACGAGCCCCTGCGGGAGCGGCAACGCCGCGACGCCGGCGGCAACAGCATCCTCACTCAGGACACTAAGCCCAACTCACAAGCGTTGTTCGCGATGGCTCACCAACGATTTGGTGAATGCGACTTGCCTTATCGCGGCGCAGGCGCAGTGAGGCCTTTGCCCCGCAATCGCTACTAGCGCGCCTAGTTCATAGCCTCAGGGGCTGTCCCCGCTTTGCCGGCAAGCGTGAGCAGCAGTGTTCGGCTCTCCTCCTTGGCGGCGAAGCTTTTGTGCCGGGCGAGCAGCGCCTCGATCGTGCTGCGGGCTTTGTCTTTATGACCGGCTTCGGCCAGCGCGTAGGCATAGTGATAGGCGATATCCGGATCCTCCGGGCGCTGACCATGCGCCGTTTCGAGCAAGACCAGCCCCTGCTGTACGCGCTGGTGCCGGACCAGTATCCAGCCCAGGGTGTCGGCGCTGGCCGGGCTGTCGGGCAGGGCCTGCCGGGCGCGCGTGGCAAGGTCCAGCGCACGCGGGTCGTTCTGCCGGTCATACAGCCAGGCCAGATTATTGAGCGCGATGGGATGCTCGGGCTTAAGCGCCAGCAGCGCCTCGAAGGCCGCCTGAGCGGCCGCCCACTGGCCGGCGTCCAGTGCCAGAGCGCCTTGCAGCAGCCGCACGGCCACGTCGTCAGGATGC
>JALRCR010000151.1 GCA_023257255.1 Gammaproteobacteria bacterium | reverse complement strand
GTCCATCGGCACAATCTTGAAGCCGCCAAAGGCGGTATTGGGCGAGCCACCGAAGCCGAGGATCGAGAAGCTTTCCTTGTACTCCGGTATCTCCGCGTAGGTTTTCAGCGTGTCCGCGACGTAGCGTTTGGTGTAGTCGATGGTGGCGGTTTCGGGCCCGCGCGACGCGACCAGCAAAATGCCCTGATCTTCATTTGGCGCGAGTTCGTGCTGGCTCGTCAGATACAGCGGGAACATGCTGAGCAGTACCAGCAGCGCAAAACCAACGAAGGCCGGCCAGTAGGGCAGGTTGCGTTGCAGGCTGCGACGGTAGGCACCGGCCAGCCAGTCGAAGCCGCGCGCCACCCGCTGCTCGAATGCGCTTGGCGGGCCGTCGTGCAGCACGCGGGAGGCCAGCATCGGCGAGAGCGTCAGCGCGACCACGCCAGACACCAGCACCGCCGCCGCCAGCGAAAACGCGAACTCGGTAAACAGCGTGCCGACCAGTCCGCCCATGAAGCCGACCGGCGCGTACACCGCGACCAGGGTGGTGGTCATGGCGAGGATCGGCAGCCAGAGTTCGCGCGCACCGGCCAGTGCCGCCTCGAAGCGGGGTTTCCCTTCAGCGATATGCCGGTGCACGTTCTCCACCACCACGATGGCGTCGTCGACCACCAGCCCGATGGCCAGCACCATCGCCAGCAAGGTCAGCAGGTTGATTGAGAAGCCCATCAGGAGCATCAGGAAGGCCGCGCCAATGATCGACAGCGGCACGGCCAGCGCCGGAATCAGCGCCGCGCGCAGCGAACCCAGCGAGAGATAAATCACCAGCAGCACGATGACCACCGCCTCGGCCAGCGTGGTGAAGACTTCGCGGATCGATTCCTCGATAAACACGCTGGCGTCGTAGGGGATGTAGACCTCGAGGCCCGTCGGCATCTGGGCCTTCAGCGCGGGAATCACCGCGCGCACCCGTTCCGCCACCGTCAGCGGGTTAGCGCCTGGCGCGGCGTCGATGCCGATGTAGGTCGCGGTCCTGTCGTTGTACAGACTGGTGGCGTTGTAGTCCTCGGCGCCAAGCTCGGCCCGCGCGACATCACCGATTCGCACCAGCGCGCCGTTCTCGGCGCGTACCACCAGGTTGTTGAAGTCTTCCACGCGACTGATGTCGGTGGTGGTGGTGAGGTCAATGGAAACCAGCTTGCCGCGCGTCGCGCCAGGCCCCACCAGATAGTTGTTCTTTTCCAGCACGCGGCGGACGTCGCCGGCGGTGACGTTGTGGGCGGTGAGCTTGCGCGGGTCGAGCCAGATCCGCATGGCAAAGGCCTGATTGCCAAAAATCTGCGCTTTCGACACCCCGGGAATCGCCTGTAGCTGCGGACGCACCACGCGCAGCAGATAGTCGGCAATTTGCTGGCGATTCATTTCTGCGCTGTAAAACGCGATGTACATCAGCGAAGTCGGATCGCCCGTGACGGCTTCGATGATCGGGTCGTCCGCCTGCTCCGGCAGCACGCCGCGCTGACTGGCAATCTTGGCCTGAACCTCCGCTACGGCGGCGTGCGCGTCGTAGTTGAGCTTCATGTAAATCTCGATCGTCGACAGGCCCTGCTTGCTGCTGGAGGTGATGTAGTCGATACCGTCGGCCTCGGCCACGGCCTGTTGCAGCGGGGTGGTGATGAAGCCTTTGACCAACTCGCTGCTGGCACCCGGATAGGGCGTGCGGATGGTGACCACGGTGTTTTCGGTTTTCGGGTACTGCCGCACCTCAAGGCTGGTAATGGCCCGCAGCCCGAGCACCATCAACAGCAGGCTGACGACGCTCGCCAGCACCGGTCGATGAATAAAAAGGTCGGTAAAGCCCTTCACGACGCGGGCGCGATTTCGACCGTCAGGTCGTTACGCAGACGGTTCTGGCCCACGGCCACCACCTGCTCGCCAGCGGCCAACCCCTTGCTGACGGCCACCATGCCCTCGCGGATTTCCCCGGTGGTCACCGCGCGGCGCGTGACTTTCAGTACCCCGTCGCGTTGCTCGATCACAAACACCGAGTTGCCGTAGGGGCTGTAGGTGATCGCGCTTTCCGGCAGCACCACGACTTCGTCGTTGAGCCCTTCGTCCACCGCCACTTCGGCGAACATGCCCGGGCGCAGTTCACCCGCGGGATTGGGCAGTTTCGCCCGCACTTTCACCATGCGCGTGGCCGGATCGACCGCCGGGTCGATTGCCGTGATGCGCGCGGTGTAGGACTTGTCGGGTTGCGCCTGCACGCTTAATTGCACCGTTTGGCCCGTGCCAAGGCGCGGGATAAAGCGCTCGGGTAGTCGGAAGTCGACAAACATCGGATCCAACGCTTGCAGGGTGACGACCTGCGAGCCGGGCGCGAGATAGTCGCCGAGATCGATCCGCCGGATGCCCAACGTGCCGCTGATCGGCGCACGAATGATCTTTTTGGCCAGATAGGCCTGCTTGGCCCGCACCAGGGCGTCGGCTTCGGCGCGACGGGCGTCGGCCTCGTCGTACTGCGCACGGGACAAGACGCGGTCGTGCTGCAACTTGCCAGCCCGCTCAAACTGGATGTCGGCCAGACGCTTCGCAGCTTGCAGGCCCTGCAGTTCTGCCGCGTCGACGCTGGCGTCGAGCGTTACCAGCGGCTCGCCGGCCGTGACCTGCTTGCCGGACTCGAAGTGAATCGCGGCGATTTGCCCCGGCACTTCGCTCATCACGTTCACATCCTGCACCGCGGCCAGCGAGCCCACGGCGAACAGCCCGCGTTCCCAGTGCCGTGCCTCGGCGGTGACGGCAGCCACGCGCGTCGGCGGTGGTGGCGTCGCGAAGCGCGCCTTCATGGTTTCTATTTGCCGGAATTTGTTGGCCGCGAGGCCGCCAAAAATGAGCACCGAAAGCGTCAGCAGCAGAAGTACGCGTTTGAGCATGAGGACCTTCATCTAGCAAACGGACAAGCGCCGGCACGCAGGCAGGCGGCGGCGCCCGAAGCGGGCGGGGCGAACGGGCGGGAGTTTAGCACCCTGCGCGGGCTCACTTCGGGGCTGATCTTAATCAAGTCCCGGCCCCATCCGGCAGCTAGTGTGTATGGGGTAAGCAAGCTGCCAAGGAAGCAATGATGACGATGAGTCCGCGCGCCCGATTAGAGTCTGTGGCCGAAGAACTGAAAGCCCGTCAGGCGCGGGTGGAAGGCCACTTGCGGCAGGTCGGCGAGCCAGCGCTGCGCGATGCGGACGACCGGTTCCTGCTGCAGCAAAGCGATGAGGTCATTCAGGCGATTGCGCTGCGTCTGGGGGCGGAGATTGAGGAAATTAATCAGGCGCTCCGCCGGTTTGACGAGGGCCGCTACGGCGTCTGCGAGTTTTGCGCGCGGCCGATAGGCGCGGCCCGCCTCTCCACCCTGCCGGCCGCGACGCGCTGTGCCCGCTGTGCGCGTTTAATCTGAGGCCCGCTCAGGCTTTCAGCTGGCCACCCAGCACGGCCAGATGGCGCACCACACACTCGCCGGTGCGTTGCAGATCATAGCCACCCTCCAGCAGTGAGAGGATGCGCCCGCCGGCGTACTGCTCGGCGATTTCCATTACCCGCGCGGTCATCCAGCCATAGCAGGCGGTGCTCAGCTGGACATCGGCCAGCGGGTCGTCGCGATGCGCGTCAAAGCCGGCTGAAATCAGGATGATTTCGGGCCGGAATTGCGCCAGCCCCGGCAGCACCTGTTCCTGAAACGCGCGTTCGTAGGCGCTGTCGGTCGCTCCGGCCGGCATCGGGCAGTTAAGGGTCGCGCCGCGGCCGCGGCCGCGGCCGGTTTCGCTGGCGCTGCCGGTGCCGGGGTAACAGGGATATTGGTGCAGGCTGACATAGAGCACCGAGGGATCTTCCTCAAAGCTGTGCTGCGTGCCGTTACCGTGATGGACATCCCAGTCGAGGATTGCGATCTTGTCGAGCCCGTGCTGCTCTTGCAGGTAGCGGGCGAGGATCGCGACGTTGTTGAACATGCAAAAACCCAGCGCCATCGCGTGCTCCGCGTGGTGACCCGGGGGGCGGACCATGGCGAAGCCGTTGTCGATCTGGCCGGCCAGCAGCGCGTCCGCCAGCTTAAGACCGGCCCCCGCGGCAAGACAGGCAATCTCGTAACTGGCGCGGGAAATCGCGACGTCCGCCGTATCGAGGAAGGCGGCGCCCGCCGCGCAGCTCGCCTCGGCGCGCCGGATGTAGTCCAGACGGTGGATGCTTTCTATCCAGCGCAGGTCGGCGGCGCTGGGGCTTAGCTCCTGCAGCTGCGTACGCCAGGCTTCGGCGTCCAGGGCTGCCATGGCGGCGGTCAGGCGCGCGGGTCGTTCGGGATGCCCGGCGCCCGTGTCGTGCTCAAGAAAGCGCGCGTCATAAATCAATCCGGTCGTCATGTGCTCTGCTCCGGGGGCGACTGCTGCATCCTAAGGATCAACGTGACCATTGGCGATTCTCGATGAGCTGGCTGCTCCTGACCCTGCTGTCGGCCTTCATGCTGGCGACTGCTGACGCGCTCACCAAGCGCTATTTCCCGCCGGGTGAAACCCGCGCTGCCATGGCCGCCCGCTTTGTGCTGAGCGGGCTATGGCTGTTGCCCTGGGTGCCCTGGGCGCAGTTGCCGACACTGCCGGTGGGCCTGTGGGGCGTGCTTGCGGTGCTCATTCCGCTCGACATGCTGGCCTTCTGGCTCTACGTGCGCGCCATTACCTTGGCCCCGCTCAGCCGCACGCTGCCCTACCTGTCGTTCTCGCCGGTCTTTACTTTGCTGACTGGCTATCTGTTGCTTGGCGAGGCAATCAGCCCGCGCGGCGCGCTGGGCATTGCCCTGATTGCGGCCGGCGCCTGGTGTCTCAATCTGGCGCCTTCGCGCGGCTGGCGTGGACTGCTGGCACCATTCAGCGCGGTGCTGGCAGAGCAGGGCACCCGGCTGATGCTGATGGCTGCGCTGTTGTTCAGCCTGACCGCCACCATCGGCAAAGCCGCGCTGGCCTATTTGCCCGGGCTGCCCTTCGCGGCGCTTTATTCGGTGGTGCTGGCACTGGTGGCGGCGCTGGGCATGCGGCTGCAGGGTCCGCGCTGGTGGCGAAGTACCCCGCCGCGGCCCTGGGCGATGCTGGCGGTGAGCCTCGCGATGGCGGTGATGGTGTTAAGCCACTTTGTGGCGATTGAACACGTGAGCGTGGCCTATATGGTGGCCATCAAACGCACCAGCCTCGTCTTCGGTCTGATTTACGGGCTGGTGTGGTTTCGCGAGCCCGCGTTTGGCCGCAACCTGCTGGCCGCGCTTGTGATGCTGGTTGGTGTGGTGCTGATCAGCCTGCCGGCCTGAGGCGGCCTAGCGCGCCGCCGCCGTGCTGGTGTGCAGATCGATGACGTCGTTCAGCACCTTCGACGCCTCTTCCAGCACGACGTCGAAATCACCCGGCTTGCCCTTGCCGCCGTCTTCGTCGGCCGTCTTGCTGTCTTCGTCTTCCTCGTCGGTGTCCGGCTCCGGCACCGCGGGCAGGGCGGCTTTGCCGTGGGCCACGCGGATGGCGTTTTCGCGCGCCCGCTGGTCCAGACGGGCCTGCTCATGTTCGGCCTTGCGCCTGGATTCGAGCAGCGAGAGCGAGGTGCGGTCGGCCTGAGCCTGCACGGCCCGCTCCTGAGCCAACAGCGCAAGATAAGCCTGGTCGGACTTCATGCGCGCATCGTGACGCGTTTTCAGTTCGTTGAGGTGGTCCACCTGCGCGCTGCTGGGCGTGAAGCTAAGGGCCGCGATATGGGCAAAGGGCAGGGCGTGCTTGAGCGCGCGTTCACCCTGTTCCTTGGTGCTGAGGCCGGAAGGAAAGGCCACATCCGGCACCACGCCCCGATGCTGGGTACTGTCGCCTTCCACCCGGAAAAACTGCGCGATAGTCGCCTTCAGCTGGCCGAGCTTGCCTTTGCTCTCTTCGTCAAAGCGGTTGAGATCGACCAGGTTCTGCACCGTGCCTTTGCCGAAGGTGGTCTCACCGACCACCACCGCGCGGCGATAGTCCTGGATCGCGGCAGCGAAAATTTCGGACGCAGAGGCGCTGTTGCGGTCAATCAGCACCGCCATCGGACCGCTGTAGGCGATGCCGTCGTCGGTATCCTTTTCAACCTGCACGCGGCCCTGCGAGTTGCGCACCTGCACCACCGGACCGGTGTCGATAAACAGACCGGTCAGTTCAACGGCTTCGGGTAGCGAGCCGCCGCCATTGCCGCGCAGGTCGATGATGAGCCCGCTGATGCCTTCTTTTTCAAGCTCGCCAATCAGCCGGCGCACGTCGCGGGTGGTGCTGCGGTAGTTCTCGTCGCCGCGCATGCGGGCTTCGAAGTCCATGTAGAAGGTCGGGATCTCAATCACGCCGATTTTGCGCGGGCCCGCCGCGTCGGGCACTTCCAGCACCTTGCGCTGGGCGGCCTGATTGTCGAGCTGGATGGTATTGCGGGTTAGCGTGATGAGTTTGGGCGGGCCATCGGGGCCAGCGTTCTTGGGCAGGACCTGCAGGCGTACCACCGAACCCTTGGGGCCGCGAATCAGGTCGACCACTTCATCCAGCCGCCAGCCGACCACATCGACCAGTTCACCATTCGCGCCTTGACCGATCCCGGTCAGCCGGTCGCCTTTATGCAGCTTGTGGCTGAGGTCGGCCGGACCGCCCTTGACCACTTCATTTACCACCGTGTACTCGCTGTCGCTTTGCAGAACGGCGCCGATGCCTTCCAGCGACAGGCTCATGCGGATTTTAAAATTCTCCGAAGTGCGCGGCGAGAAGTAGGAACTGTGCGGGTCAATGGCCGTGGTGTAGGCGTTCATGAAGGTCTGGAAGACGTCTTCGCTGTTGTACTGCGCGGTCTGGCGGGCAATGCCTTCATAGCGCTTGCGCAACGTGTCGATGATTTTCGCCGGCTTGCGGCCGGCCAGCTGGAGCGACAGCACGTCGTTCTTGATCCGCTTGCGCCAGAGTTCGTCGAGTTCGGCCTCGTTGGCCGCCCAGGGGGCTTTTTCCCGCTGGAATTCGAAGGTTTCGTCGACCGTAAAATCGAAGGGCTTGGCCAGCAGGGAGGTGGCCTTGGTCATGCGTGCCTCTACCCGCTGACGGAAGCGAATGAAGATTTCGTACACGCTTTGCAGGTCGGAGTTGCGCAGGTCGTCGTCGAGCTCTTGGGCGTAGGCGCCAAATTCGTCGATGTCGGATTTAAGGAAGTAGCTCTTGGTCGGGTCCAGCGCATCGATGTAGTTGTCGAAAATCGTTTGCGAAAGCGCGTCGTCCAGCGGCGCTTTCTTGTAGTGATAGTTGGCGATGAAGTGCGTGATGAGGCGGGTGGCGCGACGGTGTTCGGTGCTGGGCACCAACTGGTCGACCGGCACAGTGGGCGCCAGCGCGAGCGCGGGTCCAATGAAGCCCAGAAGGATGGCGCCCAGCGCGGCAGCAAAAATGTGTTTCATGCGGGTGTCGGTCTTGGTCTTGATGATGAGAAAACCGGATTTGATGGGTTCGTGGATTGGTCGCGAACCGGAGGCTAGTGTAGCGTATCGCCCGTGCCGGACATGCCGGTAAATGACAGAATTTTTACGCTTCCCTGCCAGCAGACAAGAGGGCGCCACGCCGTGCCAGATTCCCGTTCCACGGCCGACAGGCCCACGCTGATTGTTGATACGCCGGCCGCGCTGGACGCGGCGCTGGCCACGCTGAGTGTGCCCGGCCCGTGGGCGCTCGATACCGAGTTCATGCGGGTGGACACCTACTATCCGCGGCTCTGCCTGCTGCAAATCGCGGCCGCTGGTCAGGTCATCTGCGTCGATCCCCTCAGCGTGCCAGACCTAAGCCCGCTCGCGGCGGGGCTGGCCGATCCCGCCCGCCCGAAGCTGATGCACGCCGCGCGGCAGGATCTGGAAGCGCTGATGGTGCACGGTGGGCTGCAGGTGGCGGGGGTGGTCGACACCCAAATCGCGGCCGGGCTGTTGGGCCTGCCCGAGCAGGTCGGTTACGCCTGGCTAGTAGAACACTACGAAGGCGTGGTGCTCGACAAGTCCCAAACCCGCACCGACTGGGCCCAGCGGCCTTTGTCCGAGGCCCAGTGGCACTACGCCGCGCAGGACGTCCTGCACCTGCTACCACTGTGGACGCGGATGACCGCCGCGCTGGAGGCGGCCGGCAAGTCCGGCTGGCTGACCGAGGAATGCGCGCGCTTGACGGTCGATGACGGCCCGCCGCCGGCGCAGCGCGTGAAGGGTTTGAACCAGTGCGATGGTCCCGCGCTCGCCGTGGCGCAGGCGCTGGCCGAATGGCGCGAGCAGCAGGCACAAACGCAGAACCGGCCGCGTAACTGGATCCTGCGCGACGAGATGCTGGTCGAGATCGCCCGCAGACGACCGCGCACGCTGGCCGATTTGGCGACCGTGAACGCCTTGCCGCCCGCCACCTTGCGGCGACACGGGGAGGCCCTGCTGGCCGTGTGCATCGAGGCGG
>JALRCR010000150.1 GCA_023257255.1 Gammaproteobacteria bacterium | reverse complement strand
ACCACTGCGCTCCATTGCCTGTTCTGCGGTGCCGCGGTGGTCCCGGATGCCCTGGACGATGAAGGCCTCCCCGAGGCTTGCGCGCACACGCTGTTCATCGCCCATCCCGAAGGCTGCGAATATCTCGCCCCCGCGCTCGAAGCGGCGCTTGCGGATCGCGGCTACACGCTGGCCGATGGCACGCTGACGGCTGATGCAGACGCCGGCGATGAAGAAGACGAGAACGATCCATTCGCCTTGCTCACCGGCATGCCGTTTCCGCACCAGCTGGTGGTAATCCGCAGTGCCGGAAACCCGCAGGGGCTGGAAATTTGGGTGGGGTTCGCCCCGGTCTTTGACTAGAATCCGGCCGAAGGACTTCGAGACCCGCGCACCGATGAAGGACAAGGCCGCCGCACCCGCCCGTCACCCGCTGAGCACACTCGCCCGCGCGGCTGCCTTTGCCGCCGAGCGTCACCAAGGGCAACAGCGCAAAGACGCTGCGCGCTCGCCCTATATCAGCCACCCGCTGGCGGTGGTTGACGTGCTGGTGCACGAGGCGGGCGTTACCGACGTCATCGTGCTGTGCGCCGCGCTGCTGCACGATGTGATTGAAGACACGCCGACCAGCCCGGACGAACTGCACGCCCACTTCGGCGCCGAAATCGCGCTGGTGGTGATGGAAGTGAGCGACGACAAAACCCTGTCCACCGCGCAACGTAAACAGCTGCAAATTGAGCACGCGCCGCGCCTGTCAACGCCCGCGCGTCTGGTCAAGCTGGCGGACAAGATCTGCAATCTGCGCGACATGCTGCACGCCCCGCCGATGGGCTGGAGCACGGCGCGCCGGCGCGCATATTTCGACTGGGCAGGGCAGGTAATCGACGGCCTGCGCGGGGCGCATGGTGGGCTTGAAGCCATTTTTGATGCCATTCACGCGCGGCACCGCGAACTTGCCGAACGTGACTGAACGGCGCGGCAGCGGCGTGTTGACGCCCGCGCTGCTTGCCGCCGTGCGGCGGCAGTTTCGTCTCGACTGGGGCGGGGTGCACGGGGCGCCGCACTGGGCGCGGGTGCGGCTCAACGGCTTGGCCATCGCGGCCCGCAGTGGCGCCCGGGTCGACGTCATCGAGCTCTTTGCCTTCTTCCACGACAGCTGTCGGCACAACGACTACGGCGACCGGCGCCACGGCAGCCGGGCCGTGGACTTCGCGCACGCCCTGCGCGGCGAGTTGTTCCAGATCGATAGCGCGGGCTTCGATCTGCTGGCCGAAGCCTGCCGCACGCACAGCGACGGCGGCATGACGGGCGACCTGACCGTACGCGCCTGCTGGGACGCCGATCGGCTGGACCTATGGCGCGTCGGCATCACGCCCGACCCGCGCCGACTGGCGACTGCGGAGGCCCGTGACGAGGCGGTGTTTGCGCAAGCGCAACAGCGCGCGTGGGCCTGGGTGCAAAGGTACCGACGCTAACGCGGCGTGCTGGGCGGAGCGGGGCGAGGTGGCCATAATTGGCCTAAGCGACCCTTTTCACGCCCACAGGAGCAGCCATGAGCGTCAACTACATGCAGGCCATCAAGGCCCGCTACGAAAGTCTGGGCTATACGCCCTACCGCTGGTTCGAGGCCGACAGCCCGCCGCCGTTCACAGCGCTCGCGAAGCCGCTGGCTGAATGCCGCCTCGGCTTGTTGTCGACCGCCGGCGCCTATGCGCTGGGTCAGCGCGCCTATCACTACAAGGACGACACGTCGATTCGTGCGCTGTCCTCCGCAATGGATCTTGAAGATCTCCGCTTCTCGCACATCACCGAAAACTATCTGGTCGACGCCAAGCGCGATCCGGGCTGCATCATGCCGCTCGCGTCCCTGCGTGCGCTCTGCGCGGAAGGCGTGGTCGGCGAACTCGCGCCGCAGGTGTTTTCCTGTATGGGCGGGGTGTATTCGCAGCGGCGGGTGCGCGAAGAAACCGCGCCCGCGCTATTGGACGCTTTTCGTGCTGAAGGCGTCGATTGCGCGCTGCTGGTCGCGATGTGACCGGTGTGTCATCAGACCGTGTGTCTGGTCGCACGTCACCTCGAAGCCCACGGCATGCCTACCTTGGTGCTGGGCAGCGCGCTCGATATTTTTACCGCAGGGCGGCCGCCGCGCGGGCTCTTTGTGGACTATCCGTTGGGGCATAGCAGCGGCAAGCCTTTTGATGCAGCCGACCAGTTGCGGATCGTCCGCGCTGCCGTGCAGGGCTTTGAGCGTCTGCAAGGGCCCGGCGAAATCCTGCAACTGCCGGCCGACTGGGGCAGCGACGACTGGCGCATGCAGGCCGGCGCTACAAAAGGCGAAGACACTCGCCAGCCGCGCGACGAAAGCCCGCAGTTTGAGCGGCCGGACGATCGCGCGGCGGCGATTGCGAGCGGCGCGTGGTCAGGGGTGGTCGGCGACTGAGGGGAAAGTCGAGGCTTGGGTGACACCGGCGGCGTGTTGCGCCGCTGGCGCGAGGTACACCTCGCCTGACGGCGCGGCGCGCGTCGCGATGGTCCCTCGCGCTTGCGCCTGGCCCAATCGCGGCGCACGCGCCGCTGCTACAGATCGGGGATACGCACACACGCATTGGCGGTCTACCCCAACTCGGTCCGGCCCAGCACTTGTAGCAGCTGGTCGGTGGTCAGCGGATGAAACGGGCCGCTGCGCGCGTCGCGATACAGTTTTTCTAGCGGATGACCGCGCCGGAACGCGCCGCCGCCGACCAGGCGCATCCCGATGTCGACCACCTTGATCGCGTTTTCGGTGGCGACCACTTTGGGCACTTCGAGCAGCGACAGGCGCAGCATCGGGTCGCTGGGCAGGTCGCGGCCTTCCAGCAATCGCGCGGCCGCCACTTCAATGGTGTTCGCAGCGGCTTCGATCAGGACGCGCATTTCGCCCACGCCCACCTGCACCAACTGCTGATCGCTCAGCTTGACGTCCGCCGCCTCGGCGACGGCCCCAAGGCGTTTGCGGCGGAGGATGGCAACGGTCTCTTCAAAGGCGCGCCGGGCCAGCCCCAGATACACCGAGGCAAAACTAAGCGTCTGCCATTCCAGATTGGCAAACAGCGCGGGACGAAACGCGGTCGAAACCAGATCCCCCGCCGGCACAAAAAGATTGTCAAACACGACCGTCTCGGTGCCCGATGCGCGCATGCCTAGCGCATCCCAGGTCTGCTCGATGCGCACCCCTTGCGCGGCGGCGGGACACACGAACATCACTTCCCTCGCCAGACGGTCTTCGTGCGCCGTGGGCAACTGCCCATCGGCCCCGGTAATCGTCGCGTTGAAGGTGTGAAAATTGGCGACCAGCGACAGCGTGCCCCAGGTCTTGCGTCCAGAGACGCGGTAGCCGCCTTCAACCGGCACGGCCAGTGTGTCGGCAAGGCCCATCACGCCGGCGCGGGTTTCGCTGTAGGCGCCGTCGAAGAGATGCCCGTCGCGGGCAACGCCCGGAAAAAACCGCGCCTGATCGGCCTCGCGCCACATGCCGCGGAAAAAACCAATCACGCCAAAGTGCATGTTGAAGCCCAGGGTAATTGCCGGGTCGCCTTGCGCCAGAATCTGCACGCAGCGAGCGGTGGTAGCGATGTCGGCGCCCCAGCCGCCAAAGCGTTTAGGGATATTGAGACCGGGCAGGCCCAAGGCGCGAAAGCGTTCAGCCAGCGCGTAGGGAAAGCTGTTGTCGGCATCGTGGCGGGGGCCGGCAGCGCTAAATTCATCCGCCAATTCCCGGCAAATCGCGAAGGCGCGTGCTTGCTCGGCGGCTGTCATTTCAATCACGTGAACAGGACTGCTGGAGACGGTCATGGGGACTGTTTGCTCCTGGGATCTGACGTGGAAGAGACCGGCCGCATTAGGCGCGAGCGCTCGCACGCAGGCAAGCGCGTTAATCGCGGTCGGTCGCCCCTGTGGGTTTAGAGATAACGTCCGGCCGCCGCTTCGCGCAGGGCCTCGGCGCAGGCGGCAGCGCGCTCTGATCCAGTCGATGAACCGAGCGCCGCCAAGCTCGCCATCATGGCCGGGCGCAGCAGCTGCTGGTCGCGCGCGGTCATCGCCTCGAGATATTCCGCGCACAGATCAAGCTCGTCGTCGGCAAAGGCCATCGCGGCCAGCGGCAGCAGCGCCGTCCAGAAATAGGGCGAGCGTGCGCTGGCGGTGCGCAGGCCGGTGAGCGCCTGCCCGGCCAGCGTGCGGGCCGCGCTGAAATCGCCGCGCTTCCACGCCACCCAGGCCAGATTGGCGTCGGCGGTGCTGACGTACACGCCCATCCCGCCGGCTTCGGCCAGCGCGCGCGCCTGCTGGCTCAGGGCTTCGGTTGCCGCCACGTCATCCTGCCGTCGCCGGACCACGGCGAAGTAGACCAGCGCCCGAATCTCGGCCGCGCGATGGCCGGCGCGCACGCATAAATCGAGCGCGGCCATAAAAGCGTCGGCGGCTTCTTCCAGCAGATCGTGGCTGGTCAGGATCATGCCCAGTGCGGCACTGGCCGACGCGGCCAGCGGCAGGTCGTCGGCCGCTAGCGCGGCCTGCAGAAAATGGCGCGCATGGGTGAGCGCCGTTTCGCTCGGACCGAAGCGGCTTTCGCGCAGTTCGATCAGCATCAGCTGGTTGGCCAGTTCTGCCGCCTGCTGAGGGGTGCCATAGTCCGCCAGCAGCGGTTCGATTTCTTGTGCGACGGCTTTCATTTCCGTCACCCGCACCAGCTGGTAGTAGGTTTTTGCCAGTTCAAACTTGATCTGCAGCCATTCACGCCACCAGCGCTCCTGCCCGTCGGTCGGGTGTGCGCCCAGCGCAGCCAGCGCGCTTTCCAACAGCGGAATGCCCTTGTCGTGTTCGTCGCGACTGGCCAGTCCGATCTTGCGCAACAGCCGGGCTCGGCGCAGCGGGTCGGTTGGCGCGAGCTGGCTTAACACCGCGCGGAGCGTGGCGACTGCCTCGCCGTGCTCGCGCATCATGGTCAGCACTTCGCCCAGACCTTCCTGTAAATCAAGCAGCGCATCGGCGAGCAAGGCCGTCGGCGTTTCGCCCGACTGGGCGGCCAGCGCCAGCGCTTCCCGATAGAGCGTGGTCGCTTCGGCGTTTGCGTACACGCCGCGGGCGCGTTCGCAGGCGATCGCGAAGTAGTCCAGCGCGCGCGCCACGTCCTGCGCCTCGCCCCAGTGCCGTGCCAGCCGCTCCGGGCGTGCGCTGCATTCGTCCGGAAACGCGGCTTCCAGCACTTCTGCCACGCGCCGATGGCTGCTCCGCAGCGAGCGACGCAGCATATTGGCCAGCGCTGAATCGCGGATCAGCGCGTGCTTGAAGCCGAAAGTGTCATCGTCGTCCAGCGGGGTGATCACGCCCGCCTCCACCAGCACAGCCAGCTGGGCGGCGAGTTCGGCGGGCGGCAGATCGACCACCTTGCCCAGCAAGGGCGCGGTGAATTCCGGACCTACCACCGCCGCCAGCGAGGCAATGCGCTTGGCCGGCCCCAGCCGGTCGAGGCGGATGGTGAAGAGGTCGCGCAGGCGGTCGGGCAAAGCCGCTTCGGTGCTGGCGCCATCACCGGTTTCGCTGACCAGGCGGGCCAGCTCCTGCACAAACAGGGGCACGCCGGCGGCGCGCGCCACAATGCGCTTCAAGAGCGGTTCGGCGATCGCGCCGCCGCACTGGTGCACCAGTGCGGCGGCATCGTCCTGCGTCATCGGCAAAAGGCTCAGGCTTGCGCCGGGCAGCGCATCCAGCGGATCGCCGCCGCTCGCCGGCGGGCGCGTGGTCAGCATCACCAGTAGCCGCAGCGTATCGGGCAGCGCACCCAGCCATTCCAGCGTCGAGGGGTCGGCCCAGTGCATGTCTTCGATCTGCAACACCAGCGGGCCATAGGCGCTCTGGGCGCTGAGCCAGTCCAGCAGCGCCTCGAAGATGAGTCCTTTCTGCTGTTCGGGCCGCTCGTCCAGCCAGACTTCACCGGGCGGCGGGGCAATTTGCAGCAGCTCGCACAGCGCGCGCCAGGTGGTTTCGCGCTCGGCGCCGGGCAAGGCGTCGAGGCGGGCTTGCAGCACAAGAGACTGGGCCAGCGGCTCGTGGACCTCGTCCAACTCGGCCCAGTCGCGCAGCAGGCCGGCCAGCGGAAACAGAAACGAGCCGCTGCCGTCGGCCGCGCAACGGGCGGTAAACCAGCGCACCGCATCGACCGCCAGCGATTCGCGGAGCGCGGCACACAGCCGCGTTTTGCCCATGCCCGGTTCGCCCACCAGTTTGAGCAGGCGCAGGCCTTCGTCGCGCGCGGCGGCGAAGGCCGCGTGCAGGGCGGCAAGTTCGACACGACGCCCAATCAGCAACTCGCCGGCCTCGAATCCCGCGGTGTCTTTTAACCGCCGTCGGCGGGCGCGAAAGCAGGCCAGCGGACGGGCCGCGCCACGCGGCGTTTGGGGGCCCAGCGGCGTGAAGTCGAAGTAAGTGCGGGCCAGCCGTTCGGTGTTTTCGCTGACCACCACTTCACCGGGCGTCGCCAGACTTTGCAGGCGCGCCGCGATGTTGGGCACTTCGCCCAGCGCCAGACGTTCGCTCTGCGCCCCACGGCCAACCAGCGCGGTCACCACCTCGCCGGTGTGTATGCCCACGCGCACCCGGAGTTCGAAGGCCTCGGGCAAGGCCACGGCCGGCGTGCTGCGCGTCAGTTCGTCACTGATTTGCAGGGCCGTCTGAATGGCCCGTACCGCGTCGTCTTCGCGCGCTTCGGGGAAGCCAAAATAGGCGAGCAGGCCGTCGCCCAGGTGCTGCGCGACGTAGCCGCCGCGCGCCCCGATCACATCGCCCGCCAGCGCGTGGTACTGCTGCAGCACGACCTGCATGTCTTCCGGATCGAGCAGGGTCGACAGCTGGGTCGAGCCCACCAGATCGCAGAACACCACCGTCAGGCGACGGCGTTCGGTCAGATCGTCTTCGTGCGGGTCGACGGCCACCGGCGCCGGCGCGGGCTGTGCCCCCAGGGCCGCGCCGCAGTGGCCGCAAAAACGGAAGTTATCCGGGCTTTCGCTGTGACAGGCGGGGCACTGCATGCTCAGGCACCCTTTGCCAGTTGCTCGTGGTAAACCCAGTCGCGCAGGACTTCGCGGCGCAGCGCGGCCAGCGGCACACCCAGATCCTGCGCGAAGGCCTCTGGCGTAGGGTGGGCGGCCAGCCGAAGTCGCAGGCCGAAATACCAGTCCCACAGCGCCGCTTCTTCAAGGCCCTGCTGGGCCAGTGCGGGGTTCTCCGCGCCGACCGTCTGCAGCACGGCGGCCTTATGGCGCGCGCGTTCGGCCAGCGGATGAAAGCGGCCATCCAGCTGCAGTTGCAGCAGCAGCGCGCGCTCGATGTGGGCGTCGAGCAGCGCCTCTTGCCGCGTGGCCGCCAGCTCGCCGCGCACGGCGTCGATCAGGGCCTGCGGCGACAGCCCCTGCCGTGCAAGCCAGGGCGCCACGCTGCCGGGTGCGCCCAGATCGTGACGCAGCCGAAACGTCGCGAGCGCGTTGGGCAATAGCGCATCGTCAACCTGTTCGCCGCGCGCGTCTGCCAGCGCTTCGGCCAGCGCGCGCCGCCGGGCCTGGGCCTGCGCGGCCTGCCAGGCCGGACCGTCGAGGCGCAGTTCGGCCAATACGGCGACGGCATCGGGGGCGTCGGCGGCAGCGCTCGGCACGCTTGTGATCCGGCGCCGCACCTGTTCCCAGGCATCGGTGTGTTCAAACTCGAAACGCGCCTTGAACGGCGCAGGCTGGCCGCTGCCGAACGCGGCTAGCGTGTGGAGCAGGGCGAGGGCATCGGCGCGTTTTTGGGCCACGCGGCCGGTCGGCAGCCAGCGGGTGAAGGCGTTCACTTGCGCGCGGTTGCGCGCGGTGATCGGCATGGCCTGCAGCACGGTTTCCCAGCGTCGCTCCGGATAGAACAGGGCTTTGGCCGCGTCGAGCAGCCGCCGCTGCAGGCCCGCGCCAATCACGCCGGCCGCCCGCGCGGCAGCCAGCGTGGCGCGCATGTCGACCATGGCCTCGCAGAGCGGCTAATAGCCGCTGTCGGCATCGCTGTGGACGAGGGCGACTTCGTCGTCGTCGCTCAGGCGCCCGGCCGCGTAGTCCTCGAAAATCTGCCCCACGCCGCGCATGCCAAAAGCGGCCAGTTCCGCGGCCCGCAGCGCGCCCATGCTGGCGGCGCCAAAGACATGCACGCCCTGCGTGAGGGCCCACAGGATTTCCTTGTGCCACACCGCCGGCACCTGCTGGAAGTAACCGTCGATGAGGCCGATCGCGCGGGCGCCGCCGCGCGCCGCGCGGTACACATCGCCCTGACTGGCGGGCGGCAGATAGCGCGCGTCGAGCACCGTGCGGGCCTCTTCGCGCGACAGCGTTGGGCCAAGAAAAATCACCACGTCCTGCGCGTTCATGCGGGTTGTGCCGCCTCTTGCCAGGCCCGATGCGCGGCCTGCGCGCGCGGCCCAGGCACATAGCCCGGCGCTTCATGCGCGGCTTCAAGGCCGGGCACGATC
>JALRCR010000014.1 GCA_023257255.1 Gammaproteobacteria bacterium | reverse complement strand
TATGCGGCGGCCGGCGAATCTCGACGGTGGCCACGTGGTTTTCAAGCGTAATGCCAAGGTCGGCCTGGGCGGGAATGCTCATGGTGGGTTTCCTTCTGACGGCTTAGTTAAAGGTCAGCACGGTGCGGGTCACTTCACCCGCCTCGATCGCGCGGAAGGCGTCGTTGACCTGATCGAGCGGCACGGTGCGGGTGACCATGCCGTCCAGATCCAGCCGGCCCTGGCGGTAGAGTTCAAGGTAATGCGGCGCGTCCACCGTGAAGCGGTTGGAGCCCATCATGCAGCCGATGATCCGTTTCTCCTGAAAGAAGTGCCCGGGGTTGATCGACACCGTTTGCCCCATCGCAATCGCGCCCACCAGCACCGCCGTGCCGCGCGGCGCGAGGCAGTAGAACGCCTGCTCCAGCAGTTTTGGCACGCCCACCGCTTCAAACGCATAGTCGGCGCCGCCGCGAGTCATTTTCTTGATCGCCTTCACCACGTCGGTCTGGTCGGGATTGATGACGTCGGTCGCGCCAAACTTAAGCGCGCTTTCAAGTTTTCGCGGGTTGAGATCGATGGCGATGATCTGCCGCGCGCCGGCTATCCGCGCGCCCTGAATGACGGAAATCCCGACGCCGCCGGCGCCGAAGACCGCCACCGTGGAACCCGGCGCGACCTGCGCGGTGTTGAGCGCGGCGCCCACGCCCGTGGTCACCGCACAGCCGACCAGCGCGGCGCGGTCGAGCGGGATGGACGGGTCAATTTTCACCACCGCGCGGAAGTGCAGCAGCATGGCTTCGGCGAAGCCGCCAAGGTCTACATACGGATGGATCAGTTCGTTACCGTTGCTCATGCGGGGGGCGTCGTCCGCACCGCGGCGGCAGGCGCCGCGATCGGTACACAGGTGCGGCCAGCCGCGCACGCACTGCGGACAGGCGCCGCAAAACAGCGAGGTACAGGCAATCACATGGTCGCCCACCGCCACATTGCGTACCCGCTCGCCCACCGCCAGCACGATGCCTGCCGGTTCGTGACCCAGCACCGTCGGCAGGGGCGTCGCGATATTGCCCTGCATGGTGTGCAAATCGCTGTGGCAAACGCCGCAGGCCACCGTTTTAACCAACACTTCTTCCGGACCAGGGGCGGCCAGATCGACGTCTTCAATGGTGAGGGGCTGGTTGGTCGCGCGCATGACGGCGGCTTTGATTTGCATGAGGGCTCCTTGGGAAATGGGCTAGTGGCACGCGCCGCGATGGGCGTCGGCGACAAGGGCCGTCGCATCTGGCGAGGCCAATGCGCGGCGACAAGGTTCACGGGCCGGCCGGGCGCCGTCAAGCCACAGCGTCCGGCAGTGGGTAGGCCCCGGGCTTAAGGCTCTGGTCCCTGTCCGCCCAGGTATTTGTCGGTGCTCCAGTTACCGCCGGTGCCAAACAAGGGCACGCTGGTGATATTGCCGATGTAGGCCCCTTTCATCATCACATACACCTTGTAGCTGTAGGTGATGGGATTGGGGCCAGTGGTCGTCGCCGTCGCGCTGACGGTGTGCGCGTGGTAGTGATAGCCGATGCTGTCGTGGTTATGGCCGCCAAAACTGTCCAGCGAGCCGTAACCCTTCATGGCCGTATCCTGCGTGCGATAAACCCCGAACAGCGCCACCCCGTCGTAGCCGAAGCCGATCAGCGGCGGATGGTTCTTGCCGACGTAGTCCGCATCGCCATACAGCGCGACGCCCGGGCCGCGTTGCCCCTGATAGCCGTCGGCATGGCAGTGCGGGCCGCCGCCGCCCTGCCCGACGTGGCAGCCATTGGCCGTCAACTCGCCCTGTGATTGCGAAAATACCAGCGTGTTGTTGTAGGCCGGAAACATCACCGCGCCGTTGATCATCAGCCCGTTGTCGGCCTTGCTGGCGTAGTTGTAGACGTCCTTGGTCTGGGTGGTAGTGACATCGCCCCACAAGGTGCCAACGCTCTGGCTGTCCATCACGCTGGCATTGTCGGTCACGGCGCTGACCGTGCCGTAGTTTTTCATGGGAATGCGGGTGATGCGCTGTTCCCGGTTGGTGTAGCGGGTGACTTTTGAATTGGGATAGCTGCCGCCGGTGCCGTCGCCCGGCGGGCGCGGCACATCCCTTAGCCCGTGCGGCGTGGCCGGGTTGGCGTAGCTGACCACAATCATGAACGGATGATAGGTGCCACCATCGTCCTGTTCGTTGGTGAAATAGACGTAAGGCACCAGATTCTGACCGGGCGTGCCGTCTGAAATGGCATCGCTGCCAAGGGTGGTCTGGAGCGCGGCGTCGCGGAATGCGATGTACACCGAAGGGTCGTAGCGCAGCGTGCCGCCGGCGCCCTCGACCGCTTGTTTGATGAGGGTGAGTTTGGCATCGGCCGCCGTCTTGGTCGTGGGGCTGCTGCCGGCCACCGAGGCCTGGGGTCGATAGGTGGCGCTCAGGTTCTGATAGACCGTCCCGCCGGGGCCTTCGACGGTGGTGTTTTCCAGCTTGGAAATAAACCCCGCGGCGCCGTTGGTGACAGAGGGCGTGCTGGTCGGGTTCATGGCCGTCGGAATCGAATAATCCAGCGGCGAATCGTAGAAATAGAAGCTGGTCGCCGACGCCGATTGGGCTACCAGTGTGTACACCCCGCCGGTGAGATTCACGTAGTAGTTGGCCGCGCCAAAGCTGGTGTCGCGGGTATAGGTGGCGGTGTAGGTCTTGTTGTTGCCACTCGTCACGCTGGCCAGGCTGTAGGTATAGCGCTCGCGGGCCTGCAGCTTTTTCGTGGTGTTGTCGTAACTGAAGGTCACATACCCGTAGGTCGTCGACGCTTTGCCGAAGTTGTTGCGGAATTTCAGCTTGTAGCCGTCGGTCGAGTCGGCATCCAGCGAGTTGTTGGGATGCAGATGCGAGTCAAAGCGGTAGTAGGTCGCCGTGCCGCTGGCCGCCGTCACGCCCACCGCCTGAATCAGCTTCGAGACATAGGTCTCGTAGGTAGCCGCCGTGCCGATGGTCCCGGACTGCACCGCATAGCCCGTCGTCGCGTTGTAGTCCGACGCACTCGACCCGATGCCGAGATATACCGCCGTGGTGATGGCGGTCGACTGGTCGGACAGCAGATAGCGGCCGAGCGAGGTCAGCGTCGCGGCCGAACTCAAGCTGCAGGGCGCGTACGCCGTACTCAGGACGCTCGACCATTGCGCTGGCGTGGCGTAGGCCACCGGGCTGCTCGCGACTGCGGTCGGTGTGGCGGTGGCGGTGCACGACGCCGCACTGCTGAGCGCGGCGCTGCTGTTGGTTTTCACGCTGCAGGCGTAGCTGGTGCCATTGGTCAGCCCCTTGACCGTGACCGCCGTGGCCGTCGCCTCGGTGCCGGTGGTGGTGATGGGCGTGCTGCTCCCGTTTGCAAGGCAACTGCCGGTGTAGCTCGCCACCGACACCCCGCTCGGTTGCGTGCTGGCAGCCGAAAAATTGACGGTGATCTGGGCATCGCCGGGGGCGACGCTGCGCAAGGTCGGCGCGTTGGGGGCGGAGGGGGAAGCCGGCGTGACGCTCACCGTGCCAGAGGCCGCGCTGCTCACGCCGCCGCTGCTTTTAGCCTTGACACTGCAGGCATAGGTCTTGCCGTTGGTCAGGCCGGTGACGGTGATCGAGGTCGCCGCGGCACTGGTCGAGGTTGCGGTGACCGGCGTGGTGCTGCCGCTGGTGGTGCAGCTGGCGGTGTAACTGGTGATCGTGACCCCCGTCGGCTGGGCCACGGCGGTGTAGCGGACAACGGCCTGACCACTGCTCGCCGTGGCCGTGCCGATGGTTGGCGGATTAGGCGCTGCCACCGGCGTGACCGACACGCTGCCCGAGGCCGTGCTGAAAACCCCTGCGCTGCTTTTGGCCTTGACGCTGCAGCGATAGGTTTTGCCGTTGGTCAGGCTTGAAACCGTCACGGCGCTCGCCGTCGCGCCGGAGACGGTACCCGTGCGCACGGTGGTCGTGCCGCTGGTGGTGCAACTGGCCGTATAGCTGGAGACCACCACCCCGCGCGGTTGCGCGCTGGCGGGGGTAAATCGAATGGTCGCCGCACCGCTGCTGGCCGTCGCGGTCCCGATGGTGGGCCTGGTTGGTGCCGTGGCTGCCCGCACGGTCGGGGTGCTCAGCAAGCCGCTCGCAAGCAGTGCGAGCAGGGCGGTCCTAAACAGTGGTCTGCGCATCGCGCCTTCTCCTTGAGTCCATATCGGGTACGCCAGCGCTGGCCGGTGATGCTGCGTTCCGGCGCTATACCGAAAACTTTCGGAGCGTCATGCGGCAGGTCGGTCAGTCACAATCCCGAAAGCCTCCGAAGCGGAGCGAAAAAAAAGCGCGGGCGACGCGTGCAGCGCGGCCGCGCTGGCTCAGCGCGCCCGCTCCGCGGTCTCAATGTCGCCGCGGGCGTCTCGCGTGAATTCAACGCCAAGGTAGTCGGCGGTCAGGGGGAGGTTGAGCGTCATCTGGGTGCAAATCTGGAACGAGACCTCGGCCTCGATGATTTCGCAGGACAGCACGTGCCCGCCGCGCGAGCGGTCGGCGGTGATGAAGTGGAAGTGATACCCCGGCACGTTCACGCTGGGCATGAAGTCCGGCGTGTAGAAACCGACGATCGTGCCCTCGACATTCTCCAGATCGAGCAGCCGCTGCAGGGCGGTGGCGTCCACCAGCGGTGTGTGATTGGCGGTCAAGGGTACCGAGCGGGTGCGCACGCGCGCAAAGCGGCCCTCCACCCGAATGGCAAACATCATGTTTCGCGACAACAGCGAACGATCGAGAAACGCCTCAAAGGCATGCATGTCGGGTATGCCGCTCACCTGCTCCACGCTATACGGATTGAAATCACACACGCCCGCGAAAGGGGTGCACACCTCGGGCGCAGGCCGATGGGCACAGCCATCGGCATCCAGGCGGTAAATGGCCCCGTCCACCATCAGCAGTTCGCCGTCCAGATCGTTGAAGGTACCAATGCCGAAATTGCCGTGAGTGGCCAGTTCCGCGAGCGTCATGGGCGTCTCATACAGCCCTTCAAGAATGGCGTTGATCGGACTGACCAGAAAAATATTGCCGGGGAAGTTCATCGTTTCAGCGCTCCTTCAGGGCGTGGAGAGGTAGGGGAGCGGATGCGGTGGTGCGAGCTCATGCCCGCTCCCGCTCCAGACACGCCGCGATTTCGCGGGCATCGTTCGACAGCTGGCGAATAATCCAGACTGCGCGTTCAAAGAGACCAGTGGCCAGAACCAGCGCCTCGCGGCTCGCGTTGCCGCCACCCGGCTGCTGCAGGATGCTGTTGCGGATCTGCAGCATCATGTCACTGCGGTCATGGGTCAGCGCCTCAAGAAAATCTGCATCGGTGTCTTTAGCGTCGAATTGCTCGGCGAGCAGGCCAAGCAAGAGGTGCAGCGCTTCGGTCATGGCGTGGGACAGGTCGTGTTCGCCCGAGTGCTCGCGCTGATGTGCGCCGATCTCGTTCACGTATTGATGGATCGTGTCGGCCAGCGAGCGGCAGTGGTCGTTGGCGCCCTTGAGCAAGAGCAGCCCGCGGATGTCGCTGCTGTGCGGATGCCGGCTCACGGCCTCGCTGATGAATCCGGAAATGCGCGCCAACAGGCCCAGCGTCAGCGTCTGTCGCGCATCGTTGGTAAGAGGCAAGGAGGCGTCGTTCACTTCCTGGCGCAAAGGCGACAGCCCATCGGGCAAAAGAGCGGCGAGCCGCGCCTGCTCCTGCCGGGCGAGCAGAAAAGCCGTTTCGGGGTCGCTGCTTGCCTCGGCAAACAAATACCGCGGCTCGAACACCGCCGGCGCGGCGTCGATCGGGGCCATCGCGCTTAGCAGTCGCTGCAAGGGTGCGCGCCACAGGACCGCCAGCAGGGCGCCGGCAACATTGAGCGCCAGATAGGTCATGGCGAGCAGCATGGGCGTGGAAAAGGCGGCGCTCAGCGTGCCGGCTATTGCGGGTTGCAGGATGAGCATCAAGCCTGCCGGCATCAGCAGCAGTGCCCCCAGGAATTTGACGGCCGCCTGCCAGAGCGCGAGTTGTCTCGATTCCCCGGTGAGGTGCGAAGACGTCCAGACGACGCTCAGGCCTGAGCCGATATGGGCGCCACCGACCATCAGCACGGCATCCTGCAGGCTGAGCAAGTCCGATTCGCTGAAGGTGATAGCGAGGATGGTGACCGTGGACGACGATTGCAGGGGCAAGGTAATCAGCAGGCCGATGAAAAACTCGACCAGCGGGGAGTCGGCTGAAAACAGAAAAAGCTGTTTCATCCACGCGCTCGCCGCCAGACCGTTGCCGGCCTCTTTCAGCATGGCCAAGCCGAGCAGCGTGACCCCGAAGGCGAGCAGGAGTCTGCACAGACGCTGGCCCGCGTCGGCACGATGCAGTGACGCCAGGTAGAGGACGCCCACCGCCGCCAGCGCGCAGAGCGCGGCGTAGCGCAGGTTGATGGAGGCCACAAAGACCAGCACCGCGGTGCCCACCCCAGCCCAGGCGCTGATCGACAGCGCGCCGGCCATACCGACCGCGCGCGCGTTCAGCAGCCCGATGCAGACATAGGCGGCCGCGCTACTGCTCTGGGTGGTCGCGCCGAGGAAAATCCCGGCCAGCGCGCTTGAAACGCGACCCCGCCCGAGCACCGCAAGCAATCGCCGCAGCCGCCGCCCGACCAGCGTGCGACTGACCTCCGAGAGCATCTGCAGGCCGGCCAGAAAGAAGCCGAGCCCGGCGAGGGCGAATACGGTCTGGTCGATCACAGGGCGGTGCCGACAGTCGACCGCGCTGAATCTGGTGCTGTGCCGCGTGTCGTCATGCTCAGGTGAAAACGAATTCGACCAGCGAGAAGTCATCATCAAAGCGTGCGCGCCCCTGCAACTGCGCGACCGTTGCGCGCACGCCACCGATGTCGCTCGGCGGCGCCGCGAGCAGCGGGATGAAATCCTCCAGCGCCATTTCCCGGCCGTCGGGCATCTGCACTTCATAGACGCCGTCGCTGTACACGTACAGCCGGCTGCCCGGCGCGACCAGCACGTCGCCAACCGGGTAGTCGATACCCTCCATCGCGCCGATCGGCAGCGCCGGAAAGCCAAGCTGGGTGGGCGCATTCGATTCGCCCCCGGGCGCAAACAGCAGCGCCGGCGGATGGGCCGCGGTGGCGTAGCGCAGCCTGCGGGTCGGGGCATGGTAGACCCCGTACCAGATGGTGAAATACATATCGTTGTGGCGCGCCATCGTGAACACCGCATTGAGGCGGGCCAGCACCTGCTCCGGCGCTCGCAAATCGACGTCCTGCAGGGTGTTGTGCGACAGCGTGTTCATCACCGACACCGACAACAGCGCCGCGCCGACGCCGTGCCCACACACATCGAGCAGGTAGGCAACGAAGTGCTCGTCGTCAAGCCAGTGGTAGCCGAACGCATCACCGCCCACCGACGAGCAGGATTCAAAATCCCAGCGCACGCTGAGCGGGCCATGCAGCGGCGCCGGCAACTGCGAGCGTACATAGTCCGCCGCCTCCGCCAGTTCGCCGGCCAGTCGTTGCTGGCTAGCGGCCAGCGCCTCGAAGGCCGCGTTGCGCTGGAGTAAATGGATGTAACCCTGCGAGTGGTGGCGCAGGCGGGCCAGCACCTCGATGCGGTCGGGCAACTTCACCAGATAGTCGTTGGCTCCCTGCGCGAAGGCATCGGCCTTGACGGTCGCATCCTCCTGACTCGACAGCACGATGATGGGCACGTCTTTGGTCTGAGGATGGGCGCGATAGCGCGCCACCAGCGTCAGCCCGTCGATGCCTGGCATGACCAGATCCTGCAGGATGATGGTGGGGCTAAAACGCTCGGCGGCAGCCTGCGCGTCTTCGGATTTCTGGCAAAACTCGAACACAAGGTTCGGTTCGTTGGCGACCATCCGGCGGACGGCTTCGCCGACCATCCGCTGGTCGTCGACCAGCAGGACGCGAATCTGATCGGGAACGGCGTTAGCGGTGGTCACTGGCTGCATGGCGTGGGGCTCGGTTTGAACAGGGCGATGAAATGGGCGGCGATGTGGTCGAGGGGGAGCACCCCGGCGGCGGCGCCGAGGGCAAGCGCGGCCCCCGGCATGCCGTACACCACGGCGCTGGCTTGGTCCTGGACGAAGGTTGGGAAGCCAGCCTTGCGGACGGCGAGCAGGCCCGCGGCGCCGTCGCAACCCATCCCTGTCAGTAACAGCGCGGCGCTGCCGGCGGGACCGTGTTGCGCGAGGCTGGCGAAGAACACATCGACGGACGGTCGGTGCAGCGCATCCGCCGGCGCGTCGACTTGATGCAAGAAGCCGGCAGGCCCCAGCGTCAGATGCGCGCCAGCATCCGCCACCAGCACCTGACCTGGACGCAGACGCTGCCCGTGGCCCGCCAGCGCGACCGGCAGCCGGGTGCTACTGCCCAGCCAGTCCGCCAGGCCGGCAACGAAGGCATCGTCGATGTGCTGCACGACGACGACCGCGGCGGGAAAATCCGGCGGGAGTGCGCCCAGAATCGTCGCCAGTGCGCCGGGTCCGCCGGTCGAGGCGCCCACCGCCAGCACGGGGGGCACGCGCCCCGACGGCGCCGGCGCGCCGGGCCGTTTGGCAGTGGCCGCGGGACCATTGTCCGAACGCGGGAGAGCGGCCCTTACGCTGCTGCACAGCGTGTGAATTTTTCGACGCAGCACTTGCCCGCTGTCGAGCGCACGCTGGTCACCAATGACCGGTGTGGTGGTGACGTCCATCGCGCCGGCGCCCATGGCGTCGTAGACCATCGTGATATTGCCGGCCACCGTCGCCGTCACCACCAGAATCGGGCAGGGCGTGGCGCGCATGATCTGCCGGGTTGCCTCAACCCCGTTCAGCTGCGGCATGATGAGATCCATCAGCACGATGTCGGGCAGCGCCGTGGCACAACGGGCAATCGCTTCGTGTCCGTCGCGGGCGATCCACAGCACCGTCATGCCGGGGTCGCGCTGGACGATTTTGCACAAGACCTCGGCGGCAATGGCCAGGTCGTTCACGATGCCCACGCGGATCGTCATGCCCTGAACCTACTCACGGGCCGGGCCAATCAAATCGAGCACCGCCTCCAGCAGGGCCGTGTCGCGAAAGCCGCCTTTGGACAGATAGTAGTTGGCGCCCGCCTCAAGGCCGCGTTGGCGGTCTTCCCCGCGGTCCTTGTAGGAGACGACCACCACCGGCAGTTCGATAAAGCGTTTTTCGCCGCGAATTTTCCGGACCAGTTCGATGCCGTTCAGACGCGGCATGTCGACGTCGGTCACCACCAGCTCGTAGGGATGCAGGCGGAGCGCGCTCCAGGCTTCCAGCCCGTCGACCGCCACATCAACGGCGTAACCCTGATTTTCCAGCAGTTGCCGCGCGGCCTGACGGACAGTGAGCGAATCGTCGACCACCAAAATGCGCTTGCGCGCGGTTGCTGCGGCATCGACCTCACCGCCCGGCAGGCGTTGCAGCTGGCCACCGCCGATCAGGCCATCGACGTTGCGGACCAGTTCTTCCACGTCGAGGATCAACACCACACCGCCAGCTTCATCGGTGGCGAGGGCCGCAACATCGCGCAGCTCGCCCAGCCGCGGGTCGATCGGCCTGACGACCAAATCGCATTCGCCGGCAAAGGCTTCGACCACCAGCCCGTAGGTGCGCTCACCATCGCGAATGACCACCACCCGCAGCACGCCGGGCTGCCAGTCGGGTGGCGCCAGTGCGAGGACTTCACAGGCCGGCACGAGCGCGATGTCGACGCCCTCAAAGCCGAAATAGGGCCGGCCTTCGATGGTCCGCAAGGCGCCCGCGTCCACGCTTAGCACCCGCTCGATACCGGCGATCGGGATGGCGTAAGCCTCGTCGGCGATGCTCACGCGCAGCACCCGGACCACCGAGCGGGTAACGGGCAGTTCAATGTCAAAGCTCGTGCCGATGCCCGGCGTGCTGCGGATCCGGACCGTGCCATGTGCGTCCTGCACCATGGCGCGAACGGCATCCAGGCCAACCCCGCGGCCCGAGATTTCGGTCAGCGCGGTAGCGGTCGAAAAGCCCGGCAGAAACAGGAACTCGTAGAGCTCGCTCGCCGACAGCGCCGCCGCGCGCTCGGCGGGCTCGAGGCCGCGGGCGACCACCGCGGCGCGCAGACGCTCGGGGTCAATGCCCCGCCCGTCGTCGCTCAGCACCACGCGCAGTTTGCCGGCGCGATGATAGGCCTCGAGCAGCAGGCGACCCTCGGCCGGTTTGCCGCAGGCGGTGCGTTCGGCGGGCGATTCAAGCCCGTGATCCAGCGCGTTCCGCAGCAGATGGCCAAGCGGCGCATCCAGCCGGTCCAGCACTTCGCGGTCGATTTGGGTGGACTCGCCGCGCAGATCAAGACGCCCGCTTTTACCGAGTTCGCGCGTCAGGTCGCGCACCAGCCGCGGGTAGCCGCGCAGGATCGACGCGAAGGGCAGCATGCGGCTGGCGAGGGTTTCGCGCGAAAGTCGCTGCGCCAGCGAACTGGAGCGTCGTGCGTATTGTTCGAGCCGGGCATGGCGCTCGGCCAGCAGGGCGTTCGAATGCGCCAGACTGGCGAAAGCGCCGGCCAGACCCGCGTGCAGCGCAGCCGGCCCGGCGCCGCGTTCCAGCAGGGTGTTGAGCTCGGTCAGCGTCTTGTACAGCTCGCCCTGGCGCTCGCGCAGGCTGGAAAAGTCATCGAGCAGGGACTCGAGGCGCGTGGCCTCCACCACCGCCTCCGCGGCGAGGCTGGTGAGGCGGCCCACGGCATCTGCCGTCATGCGGATTGATTTGTCCGCCGCCCGCCCGGGCGCTACCGGCGCGTCGGCCGGCGGTGGCGCTAAGGGGGCGGGCGATGCGGGCGATGCGGGCGATGCGGGCCATGCGGGCGATGCGGGCGCCGGCGCCACGGGCTCTGCGCGGTCCACTGCCGGTGGCGTTGAAGCTGCGGTATCAACCAAGGCCCCGGCGCGCAGGGTGGCGAGCAGGCTAAGGGTGGGCCTCGCGAGTGCGTCCAGCCCCGCCATGCCTGCTTCACCATCCGCCAGGCCTGCGCTAATCAGGTCGGTCGCGCCCAGCAGCGCGTCCACCGCCGCCCCGCCGAGGGCGAGCTTGTCCCGCAGGGCGGCGACGAAAATATCTTCCAGCGCGTGCGCCAGTTTCACCAGTGCCTCGAGGCCAAGGATGCGGGCCCCGCCCTTTAACGAGTGGGCAGCGCGCATCAGTTCGTCCAGCACGGGCGTTTTGTCGGCGGCGCTTTCCAGCGCAACCAGGCCCTCTGCCAGCGTCGCGATCTGGGCCGTCGCTTCCTCGGCGAACAGCTCGAACATCGACAGGTCGTCGAAGTCGCCGCCGCTCACTGGCAGACCTCGCGCAGCGCTAGCAGCAGTAGTTCATCGTCCAGCAGCACGATGTCGCCGCTGACCCGCTGCACCTTGATTGCGCCCGCCGCGGCGCGCAGTTGCGCCTGCACCGCGTCCAGCTGCACGGCGCGACCCTGCGCGCCGCCCTCGGCCAAGCTGACAAACGTGAACGCCAGACTGAAGACCTGCGCGGCGAACGAGGGCGCGCCCTGACCGACCGTTACCGGCGGGGTACGCAAATCGCCGCGCGGGATCTGGTGCACGCCGTCGACGTCGTCTACCCGGAAGGCCCAGGCCTCGCCCTGACGTTCAATGATGAGCAGCCGCGGCCAGCTTTGCGCGGAGGGCGCAGCGCTCGGCGCGGGGTTAAGGACGCGGCCCAGCTCGATGCAGGGCATGAGTTCGCCGCGCACATTCACCAGCCCCGCGAACCGTGGGTCCCGCCGATGCGGGACGCGATGCGCGGGCACCGGGTCGATGACCTCGCGCAGCAGGGCGGTGGGTAGCGCCAGCCATTCGGTGCCGATGCGAAAGACCACCACCGCCGTCCTCGCGCCATCCGCCGGCAGGTCTTTGGCCGTCAGACGCTGCTGCCAGTCTTCGATTTGGCCGGCGCTGGGCGGCCGGTCGAGCAGCCGGCGCCCGCTGTCGACGTACACCGGACAGTTGCGGCAGTGCGTGTGCTCGCGCAAGGCCGCGCAGCTGCGGTCGCCCCACACGCCAATCTGCAGGCGACAACTGCCGTCGAGGGTGGCGTCTGGCGTCGTCATTCCGGGGCTGCCGCATGGGCGCTACGTCGACGCAGTCGACGGGCGGCAGCGGAGTCCTCGCCGTCGGCGGCCAATAGTGCGAGATGTTCAAGGCTGGCCTGGTGTGCAGGCACCAGGTAGAGCGCCCGCGTGAAGCAGCGACGGGCAGCGGCGACGTCGCCTTCGGCAGCCCGCACCAGACCGAGCAAATACAGCGCCTCGACCTGGTCGTAGTCGCTGGCCAAGAGCTGCTCCAGCAGCGCGGCGGCCGGTGCGTAGCGGCCGCGGTCGGCCAAGGCCGCGGCCTCGGCCAGCGGCGAGGGCGCAACGGGGCGCCGGGTCGGCTCCTGCGGCGGCGGGCGCAACGCGGGGTGGGCGCTGCGAGCCTGAGGGGCGCCGCTGCGGCGGGGCGCCGTTGCGCGCACGACGGGCGCAATGGCGACCGGCGCGTGCTCGAATGCGAAAGCGCCCGGTGGACCCACCGGCTGCAGCCAGCGCGATGGCATCAGCGCCGCTTCGGCGTGGCCCACAATCAGCACGCCGTCGCCGGCCAGGCAGCTCATCCACTGTTCGAGCAGCCGCCGGCGGACCGCCGGGCGGAGGTAGATCATGGCGTTGCGACAGCACAGCACCTGATAGCGTTGCGCGGTCAGCGCCGCGGGCAGCGCCAGCAGATTGGCGTGCTGATACTGCACGCACGCGCGCAGCGCTGCGTGCACCAGGTAATGCCCGGTCGCTGTCGGGATCAGCCAGCGCTGGCGCAGGGACGCTGGCAGTTGGCCCAGGGCACGGGCCTCGTAGCGTCCCGCCGCTGCCGCCTTGAGCCCGCGCTGGCTGAGGTCCAGTGCGCAGACTTGCAGCCGGGACAAGGAGTGGCCGGCTTCCGCCAGCGCGATGGCGATGGAATAGGCTTCTTCACCGTTCGCACAAGGCGCGCTCAGCGCGCGCAGCGGGCTGTCTTGATTGCACCAGCGCGTGGACGCCAGCGCGGTGAGGAGTTCGTAGGGCGCCTGATCGCGAAAAAACCAGCTTTCGCGCACCAGCACCTCTTCGAGGATTTCGCCGCGTTCCTCGGGCCTTGCCGCGCAGCGCGCGGCGTAGTCTTCCAGCGTCGGCGCGCCGCAGATCAGCTGCCGCCGCTTCAGCGCGGCGCGGAGGTGCACATCAGGCACGACCGAGGGTTCAAGGCCGGCCTCGTCGCAGAGCGCGCGCGCAAGCTCGAGCAGCGCGTTCACGTCGGCATGGTCTGACTGAACAAGCTTGCCCGCACCGCATCGGAGAGCAGTTGCTCGGGCAAGACCTGTTGCACGGGCTGGTGCGCGTGCGGCAGCACGCCGCCGAAACGCGGCGGTGCGGGAGGCGTCAGCCCGGTCTCGAGGAAATCCGCCGGGTTCACCGTCGCGGTGTCGTCGGCCCGCTGCACGCGCAGACCAATTCGGGCGCCGGGTGGTCCGGGGCGATACCGCACCACCAGAATCCGCGTGCTGAGCCGCGCAGGGCAGGGCTGGCCAAGCGTGAGCAGATCCAGATCGATGACCGGGACCAGCGCGGCGCGCCAGGACAGCAGGCCGACGACGCCCGCGGGCATGCCATGCACCGTCTGCAAGGGCACGGCGGGCAGCACTTCAAGCAGGTCCTGCGCGTCGATCCCGAACCGGTCGTCACCGATATTGAACAGCATCAGCAGCATGCGCGAGCGCTCAGGCCGTGGTGAAACGACCAACGGCAAGTTTAAGGGCATCTACCGCGCTCAGCAGCTGCTGGGCATTGCCGTCCAGTCCAAGCGCCGCCTCTTCCGAGATCAGGGCGGCTTCGCGCAGACGCAGCATCGCTTCGTTGATTTGGCTGGCGCCCAGCACCTGCGCCTGCATGCCGTGGTGGGCGGACTCAAACCGTGGCTTCAGCTTCTCGACGCTGAGAATGATCTCGGCCAGTTCCTCGCCCAGCGTGGTGGCTTCGCTGACCCCGATGCGGACCTGCTCGCCGAACCGGTCCATTTCCATCACGCCGCTCGACACCGAGCTTTGCATCTCGCCGACGATCCGCTCGATGTCCAGCGTCGCGACCGCCGTCTGGTCGGCGAGGCGGCGGATTTCGCGCGCGATCACCGAGAAACCCAGCCCGTATTCGCCGGCCTTTTCGGCTTCGATCGCGGCGTTCAGCGACAGCAGATTGGTTTGCTCGGCGACTTTGGTGATGGTGGTCACCACCGCCCCGATATTGCCCGCGCGCTCGGCGATGACGCCGAGCTTGGCAGAAATCGAACCGGTCGCGCTCGACAGGTGCTGCATGGTGTCTTCCATGCGGTCGAGATCATGGCGGCCTCTGGCGGCCACGGTCGCCGATTGCGTGGTGGCTTCGTTGACCTCTTTCATCGTTTCCAGCAGCTCGCGCGAGGTGGCCGAAATCTCGTTGATCGAGGCGGCAATCTGGCTGGTGGACGCGCCAAAGTGGCTGTTGAACTCCTTCTGCGCACGGGCCGCGGCAGACACTTCGTTGGCGGTTGAAATCAGCTCGACGCTCGATCCTTTGAGGTTAAGCACCAGCGACTCCAGCGAGGACACCATTTTCCGGATTGCCCGCAGCAGCACGCCGGATTCATCGCGGACGCTCGAGTCGATGTTGACCGTGAGGTCGCCGCCCGCGACGCCCGTCGCCGCCGCTGCCGCCCATTCCACGCGACCCACGAGACCGCGAAAGAACAGATAGCCGAGCAGCAAGGCGACCACCAGGCCGATGCCCACGATAAGCGCGACCTGGGCAAGCGCCTCCTGGACCTGCACCGGCGCCAGCACTTCCTGCTCGGACACCGTCATCCACAAGGTCCAGTCGCCGGTCGGCACGCGCGCGCCGACCAGAAAGCGACGTTCGCCGGTGATCGGGTCGTCGATCAGCGAGAGCATCTGCTGGTCCTTGCTCAGGTAAAAATCTTTGAGCAGCGGGCCGTAGGGGGTTTGTTCGAGCACCTTCCAGCGGAGGTCAGGCGCCATGGTGGCCGAGATCATTCGCCCCCGCTTGCTGACCAGCAGAAACTGCCCGGTCTTGTAGCTGCGCATGCCAAGCATGAAGTTGTCGATGTCATCCAGCGTCAGATTGACGCCCGCCACGCCCGCGAAACGTCCCTCGATCAGAATGGGCGAGACCTGCGGCACGTTGGCCGAACCTTCGTAGTTGAAGGGCTCGACCACGATCTCGCGCGCTTCCCGCGCCTGATCGGCGGACGGTGGCTGATAAAGCGCGCTGATCCCGCCTTCCAGCGTTACGCCTTCGGCTTCTGGTTTGCCCGCCAGCGCATTCTTCACGCCCCGGTAGTAGTAGCTGCTGTCCATGTGCAGCGCCGGCACCAAGACCGCCTCCGATGAATCCTTGGGGCGAAAGTAATAGGGCACAAAGCGACCCGTGGCATCGGTGCCGGCACCGGTAATCGCAGACTTGCCGGTCGTGACGGGCGCGGTGGGTTCGTAGCAGAAATAGACGCCGTTCAGCACTGGATGGGCGGCGATCAGGCCCTGCAGAAATTTGAGCGAGCGCGCGGTGTCGCCAAACATCCCGGCCTCCTGCGTGAGGGCCATGACCCGCGCGATGCGGTTGGCGTATTCGTTTTTCGCGCTTACCCGCGTCGCCACTTTGGCCACCTGATCGAGCAGGCGCTGCTGGCCCAGTTCCATGCGGGTGGCATACAGCTGGCGCAGCAGCAGGCCGGCCACCAGTGCGATCAGCAGCAACAGCGGCAGGCCGGTGAAAAGCAGGGTTTTGGAGCGTAATTTCATGGTGATCGCTTTATCAATTGGCGACTGGGCGCAGGCCGTGGAAAAAAGCCGTCGGCAGCGCGCAGACGGGCAGGCTTAGTCGATGTGTTTGGACAGCGTCAGCTCATTGCGGCCATCGACGCGGCGATAACTGACCTCATCCACCAACTCACGAACCAGATGGATGCCCAGTCCGCCCATACCCCGCTCGTCGAGGCCCGCCGCCAGATCCGGCGCGGCGAGCGAGAGCGGGTCGAAGGGCGGCGCGTCGTCGCGCAGCACGAGCGTCGCGCGCGGACGGGCGTAGCTGAAGCGCAAATCGAAGTGGCGCGTCTCGCCGGCGGTCGCGCCGTGGGTGATGGCGTTGACGAAGATCTCTTCCAGCGCGAGCTCAAACGGAAACCGCGCGTCGACCGGCAGGCCCGCCGCGTTCCACGCGCTGGTGAGTTCGTCCATCAGGGTCGACAGATCCGTTTCAGCCGCGCGCGGATCGTCCATGTGGCAGCGCGTCGCCTTACTTGATTGCCGCCAGCGCGGCCGCGCGGTCGGGATGTTCGGCAATCAGCTTGTCGAAGCCGCTCACCACAAACACCCGGCGCACGGCGTCTACCAGCCCGCACACGCTGAACGGCACATTGCCCAGCTTGGCGGCGCGAGCGCCGACCAGAAACACGCGCAGACCGGCGCTGGAGACATAGTCGAGCTGCGCGCAGTCGACGATCACGGGCGCGCCGCCGGCATCCTTGATGGTGTTCTCGATGGCCTGCTGAAAACTGGACGAGGCTTCGAAGTCCAGTCGGCCCACAGGCACGACCAGTCGGGCGGTGGGGGTGACCTCGGTGGTGGTCTTGAGCGCGGATTGGGTCACGAGGATTCTCCGGTGAGGGGTTAAAACATGGGAAGCATCATGGCCCGAGCGCGCTCGGCCTGAACTTCCCGAATGGCGGATTCCACGCCACGCACAAACAGGTCGATGCCACCGACCTGCGCAATGCGCCCTTCGAGGCGCGCAATTTCGGCGACTGACAGAAACGCCTCCAGCAGGCCGCCCACGCGGGCGAGCCCCAGCAGCACGGTGTCTTGTGGGGACGGCAAGTCATCGCCCAGCAGGGTGGCGAGAATGCGTAGCTTCGCCTCCTTCTGTTCGCGACCGTCAATCACCGGATAGCGTCGCGAGCGGAGCACCCACAGGAAACGGGTTTCGGTGCGCTCCAGCACGCCCCGCGTCACCAGGCTGCGCAGCGTCAGGCGTAGCAGTTCGGGCACCTCGATCGTCAGGCGCGTGACCCATTGTTCGACCGTGCCCTGATCGCCTTCGCCGAGCAGCGCCAGCACCCGGTCTAGCACCGGATGCCCGGTGGGCGCGGTCGAGATTAGCCGCAGGCTGTCCAGATCGGCGTCGATGCGGCCCTGATTGCTCAGCTCCACCAGACACGCGCCGATCAGGGCCATGCCAAAATCGGCGCTGCCTGCGGTGTGCGCAATCGCGCCGTCATCTTCAATGCTGAGCAAGACGAGTTCTTCTACCAAACCAATCATGTGGGTTCCTTCTTAAGCAGGGCTGCCGCGCGCGCCGCCCTGGCCAGCAGCTGTGGCGCGCTGACCTGGCGGAAATCTCGCGGGTTCTGCGGCGCTGTTGTGACGCCGATTCAGGGCAAGTTCGTCACATCCGGAACGGTCGTGCGCGCCGGATCTTGCGCATAGCAGGACGGATAACACAATTGCCAGCGCTTGTGCCCGATACCTCCCAGGTTGGATTGAAAACTCTGCGCCGGCGCGCGGCCTCGTCGCCTGCCTGCGGAACTGCACCGGCATCGCCAGCAGGGGTTCAATCGAGGCGGCATTGCGCTGGATGCTGCGGAGGTCGACGGCGCGCAGCCGGTGTGCGGCAAGACGGGCTTTACCCTGCCGTTCGGGCGGCGTGCCCTGCGACCCTTGCGCGTCGCCGGGGCGCCGGGCCGGGCGTGCGGCACATGCCAGATGCGGTCTGGTCTCGGACGGACGATGTGCTAACTGAACAAGTAAAAGAGCCCCACGCCAACCCCTAGCGTAATCACCACCAGTCGCAGACGCGCGGCGGGAATGCGACTGGCGAGTCGCCCCCCGAGGCTGCCGCCGGCCAGCGCGGCGACGGCCATCACGCCGACCACCGGCCACAGCACCTGATCCGAGCCGAGGAAGAACAGCGCGGCGGCGATATTGATGACGAAAGACAGCGCCTGTTTGACCGCATTGAGGCGGTTGAGGGTGTCGTCCAGCGTCAAGCCCAGCGTCGCCAGCATCACCACGCCGAGGCCCGCGCCAAAGTAGCCGCCGTAGATCGCGGCCGTGGCAATCGGCAGGGCGGCGCCGAGGCGCGCGTCACCCGCCGGCCGGCCGCGTTTGCCTAGCCAGCGGCGTAAGGGATCTTGCGCCGCGAGCAGGGCGGAGGCGCCCAGGATGAGCCAGGGCACCAGCGCGCGGAACAGTTTTTCTCCGCTCTGTAACAAGAGCCAGGCGCCCAGCACGCCGCCCAGGGCGCCTAGCGGCAGCAGCAGGCGCAGGCGCGCGCCCTGTCCGACCAGATCCTTGCGCTGTGCCCAGGTGCCGCCGAAGTAGCCTGGGCAAAGCGCCACCGCGTTGGTGACGTTGGCCATCACCGGCGGAATGCCGACCGCCGTCATCACCGGGAAGGTGACCAGCGTGCCGCCACCGGCCAGCGCATTGACCATGCCGGCGGCAAAGGCCGCAGCGCCGACCAGCGCGAAATCTAGCGCCTCGAGCAAGCGCGTCTAGCTCACGGCCTGGCTGGCGCGCAGCGCGGCGATTTCATCCGCGCTGAAGCCAAACTCGGCGAGTACTGCATCGGTATGTTCGCCGGGCTCCGGTGGCGCGTGTTTCAGTTCTGGCGCGGTACGGCTGAAGCGCGGCGTGGGCGCGACCTGCTCGGCGCCGGCAAACTGCACGAAGGCGCCGCGCGCCTGGTTGTGCGGATGTTTGGCCGCTTCGTCGATGCTGAGCACCGGGAAGGAGCAGGCTTCTTCGTGTGCCAGCAGCGCGGTCCACTCGTCGCGGGTTTTGGTCTTGAAGACTTCCGCGAAGCGGACTTTCCAGCCCTGCCAGCGGGTTTTGTCCATCTGCGGCTCGAACTCGGTCTGGTCGAGGCCCATCACTTCCAGTAGCCGCTTGTAGAACTGCGGCTCGATCGCGCCGATGGCCATGTAGCCGCCGTCGCGGGTTTCATACGTGTCGTAGAAATGGGCGCCGCCGTCCAGCGCGTTGTCGCCGCGCTTGGGCGAGAGTTCGTTGATGGCGCGGAAGCTGTTGAAGATATTGCCGAGCATGGCGGCGCCTTCGACCATCGCGGCGTCTACCACCTGGCCTTTGCCGGAGCCGCGCGCTTCCAGAATGCCGCACACCACGCCGAAGGCGAGGAACATGCCGCCGCCGCCAAAGTCGCCGACCAGATTAAGCGGCGGCACCGGCTTGCGGTCGCGCTCGCCGATCATCGACAGCATGCCGGACAGCGCGATGTAGTTGATGTCGTGACCCGCCACCGGCGCCATCGGGCCGGTCTGGCCGTAGCCCGTCATGCGGCCGTAGACGAGCTTGGGATTCCGCGCGAGGCAGACCTCGGGGCCGAGCCCCAGCCGCTCCATCACGCCGGGCCGATAGCCTTCGACCAGCGCGTCCGCTTTATCGATGATCTTCAGCACGGCCTCAATGCCGGCTTTGGACTTCAGATTGACCGCCACCGAGCGCCGGCCGCGATTCATGATGTTGAGCCGATAGGGCAGGCGGAGCCCCGGTTCGTCACCCCGCGCGCGGTCGATGCGGATGATGTTGGCGCCCATGTCGGACAGCAGCATGGAGGCGAACGGCGCCGGGCCGATGCCCGCCAGTTCGATGATGGTAATGCCTGAAAGCGGACCCATGGTCTCTCCCCTCGATCTTTCGTTTTGTGTAATGCGTGATGCGGTCAGCCGGGCAGCGCGATCAGCGCCTCGCCCTGGGTTTTGACTTCGCCTTTCTGGTCGGTGGCGCGTAAGACGAGGCGGATGCAGGGCCGCCCGTCGGCGCCGGTTTCATGCGCAATGACTTCGCCGGTGCAGGTGATTTGATCGCCCACCCGGGTCATGGCCTGAAAGCGCGTGTTGAACGCGAGCAGCGCGGTTTGCGGCACGAAGCGCGTGACCGTGCGGCCCATATAGCCCATCACCAGCATGCCGTGGGCGATGACGTCGCCCAGCCCCGCCTCGCGCGCGAAATCCTGATCCACATGCAGCGGGTTGTGGTCACCGGATGCGCCGCAGTAGAGCGCCAGCGTGAGCCGCGTGACCGGCGGCAGGCTGAGTGCCGGCCATGCGCAGCCGACGGCGGCGGTGGTGTAGTCGAATGCAGAGGGCTCAGCCATGACGAATCACCAGAGTGCGAATGAACTCGGCGACCAGTTCGCCGCGCTGGTTGCTGATGCGGTTGTCCTGCACGACAAACTCCAGCAGGCCGCCTTTTTTGTCGTAGATGTCGGTCACGCGCGAGTCGAAGGTCAATTCGTCGCCCGCATAGGCCAGCCGGTGGTAGCGAAAATCCTGCGCGCCGTGCAGCACCTTGGGCAGTTCGATGCCCAGATCGTCGAACCAGCCGTAGGGTTCGGGGCGGTCCATTTCCAGACAGAAGAAGAACGTGGGCGGCACCGGCAGGTCGGGGTGGCCGGCGGCACGGGCCGCGCCGGGGTCGGTGTAGACCGGATCGGTTTCGCCGATCGCTTTGGCGAAGAACTTCAGCCGTCCGCGCTCCACCGGCGTGGTGAAGGCGGGCGAGACGTAGCCGATGTGGCGGTGGTCGATCATCGCGGGCGGGCTTTCAGTGACGACAGGTTCGGGCATTATTGCACCGGCTTGCGGCCAGCGTCAGGTCGCGCGGCTTCCCCCCAATTGAGGAATCACGATGCCGAAACTCAGCCTTGCGGAGCGCGATGCGTTCCTGACCGAGACCCCGGGCTTCATCATGGACATTGCCACGCTGGACGCCGACGGCGCACCGCATCTGTGTCCGATCTGGTTTCTGCTGGAAGAAGGGCGGATCTGGTTCACGCCACGCCAGCACTCTGAATGGCTGAAACACCTGCGGCGCGACCCGCGCGTGGCGCTGTGCATCGACGAGCCCGCCGTGCCCTATCGCAAGGTGCTGGTGCGGGGGCGGGCTGAAATCGTCCATGAAGTGGGGCAGGACGACCTCTGGCGTGACCGCTATCGGCGGATCGCGCAGCGCTATCTGGCTCACGGTGACGCCAATGCCTATGTGGATGGCACCGACGATCAGCCGCGTGCGCTCTGCGCCATCACGCTGGAGACGGCCGAGGTGAAGACCTGGCGGATGCCGGTGACCGGCGAGTCCTACGACGGGATTTGGGCCAAGCGCTATTGGACCGACGACGCCAAGGTGCGCGCGGCTGCGCCACAGGTCTTCGACAAGGGTGTGGACTGAGCGCATTGCATGATTACTGCTGAACTGAAGGCGAACCTCGAGAGCTTCATCCACGACCAGATGGGGCCCGAGTTTGAACTCGCCGGCCTGCACGATTCCGACGGCCATGCGGGGCTGACGTTCCTGTTTGAAACCCGCCGGCGGGGCGAGACCGCAATCGCCGGCGAATATGTGCTGAAGATCCCGCCGCCGGGGGTGGCTCGCCGCGGCAATACCGACGTCTACCGTCAGGCGCCGCTGCTGCGCGCGCTGCACGCGGCCGGGCTGCCGGTGCCGCGCGTGCCCTACGCCAGCGAAAACGAACACTGGTTTGGCGTGCCGTATATCGTGATGGAACGCCTGCCGGGGCGGGTGTTTTTTATCTGGGACCCGCATCACAGCTTTGCGCGCCATCCGGAGACCGCCGAGCCGCTCTGGCGACAGTGCGTGGAGGCACTGGTGAAGTTTCATCAGTTCGACTGGCGGCAGGGGCTGGCCGACTGGGAAGCGCCGGAGCCGCTCGCGGCGCAGGTTGGGCGGTGGCGCAAAATCTATCTGCACGCGCAGGAGCCGCAGTGGCTTGCAGAAGCCGAGGAAGTGGAGCGGCTGCTGCTGGCCTCGGTGCCCAGCGGGCTGCCGGTCGGCGTCTTCCATGGCGATTACCAGCCGGGAAACATGCTGTATGAGAACGGGCGGCTGACCGGCGTGATTGACTGGGAGCTGGCCGGCATTGGCGCGCAGCTGCTGGACGTCGGCTGGCTGATGATGGCGGCGGATCCGCACAACTGGGTGCCGGACTGGCAGCCGGTGCATCCGCTACCGCCGGCGGAAATCCAGCGGATTTATGAAACCGGCATGGGGCAGACCTATCCCGACATCGCCTGGTATCAGGCCTACGCCGGCTACCGGCTGGCGTCGATCGGCTGCCTCAACGTGAAGCTGCACCGCAAGGGTCAGCGCCACGACCCGATCTGGGAAAGCATGTCGTGGTGCCTGTCGCGAATGTTCGCCCGTGCGCGGGATTTGCTGACGGGCTAGGCGGCGTCTGTCCTGTCGTCTTCGTGGGAGCGGCAGCGCCGCGACGCCAGTCGTATTTGTTCAGCCACCGAAGGCGCGGCTTGCAAACGCCGGATAAATCTCCGCTACCGCCGCCTTGACCGGACCACGCAGCGCGGCCAGTTCCTCGGCACCCGGCGGCGGGGTGCTGGGCACCTCGGCGGCTCGTTCAAACGCGAAGCCGGTGCTGGCCTCGATGTCGGCCGCGCTGGCGCCGCCGTGGGTGCTGACGAGGCTGAAGCCCCGCTCGCCAAACGCAAACTCCGCCCGCCCGGTGACCAGATGGCGCGGCCCGCCGGGCCGGTAGACGTTGGAGGGCGAACGGCCGGCGGCGCTGACGAAGTCGACCTTCGGCACCAGGATGCGCGGTGTGTGTTCCTGCCGGAACAAGATGACTTTCGGCACCAGGTGGTAGAGATAGGCCGAGCCGAAGCTGCCCGGGAAACGCTTGTCGGGCTTGGCGTAGTCGCCCACTCCGACCAGATTGATATTGCCCTCGCCGTCAATCTGCACGCCGCTGAGGAAAAACGCGTCGATCCGCCCCTGCGCCGCGCAGTCGAAGAGCTCCCGTCCGCCGTCGGTGAACTTGAGATAGCGCTTGCTACCGAGAATCGTCACCTGCAACTGCGCATCGAGCGCCTGCGCGAGCAGCGCGGCGCTTGCCGGCAGCGGCGAGAGCGCGCCGACCGCTACGTGCCGCAAGCCGCGCAGCAGCCGTGCCATGACGACCGCCATCTGTTCTTCTTCGGTGAAAGCGGCGGCGCTCATGCCAGCCAGCCTTTGAGCCACTGCTGAAAACCGTCTTCAGTGCGCGCGGCTCTCGCGTAGGCGGCCAGCGCCGCCTCGTCGCTCGCTTCGTCGCCAAAGCCGAGCGGCCGCATGCCGCCGGGCACGTGTGCGATGCGGCTGATGTAGAGCGACGGGATGGTGCCGGCGGCGAGCGCGGGGTCGTCCAACAGATTGCCCTCGACGATTTCCTCCACCGTCACGCAGGCCTGCGCGGCGGCGTGCGCCATCAGCATCAGTTCGCGCCGCACGCCCACCCACACGTTGCCTTCACGGTCGGCCATGCGGGCGTGAAACAGCGCCACCTGCGGGCGAATGGCCGGGATCAGGACGATGGGGTCGTTGCTGCCGTAGGGGTTGGCGATGACCTGCCAGTCCGGCCGGACCTTGAGCAGATCCGAGCCCAGAATCCCGCGCAGCGGCAGGAAGGGGATGCCTTTTTCGGCCGCCTGCAGCCCGGCGTGGATGGCCGGGCAGGTGGCGTCGCGCATGACGATCGCGCCGGCTTCGACCGCCGCCGTGAAGCGCGGCGCGAGGCCCAGTTCGCCGAGGTTGATGCCCGCCGCTTCCAGCGTGCCGACCGCGCCGGCGCCGATCAGCACGTCGGCCTGCAGGCCTGCCTGCGGCACGGCGATGAGATGCAGATGGCGCACGCCGCGCTTCAGCAGGGCGCGCGTGGCGGCAAGCGCGACGCCGCTGTAGTCCGGCGGGACGGCCACCGAGCAGCCATCGGTGACGGGTTCGAGCAGCGCCTCGAGATCGGGGACCAGTCGGGTCATGGGCAAGCTTCCTGGGAGCGACGATGAGCGCCTACTCTGGCACAACGGCTGCGCGCGAACAGCCTGCGCGCGGCATAGGTGCGGCGGCGGCAGTCGCGTTACCATCCGGCCTTGTCGTTTTGTCCGAGGGTTTCCCATGAGCACCGATAACTCCGCGCCCAAGGCGCCGTCCCTGTCCCGCCGGGCGTTCCTGTATCTCTCCGGGCTGGCGGCCACCGCGCCGAATTTGTTTCGCAGCGCCGAGGCGGCGGAAAAGGCCGCCGCCACCAGCACCCACAGCGCCGCGCAGCTGGCCGAATGGAATGCGCTGCTGAAGGAAGCCACCGAATTTCCGCTTTTCTCTGCGCTGTACGGGCGCCGCTCGCGGCGCTTTGGCTGGGGCATGGAAATCCCCAAGGGCCCGCTGCAGTTCAAGTCCGACAAGCCGCCGATCCCGCTGGACGATTTCGAGCGCTCGCTGCTGATCGCCGCAGGCCTCGGCGTGTCGGGCCAACATTTCGGCATTCCCTATTCGGAGGCCGAATCCGGGCTCGCGACCTATTCCGCGCGTTACACCGGCCGCACCCTGCCGGCCGCCGCCGGCATCGGCAATGCGGACCTGTTCTATACCGAGGACAGCGGCACGTACTTTGTGAGCACGCGGGATGCGAAAAACGACGGCAACTGGGCGCATGAGCGCCTGTCTGATCCCGAGCGCGTGATTGGCGCGGTGGCGGATCACACCCGCAAGCTCAGCGACAAACGGGTGGACCTGCCGCGCGGTGAGCCGCACTACAGCGCGCACAACGTGTGGAACGCGAACGTGCCGGGCTCCACGGTGTTCATTCCGGTTGCCAACGTGGCAGAACAGCTGCTGGGCTTCATGTTCATTGTGCTGGGCTCGGGCTACACGATCTGGGACGACCAGCACGGCCGGCCGGCGGGAGAGCTGGAGCCGTTTTTCAAATCCGGTCTGCTGAATCCGGAAAAGAAATACCCGCTGTCCTACATGGAGCAATACATCCTGACCTGCTCGGGCGTGGAGATGGGCGACATGGGCCATAACATGGTGCTGGCGCTGCAGACCATTGGCCTCGGCGGCTGGTTCTTCTCCGGCATCAGTCCGTTCTCGCTGATGGGCGCGGGCGCGGCGAAGGGCGTGCCGGGCCTCGGTTTCCGTTTCCAGACCAATCCCAAGTGGGGCGTGCCCAATCCCATCGGGCTCGACGGCGTGTACGAAGCCTATTGCCCGCCTTACCACAAGGACATGCGCGCGGCGGTCGAGGCCTATGTGAAGCTCAAGTTCGGCCCCGGCGGGACCTACGATCCGAAGTCGCCGGGCCCGTTTCTGGACAACGAAAAAATCAAAGGCGCCGCGCAGCCGCCGGAGCCTGAACTGCTGGAGGCGGTGGTCAAGGTGGCGGAATACATCTACGCCACCTACGGCAAGTTTCCGGGGACGGTGCCGTCGATTTATGTGCGCTTCTACACGCAGGCGCATCGGCTGGAAACCGCGTTCTATGACAAATTTGTGCGCGATCCCTACCTCGCCACCCACGCCCGCAGCGTGGGGCGCTGGCTGAAGAAAATCGGTCGCGCCTGAGGGTCTCGGGATGGATGTCGCGCTGCCTCTGCTGGAAGCCTTTCGCAAGGACCTCTACCACTGCTCGGACTGCAACTATTGCGTCGACGCGGTGTGGCAGGAGCGCGGCATGGACCACATCTGCGCCACCATCACGCACCACGCGCCGGTGCTGAGCTACTCCGGACGCGGCTATATGGCGGCTGCTCGCGCGCTGCTGGAAGGGCAGGCGCTGAACCCCGAGACGCTGGCCGAGCGGGCCTTTTCCTGCACCGGCTGTGGCAACTGCGAAGCCAGCTGCCCGATTGGGCTCAGGCCGACGCAGGTCGGGCAGGCGCTACGCGAGACGCTGGCCGAACAGGGGGTGCTGCCGCCCGGGGTTGAGGCGCTGCGGCAGCGGATGCGCGAGGCCGGGAACGCCTACGGCGCCGAGCCGGCCGGCCGCACGCGCTGGGCGGAAGGTCTCGCGTTCGCCAGCGCGGCCACGGCCACCGTGAACTACGCGCCGGGCTGCGCCGCCGCCCACGCGCGCCCGGCGGAAGCCCGCGCTGCGGTTGCCCTGATGACCCTGGCCGGTGAACGCGTGCACTTTGCGGCCGCGACTGACGCCTGCTGTGGCGCGCCGCTGGCCGAAGCCGGCCTGCGGGCCGATGCGGCTTACGCCGAGCAGGCGCTCGCGGTACGCAATACCGCGCCACGCCTCGTGACCTCCGGCCTCGAATGCCTGCCGGCCTGGCAGCGCGGCGGGGTGGTAGCCGGCAGTTTTGCGCACTGGCTGATCGAGGCACTGGCCGATGGCCGCCTGCGGCTTGCGCCCAAGGTCAGCCGACCACCCACCGTGCAGGTCTTCGACAGTTGCGCCAGCCGGCGGCCCGGCGGCGCGCCGGACCCGCTGCGCGACGCGCTGGCGGCGCTGGGGCAGGCGGTGGCCAATCCGCCACTCGAGGCCCGCTACGCCGTGTGCTGTGGGGCGGCCGGCAGCTTGTCTGAGCTTCATCCGCTCAGCGCGGCGCGCATGGCGGCGGCGCGGGTGCCCGAGGACGACCGCCTGCCGGTGGTCGGCAGCGACCCGCGCTGTCTCGGGCATCTGGCGGCCGGCGGGCTGGCGGAACGCTATTTCGGGCTGGCGGAATTCGTCCTCGCCGCCTTCGACGTGCAGGGGGCCGCATGAACGCGCCGGGCGTGGTCGGGCCTTTGATTCGCGCGCCGGACGGCGCGCTGGTGCTGGAGGATCCGGTCGACCTGCTCGGCTATCAGCGCGACTGCTCGGCGCTGCCGGCCGGGCAGGCCGGGATGGTGGTGCGTCCGCGCGACGCGGCCGATGTGGCTGACGTGCTGCGCAAGGCCAGCGCCGAGCGGGTGCCGGTCTACGTGCGCGGCGGCGGCACCATGTACGCGGGTGGCGTCATCCCGGCCGCCGGCGGCGTGGTGCTGGATATGACAGGCCTCGACCGGATTCTGGCACTCGACCTCGACGCCGGCGTCGTGGTGGTGGAGCCGGGCGTGCGCTTCGGGGCCTTGAGCGCCGCGCTCGCGCCGCACGGTATGACCATCGGCATTATTCCCTCGACGTCGCCGGCGGCGACCATCGGCGGCGCGGCGTCGGCCCACGCGCTGGGCACCGGGTCCACGCGTTACCAGAGCTTTGCCGACGAAGTGGTCGGGCTGGAAGTGGTGCTGCCGGACGGGCAGCTGCTGCGCACCGGCAGCGCGGCGGCCCGCGGCGGCAACTTCTTCCACCGCTACGGCATGGGGCCGGATTTGACGGGCCTCTTTCTGGGCGGCGACGCCAGCCTCGGCGTCATCACCGCCATCGCGCTGTGGCTGCGGCCACTGCCGGCGGCGCGGGCGACGGCGGTCTACGGTTTTCCCTCCGTCGCGGCGGCCACCGGCTTTGTGCTGGACGCCCAGCGCGGCGAGGCGCTGCGCAACGTCTGGTACGCCAGCGGTTATGAAAGCGCGACCATTCGCGGTCGGGTGGGTGCGGCGCGGCCGGATCTGGCACCGGAAGATCTGCCGGTCTTTTGCGTTGGCTGCGACTTTGGCGGCGACGCGGACGAACTGGCGCGCGATCAGGCGCGGCTTCTTGCGCTCGCGCAGCGCCACGGCGGTGATGCCTTTCCGCTGTTCGACGAACTCTATTTCAACCGCCTGCGCGGCGAGCAGGTGTACTGGTATTCCTTCGCCGGCTATTTCGCGCGCTCCCGCTGCGGGATTCTGATGGCCTCGCTGCCCAGCACCCACCTGCCGGAGTTCGTCGCCACGCTGGGCGCGATTCGCAGCCGCTACGCGGAGTTTCAGTGGGGCGGGGCGGTGGTGCTCTGCCGGCGCGGTCTGCACGGTGGCGTCATGGGCTTCTACGACGAAGCGACCCAATGGCAGGCGGTGCAGCCGGTGCTGCGCGAAGCGGCCGCCGCGCTGACCGCCGTCGGCTGCATTCCGTATAAAACCGGCAAGATTTGGGCGGCAGAAGTCGAGCAGATGAGTGCCTGGCACGGCACGCTCGACCGCCTGAAACAGACTTTCGACCCGGCCGGCGTGCTGTCGCCGGGAAATCTCGGGCTGCCGCGCGGCGGCCGTAATCCCACCTGAGGAGACTGCTGATGATCATTGCCCACGTGCGCTTCCCCACCGGCTCGGCCGACCGCAAGGCCTTCACTGAACGCCTGATGGCCACCACCCATAAATACGAAAAACTCGACGGCCTGCTTCGCAAGTACTACCTCATGAGTGAAGACGGCCAGACCGCCGGCGGCATTTATCTGTGGGAATCCAAAGCCAAGGCCGAGGCTTGGTACAACGCCGAATGGGTGAAGAACATGACCGCCGCCTGGGGCGAGGCGCCGATGCTGGAATATCTGGACTGCCCGGTGGTGGTCGATGCCGCCCGGGTCATTACCGGCTAGCGCGCCATGACCGAGTTTGCCCTGCACCCGACGCTCGCCGCCGACAGCTATTTGCTGGGGCAGGTCGGCGCGGTGCAGGTGCGCATGCACCGGAGCGCGCAGTTCCCCTGGTTCCTGCTGGTGCCCGAAGACCCCGCCACCGAACTGCATGAGTTACCGCCGGCGCTGCGCGCGGAGCTGCAGGCGCTGGCCGATCGCGTTGGGCGTTTCGTGCTCAAGCATTGGCGCTGCGACAAGCTGAACATCGCCGCCATCGGTAACGTGGTGCCGCAGCTACACCTGCACGTGATCGGTCGTCGACAGGACGACGCCCTGTGGCCGCGGGTGGTGTGGGGGAACTTGCAGGAAGGGCCGCTGCGCGCCGAGGCTGACGCGGCCGCCGTTGCCGCCGCGTTGCGGCGGGCGCAGGTGCTGCGCTGACGCGCCGAGTTGTTTGGTAGCGGGAGCGTCTCTCGAATTGGGCGCTTAGGCTTTGGAAAGAAAGAAATTTTCCGGCTCGCCGCCTGGCCAGATACCATCAGCACCCAGCCCAAGGCGGGTGCGGTAGCCCCTGTCCCTGCCCGGCGGCAGGCGCCGCCCGACAATCAGTTGCGCACGCCTGAGCCTGAATCCGGTCGCGAACAAAACGGGCGGACCCCACCATCAAGGATTGGATCGCCGTTCGGCGAGGGTTGCGTCAACCCGAATCGCATTTCATCCGTGTGGGCTGCCATGCCGAACATGGCCCGATCCTGTCGATGATTGGCGATGGAACCGATATTGCCATCAGCCTCCCCACCGCAGAATGGCATCCTGAATTCAGCCGACCGATGGGATTTACTGCATGCAAATCAGAACGCTTGCCAGCTTGCTGGCGCTCAGCTTGAGCCTCTCCTACGCCACCGCCGACGCCGAGGAGCGCGCCGCGGGAGCCGCAACATCCACCGAGAAAGTGCAGTTCCAGCAGATTCGCAACGCCACGGCGAGAATCAGCTACGGCAAGACGACCTTTCTGGTCGATCCGATGCTTTCCCGGAAGGGGACGTACCCGGGATTCAAAGGGACCTATCGGAGTGAGCTACGCAATCCGCTCGTGGAATTGCCAATATCCGAAGCGGAGGTGATTGCCGATGTCGATGCGGTCATCGTCACGCACACCCATCTCGATCACTGGGATGACGCCGCGCAGGCGCTGTTGCCGAAGGGTGTCCCCTTGTTCGTGCAGAACGACTCGGATGCGGAAATTATTCGCAAGGAAGGCTTCACCGATGTGCGTGTTCTCAATAGCCATGCCGAGTTCGGGGGGGTGACCTTGACCAGGACAGGCGGCCGGCACGGCACTGAAGCGATGTACGCATCGCCGCCGCTGGCGGCGGGCTTGGGTGAAGCCATGGGCGTGGTGCTTCAGGCACCGGCCCACCCCACCCTGTACCTCGCGGGCGATACCATCTGGACCGGCGACGTCGATCAGGCGCTCGCTACCTACAAGCCTGAGGTCATCGTGCTGAACGCAGGCTATGCGCGTGTCACGGGTTTTGAAGGCGCCATCATCATGGGCAAGGATGACGTACTCCGCGCTGCGCAGATGATGCCAAAGGCGGTGGTCGTGGCAGTCCACCTGAATGCCATCAATCACATGGCGCTGAGCCGCGAAGAGCTGACAAAGTTTGTCGTTGAAAAGGCACTCCAGTCGAGGGTTGAGATCCCCGCGGATGGCGCGTCCCTGAAATTTTGACTGAGCGAGTGGGCCTGATACGGCCCATTCCAACGGCTGGCCGGCTTCGCCTGAGGGGCTAGTCGTCGTCGGCTCGGAGCGGGCTGATCGAGTCGTTGCATGCAACGGGCATTCACAGCGGCGATCGACACGCCAGGGCAACGCCCCGGGTCCGGTGTGAGCCCAAGGTGTCCGCTGGCGCCTTGAAGCTCAGCCGCCAGGCAGTGGGCGAGACACCGAAAGCAGCCCGAAAATGCTGTCTCATTGCGGCGACCGAGCCGAAGCCCGCAGCCCGTGAGATGGCATCGACAGAGAGGTCGGAGGACTCCAGCAGGGCTTGCGCTCTGACCAGGCGTTCCGTCAGTAACCAGGCGGTTATCGTGGTCCCGGTCAACGCCCGGAAATGACGGGTGAAACTGCGGCGGCTCATGCGCGCGCGCTCCGCGAGGCTATCCAGCGAGTGCGGTTCTCCCAATCGCTCGCGTATCGAATCAAGTAGCTGTGCCAATCGGGTGTCTGACGCAGCCTTGGGTAAGGGCTGCTCGATGAATTGCGCCTGTCCGCCTTCGCGGTGAGGCGCCACAACGAGGCGCCGGGCGGTTCGATTCGCCGCCGTGGCACCCAGCCGCCGTCGCAGAACGTGCAGGCAGGCATCGAGGCTTGCCGCAGTGCCGGCGGAAGTCAGCACGTTATCGTCCTCGACGTAGAGCACGTCTGGACGCATGTCGACTTTTGGAAACCGTCGCGCCATCTCGTCCGCGAGCTCCCAGTGAGTCGTTGCCAGACGGCCATCAAGGAGGCCCGCGCTGGCCAGCACGTGGGTGCCGAAGCAGAGGCCGACCATCTGGGCCCCGCGTGCATGCGCCCGGACCAATGCATCGAGGAGGGGCTTCGGCGGTTCATCCAAGGTATCCCGCCATCCGGGGATAACGACCACATCAGCCTCGTCAACCCACGACAGCGGCTCGAGATCGCTCAGCCCGAATCCTGCTGACGTCTTGATGGGACCGTCCTCGCCCGCGCAAACGCGGACATCGAACGTATGGGGTGTGACCGGAGAGCTATCTCCAAACACGATGCAAGGCACTGACAAGTGGAACGGGATGACGCGCTGAAAGGCGACCACGGCAACCAGTGTTCGATGAGAATGCATGGGCGGGCGCGACGTGTTTTACCTACTGGCCCAACTATAGCGGAGTGGAAAAATTGGGCCAAACCTGCCTGAGCAGGTCATCGTGAGGTTCAGCCTTTTGGCCGCATGAAAGACGACTTCAGTTCGTCCCGGTTCCAGTCCTTTTCGTTCAGCCCGGTAGCGGCTAGACTGCGGACGTCGTGGCCTGTCATCTCGTCGCCCGGGCATCTTCGGGGTTCGAGTCAAAAGCATGACGGCGATTGTTTTCGGCGTCGAGATGCAGCTGAGTCCTGAAGCTTTTTTGCGATGCCCTCAACTTGCGGCTCGCCCGCCGCCCGGTAACCGGAACTTCCGCTGACCCCGATGCGGCTTTATTCTCCCCATACCTTCCTTCGGGAGAACGCCATGAACACACCTCAAACGAGCGCGGCAGGCAGCACCAGCGACGCGTCTGAAACCGGACCCGGCCCGCGCTGGTGGCCGAATCCGTTCAAGGAGCTGAAAGCGCGCAGAGCCATCAACGATCGGCTGGCCGCGCTCGATCCGGAGACAGAGTTTCACGAAATATCGAAGCTGGTGGTGGGGCGAGTCTTCGCGGATGGGTTTTTCAACGACGCCTTGTTCACGGTGGCGTACTGGCGCCAGATCGCCGTCCGCACCATCGCCCCGGTGCTGCACCAGAGCGGCCGTGGCAAGACCTACGAGACCACCAAACGCGTGGACGACACGCTCCTCTTCTTCGGCTTCATGTATCGCGATGGCTGGCAGACCAGGGCTGCGGGCGCCACGATCGACAGACTGGCCGCGATTCATGAGCGCTTCCAGATTCCGTCTGACGATTTCCGCTACACGCTCTCGGGCCTGTGCTTCGAGGCGGTAAGAATTCCCGAGATTCTTGGCTGTCAGGTGCTGAATGACGGCGAGGCCCGGGCGCTGTTTCTGTTCTGGCGTGAAGTCGGGCGCCGCTGGGGCATCGACGTGCCCGAGGAACAGGCGGCGTTCCGTGCGTGGATGGCGCACTACGAGGAAACGACCTACACGCGAACACCCGAGGGCCCGCTGCTCGCGACCGCGATGGCTGACGATTTCTGCAAACGGTTTTTCCCGGGGCCGCTTAAGCGACTGGGCTATACCGTTCTTCGCTGCTGCGCCGACGATCATCTGCTCGACACCGTCGGGCAGCCGCATCCTTCCCAAGTCTCGCGCAGGATTATCGGCCTGTTCGTGCGCGCCTATGCCGCGTTCCGGCGTTGGGTGCCGGCGTCGTCCTCAGCACAGTTGTTGCGGCCATGGAATCGGGAATACGGGGAAGCGCTCGACCCGATGACCGTCGGGCCCGACTGGGCGAGGAAGATCGCACCGGAAGACCGGCGTCGCGAGAAAGCAGGGCAGTGCCCTTTCGCCGCGGCCAAGGCGGCGCTGCACACGACCGAGGACGCCTGAGCGTGGGGACCGGGGGCAGCGGGCTCAGCCTGAAGATTCGAGCGGGCGGCTGATCCCGGCGTAGCGTTGGGCCCGGGTTGCATGCCGGGTTTTTACTCTGACCCCAAATTTCTTGGTAGCGGGAGCGGGACTCGAACCCGCACACTGTCACCAGCGGTGGATTTTGAGTCCACTGCGTCTACCAATTCCGCCATCCCGCCAAGGGGGCGCATCCTAACACTGGCCCTTGGGCAGTGTCTGCGGGTCTATGCCGCCGAATTGAATCTTGATTGAGCCCGCGATGAACCTCGACGACTTTTTCTACGACCTGCCGCCCGCGCAGATTGCCCAGCATCCCAGCGCCGAACGCACGGCCTCCCGCCTTTTGACGCTGGACGGTGAGACCGGCGCGTGGCGGGACCGGCAGTTTCTCGACCTGCCCGAGCTGCTGGCGCCCGGCGACTGTCTGGTCTTCAACGACACGCGCGTGATCCCGGCGCGGCTCTTTGGCCGCAAGGACAGTGGCGGGCAGGTGGAGGTGATGGTCGAGCGCCTGCTCGATGCGCGGCGGGCAAAAGTGCAGATTCGGGCCAGCAAGCCGCCGCGCGCGGGCAGCCAGATTTTGTTTGGCGGGCAGCCCGGACTTGAGGTGCTGGGGCGGGACGCGGACGGCTTCTATGACGTCGGCAGCGCTGGCGCGGGTTCGCTTAGCGACCTGCTGCAGCGGGTCGGCCACATGCCGCTGCCCCCCTACATCACCCGTGCTGATGAGCGGGCGGACGCCGAGCGCTACCAGACGGTTTACGCCCGCAGCCCGGGCGCGGTCGCGGCGCCGACCGCGGGCTTACATTTCGACACGGCGATGCTTGAGCGCCTGCGGGCAATGGGCATCGCCCAGACGTTTGTCACCCTGCACGTCGGCGCCGGCACCTTCCAGCCGGTGCGCAGCGCGCGGATCGAAGATCACCGGATGCACGCGGAATATCTGGAAGTGTCGGCCGACACCTGCGCGACCATCGCGCGCACGCAGGCTGCAGGCGGCCGCGTGGTGGCGGTGGGTACGACCAGCGTGCGGGCGCTGGAATCAGCCGCCGTCGGCGGCGCGTTGGCGCCCTATGGCGGCGATACGCGACTCTTTATCACTCCCGGGGCGCCGTTCCGGGTGGTGGACGCGCTGGTGACCAATTTCCACATGCCCTGTTCGACCCTGCTGATGCTGGTCTCGGCCTTCGCGGGGCACACGGCGGTGATGAACGCCTACCGCCACGCGGTGGCCGCCGGCTACCGGTTTTTCAGCTACGGCGACGCCATGTGGCTAAC
>JALRCR010000149.1 GCA_023257255.1 Gammaproteobacteria bacterium | reverse complement strand
CGGCTGTGCGCCGCGATACCCCCCGGCGCACTCACCAGCTCCAATCGTGGCCGTCCTCATCGCCCGTAGGAGTGGCGCATGCGCCGCGATAATCGCCGGCGCAAATCTCGGCCCCTATCGCGGCCGACCGGCCACTCCTACAAGGATTGCCGACCGGCCGCGATAACGGCTAACGGAACGCCGGCATGATCTCGTCGGCGAACTGATCGATGGTGGCGTCGGTATCCAGAATCGGCTGGACCGCCACCTGATGCACGCCGGCAGCCTGCATCTGACGGATGGAATCGATGACCTGCTCCTTGGTGCCGACCAGCGTCGTCGCCCGCATGATTTTCTCGGTCATCAGCGCCTCGTGCTCCGGACGCAGTTTTTGCAGATAACCGCTGTAGAGCTTCAGGTGCCGCGTTTCGACCGGCGCTTCCGGGTCTTTGTAGACGTTGGTGAAGTTCACCATTTCGTCGCGCAGATCGGCCGGCAGCAGGTTCGGGTCGTGATGCGTGGACAGCGCAAAGATGTTGCTGCTGGAGGCGACCATCGGACCCACCGCTTCGCGCACTTCGCGGGTTTCAATGTCCTTCTCGGTCTTGGTGAGATAGAAGGCCGTCATCGACAGGATGTAGATCTTGTCCGGATCACGTCCGGCGCGCGCCGCGCCAATTTTCACGTTGTCGACCATCCACTTCACGATCGACGGATGCACCGCGCCGAACAGGATCACGCCGTCGGCGATCTCACCCGCCAGCTGCGCCACCTTGGGCCCGCTGGCGGCGATGTAGACCGGGATCTGGTCCTTGAGGTTGATGTAGCCCATGTCGGGATTCAGGAATTTGATCTTCCGGTGCCGGTCGCCTTCCGAATAATCCGTCACGTCGTCCTTGAACAGGCCCTGACAGACTTCGATGTGTTCACGCAGCTCTTCGAGCTTCGCCGCCGGCATGCCCAGCGTACGGCGAGTGGTGTTGCCGGTGCCGATACCCAGCACCGCGCGGCCCGGGGCGATCTGGTTGATGGTCGCCATGCCGCAGGCGGTCAGCGGCGCAATGCGCGACTTGGGATTGGTGACGCCCGGCCCGAGGATGATTTTCCTGGTGCCGGCGGCGCACAGCGCCAGCGAGGCATACACCTCACTGCCCAGCATCTGCGAGTCGTACAGCCAGCCGTGCGAGTAGCCGCGGTCTTCGGCGTGCTTGACCTGCGGGGTGACCTGACAGGACCCCATGAAGACAAATCCAAAATCCATCGTGTTCTCCCCGTGTTGTCGTTGTTGGAAGCGCGGCGCACGAGGCGCTCGGCGCCGCTCAAGCATAAAAGACCGGCGCGAGACTTGTCAGCCGCGCTCAGGCCGTGAACTGCAGTGCCGCAAGGCGCGCGTACAGCCCGTTCTGCGCCAGCAATTCCTGATGCGTACCGATTTCGACCAGCTGTCCGTGCTCCATCACCGCAATCCGGTCGGCGTTCTGCACGGTCGCCAGCCGGTGGGCGATGATGAGCGTGGTGTGCTGGGCCATGAGGTCGTTCAGCGCCTGCTGCACCAGCCGCTCGGATTCCGCATCCAGCGCGCTGGTCGCCTCATCCAGCAGCAGCAGCGGGCGATCGGCCAGCACCGCGCGAGCAATCGACAGGCGCTGGCGCTGGCCCCCCGAGAGTTGCACGCCGCGCTCGCCCAGCGGCGTGGCGAGGCCCTGCGGCAGGCGCTCGATGAACTCCCAGGCGTAGGCCGCGCGACAGGCGGCCTCGACTTCGGCATCGCTGGCCTCGGGTCGACCGTAGCGCACGTTATTCGCCACCGTGGTCGCAAAAATTACAGGGTCCTGCGCAACCAGCGCGATCGCGCCGCGCAGGTCGAGCGGATTGAGCGCGCGGGTGGGCACGCCGTCGAACAGGATCTCCCCGGCCTGTGGGTCGTAATAGCGTAAAAGCAGCTGAAAAATGGTGGTCTTGCCGGCCCCCGATGGGCCCACCAGCGCGAGCTTCTCGCCCGGGCGTGCGCTGAGCGTGAAGCCCTTGAGGGCGAGGGTGTCGGGCCGCGTCGGGTAGGCGAAGTCGACCTGCTCAAAGCTGACCGCCCCGCGCGCGGGCTGCGTCAGCGGCAGAGGCGCGGCCGGGGGAGAGATCTGCGGCTCGGTGGCGAGGAGTTCCAGCAAACGCTCGGCCGCACCGGCGGCGCGCTGCAGCTCGCCCATCACTTCGGCGATCGCGCCCACCGCACCGGCGGCGAGCACGGCGTAGAACACGAAGGCCGACAAACTGCCCGGCGACAGGCGCCCGGCGACCACATCGTTACCACCCACCCACAGGATGACGCCAATCGCGCCGAAGGCGAGAAAAATCACGCTGGCCACCATCACGGCCCGCACCAGAATGCGCTGCCGCGCGGTATCGAAGTGGCTTTCCACCCGCTCGCCAAAGCCCGCGCGATCGACCGGCTCGTGCACATAGGCCTGCACGGTGCGAATTTCGTGGAAGGTCTCGTCGATGTAGGCCGCGACTTCGGCCAGCCGATCCTGACTGGCGCGGGAGAGTTGGCGCACGCGCCGGCCGGCGATGATGATCGGCAAAAACACCACCGGCACGCCGATCAGCACCAGCACGGTCAGGCGCGGCGAGGTATGGGCCAGCAACACGAAAGCGCCAATCATCAGCAGGAAATTACGCAGCGCGAAGGACGCCGACGACCCGACCACCGTCTCCAGCAGGCTGGTGTCGTTGGTCAGGCGGGAAATGACTTCGCCGGTGCGGGTGACTTCAAAAAACGCCGGCGAGAGTTTGAGGATGTGCTCAAACACCGCACGCCGCAGGTCCGCCGTCACCCGTTCGCCCAGCCAGGTGACGAGATAAAACCGGCCGAAGGTCGCGCCGGACATGATCACAATCACCGCCAACAGGCCGACCAGCGCCTCGTTCAACATGCCGGGATTACCCGCCGCGATGCCGCGGTCGATGACCAGCTTCAAGCCCTGACCGATTGCCAGCACGCTGCCAGCCGCCACCACCAGCGCAATCGCGGCGGCCGCGATCCGCCGTCGGTAGGGACGCAGGAAGCGCCAAATCAACGAAAGTTGCCGCAGATCGCGGGAGGCAGGGCGCGCTGCACCGGCATTTTTACGGGCGACGGGAAATTCCTTTCAAACCGGGTCGAGAGTCAGGGTCTGCCGCATCATACCCGGCGCTTCATCGACCCGGAGGCCTCCGATATCATCCGGCCAGACGCGCCCGGTCAGTCCCGTCCGCTTCGTTCGTTACGCCTTAAAAAAAACCACTGGTCGCAAGGCCGGCAGAGGAGGAGAGCCATGAGCATTCGTACCGCGCAGGACCTGCGCGACGCCTACCGTCAGTTCAACGAGAAAGTCCTGAGCAACCCCAACGCGACGCTGGCCGACATGCGGAAGGATTCGGAAGGGTTCCGCGAGATGACCACCGAACCCGAAGGCGTCGCCTGCGAAGCCGTGAGCGCCAACGGTGTGCCGGGCCTGATGCTGACGCCCGCCGGTTGCGCCACCGACCGCGTTCTGCAGTACACCCACGGCGGCGGTTATGTGTTCTGCTCAGCAGAGAGCCATCGCCGGCTGGCCGGCCACATTGCCAAGGCCATCGGCTGCCGCGCGCTGGTGGTGGACTACCGGCTGGCGCCCGAACACCCGCACCCGGCCCCGGTTACCGACGCGCTGGCGAGCTACCGCTGGCTGCTGGATCAGGGCGTCAAACCGCAGCACATCGCGCTGTCCGGCGACTCGGCCGGCGGCGGGCTGGTGATTGCGACCCTGTTGAAGGCCCGCGATGAAGGCCTGCCGCAGCCGGCCGGCGCGGTGCCCATTTCGCCCTGGACCGACATGGACGGCAGCGGCGCCAGCATGCAAACCCGCGCGGCGGTCGACAAATGCGTCTCCGAAGCCGGCCTGAAACAAATTGCCCAGCTGTTTCTGGGGGGTAAGCCGCGCGACGGCTACGCCTCGCCGCTGCACGCCGACCTGCAGGGCATTGCGCCGCTGTACATCCAGGTGGGCGATGAGGAGACCCTGCTGGACGATTCGATCCGACTGGCGCATCAGGCGCTGGACGCCGGGGTGGAGGTGAAGCTCGAGATTTATCCGGAGATGCAGCACATCTTCCAGATCTGCGCCGGCAACCTGCCGCAAGCCGATCTGGCGGTGGCCCGCATGGCGGCCTGGCTGAAGCCGCGGCTGGGGCTGTAAGCGGTCAAGGCATGACGCGGCGGGGCCGCGTCATGCGTCAGGCGCTCAGGCGCCGGCGTCGGCGGGCGCGCCCAGAAAAGCCTGCAGCACGTCTTCCAGTTGCTCACGCGACACGGGCTTGGTGAGGTAGTCATCCATACCGGCGGCGATGCAGAGTTCGCGGTCGCCGGTGATGGCGTTGGCGGTCAGGGCCACCACCGGCAGGCGATGCACGCCCATTTGCTGTTCGTGTGCCCGCCAGCGGCGGGTGGCCTCGAAGCCGTCCATCACCGGCATCTGACAGTCCATCAGCACCAGATCGAAACTGCCTTCGTTCATGGCGCGCAGACCGTCGGCGCCGGAATCGGCGGTAATCACCTCGCAGCCCAGCGAGATCAGCAATTCGGTGGCGACCAGCTGGTTGACGGGGTTGTCTTCGACCAGCAGCACCCGTCGGCGACCGCGCACACGCCCGCTGTCCTGCGCCACCGCACGCCGGGTGGTCACGGCCGGCGTGAGGTCCTCTTCCAGCGGAAGCCTGACTTCGAAGCTCGAGCCCCGACCGAGCGTGCTTTCAACGGTAATGGTGCCGCCCATCAGTCGAACCAGCTCGGCGGTGATGCTCAGTCCTAGCCCCGTGCCAGTCTGGCCAGGCAGGTCCCTGTCGTGGACCCGCACGAAGGGCTTGAAGAGCTCCTGCAGGGCATCGCGCCGGATGCCGATGCCGGTGTCCTTGACCAGCAGCACGAGTTGCGGCGTGCCGTCGGGCGCCTGATCGCGGCTGACCCCCAACCACACCCCGCCGGTCGTGGTGAACTTGACGGCATTGCCCAACAGGTTCACCAGAATCTGCCGCACCCGCACCGTGTCGGCACGCAGCGCGGGGGGCAGGTCAGCGGCCAGCTCGAGCTGCAGGGTGAGCTGTTTGCCCTCTGCCACCGGCTGAAACATGTCCATCAGGTCGCGCACCAGAGTGCCGATCTCGCAGCGCTCCTTGCGCAGGCTCATGCCGCCGGCTTCGATGCGGCTGAGGTCGAGCACGTCGTTGATGATGCCCAGCAAAGACAGCGCCGATTTGCGGATGGTGGCCGCGTAGGACACGGTTCGGGGGTTATCGCCCACGTCCTGCATGAGCTCGCTGATGCCAACCACCGCGTTCAGCGGCGTGCGAATTTCGTGGCTCATATTGGCCAGAAAACTGGACTTGGCGCGGTTGGCGCTGTCGGCCGAATCGCGGGCCGCCAGCAGGGAGCGAGTGACTTTTTCCAGCTTGAGCCGGTCCGCAATCGCCGCGCGCAGGCTTTGACTGGTAATAAAGCTCATGCGGAGCAGAAAGCAGGCAAAGAAGAAGCAGGCGAGGCCCGTGAGGACCGGATGCAGGTCCTGCTGCAGCGCCTGGACGAGCGCAAACGGCAACACCGACGTCACGATGTACGCCGCATAGCCGGGAAAATAATTGCCCAGACTGGCCATCGCCCCGGTGGGCATGCCGGTCAGCAGGCAGGCGACAAGGAACATGACGTCGGTGGGTGCATCGGGCAGCAGGAAGAATGCCGCGAAGCCCCAGACAGCCCCGGACAGACCGCCAAGCAGGATGCAGAACAGCGGCCAGCGTCCCGGGCTGGTGGGCCGCCGTACGGGATCGCGCATCCACAAGGCCAGACCAAGGCGCAGGGCGCCCACAGCAGCCGCCACGCCCACCCAGCCCCACAGCAGCAGTCCCGGTTGGAAAGGCGCCACCACGCCCGCATACAGCGCCGCGCCCATCACCGCTGCGACCGCGCCGGTGGTGCCAGTCGTCAGCACATGGCGGATTTGCTCCAGCGAAACCGCCGCATCGAGCGCGGGTTCTGCCGATTTTTCTGAGAAGTCGTCCATCTGAATTCTCGTTGTGCGCGCTAGCGCGGGGTGGCGGCTTATTCTGGCACGCTCCACAGCACCCGGGCACGCCCGGGAACCCCCTCGGCCAGCGTGCTGGCGAGTTCGCCTAACGCGGCGTCGAGTTTGAAGGGCGGGTTGATGACCAACATCCCCGAGCCCAGCAGATTGCTCTCGTCCTCTCCGGCATGAGGTAAGTACTGGATGCACAGCTGGCGCGGAATGCCGGTGCCTGCCAGTCGCTCGATCAGCCGCTGCGCGGCGAGGCGTGAGAGCACCGGAAACCACAGCAGGTATACCCCGGTGGCCCAGCGCCGATGCGCATCGACCAGCAGTTCTACCACTTTGGCGTAATCGCTCTTGAGTTCGTAGGGCGGGTCAATCAGCACCAGTCCCCGTCGCTCCTGCGGTGGGACAAAGGCCTTCAGGCGCTCGAAAGCATCGACCTGCTCCACCTTCAGACCAGGCCCGTGGCCGAAGCGCCCGGCGAGTTCCTGATGGTCCGACGGATGGAGTTCGAACAACACCATGCGGTCTTCGGGTCGCAGCATCCGGTGGGCAATGGCCGGCGAACCCGGATAGTGACGCAGCACGCCGTCGGGGTTTTCCGCGCGCACGATTTCCAGCAGCGGCTCAAGCCCGGGACCGGCGGGATTCGCCTCCCACCAGCGCGCAATGCCGCCCAGAAACTCGCCCGTGCGCCCGGCGCGTGCGTCAGCAAGGTCATAGCGACCCGCCCCGGCATGGGTGTCGATGTAAACGAAAGGCTTCTCTTTGCGGAGCAGCGCGCGCAGACACAGCGTGAGCACCGCATGCTTGAGGACGTCGGCGTGATTGCCGGCGTGGAAGATATGTCGATAGCCGAGCATCGGGATGGTGGCCCACTACGGCAGGTCATGCTGCGGCGCGCTAGTGCGCGGGCTTGCTTGCCGTCTTTCTGATGCGAGTGTAACGTCCGAAGCCCCTGAACCGTACCAATTGCCCAATCCGACTGTAGGGAGATACAGATGAGTCTTCGTTTCGGCGTCCTCTGGCCGTTCCGCAATCCCGAATTTGCCCGCGTGCCCTGGGAACAGCTCTACCGCACGCACCTTGACCTGATCGCCGACTCCGAAGCCATGGGCTTCGACGACGCCTGGCTGACGGAACACCATTTTGTGGACGACGGCTATTCGCCCTCGCTGCTGCCCATCGCCGGCGCCGTCGCCGCCCGCACCACCCGCATCCGCATTGGCACCTTCCTCGTGCTGCTGCCGCTGCACAACCCGGTTCGTCTGGCCGAAGACACCGCCACGGTCGACCTCATCTCTAACGGTCGGTTCGAGCTTGGCGTGGGCCTCGGCTACCGTCCGGCTGAATTCGACGACCAGGGCATTCCCGCTGCCACTCGCGGCGCGCGCATGACCGAAAGCGCGGAAATCGTGCAGCGCCTGCTGTCCGGCGAGTCGGTCACGATCGACGGCAAGTTCACCAAGCTGAAGAACATCCAGATCGTGCCGCCGGCGCTGCAGCGTCCGCATCCGCCGATGTGGATGGGCGCGATCGCGCCGAAGGCCATTGAGCGCGCCGCGCGCATGGGCTTCCACTTTCAGGCCGTGGGCCCGAGCGCGATGGACAAGATCTACGACGAGAACCTGCGTAAATTCGGCCGCGACCCGCGCAACTTCAACATCGCGCAGCTGCGTGCGGTGTACGTGGCGCCCAGCCGCGAGCAGGCCTGGGAACTGGCGGCGAAGCCGCTGCACTTCATGGCCACCCAGTATGCGAAGTGGTTCGCTGAAGCGGGCGACCAGCCGGGCGATGAAAAAGCCGGTGAGGGCATTCCGAGCGTGGACGAAATGATCAGCAAGCAAGCCTTCAGCTTCTTCGGCGAGGACGCCATCGTCGGCACGCCGAAGGACGCCGTCGAAATGATTGACGCCTACACGAAGGCCGGTCGCCTCACCCACATGGTGTGTGCTACCGCCCTGCCCGGCCTCGCGCCTCACCACATTCGCGCCAGCATGAGTCTGTTTGCGAAGGAAGTGATGCCGAAGTTCCAGGGCTAAAGAACGACAACAACGACCCTCCTAGTGAGACTGACAACGAGATGCCTTAACCGGGCATCTCGTTTTTTTTTGCCTGCGCGCGGGCCACGACTTGAAATGCACGCGCACGCCCACCATCTCTGCACCAGCCCCTGACGAGATTCCCCATGAACGACACCCTGCACATCGTCTGCCCACACTGCGACCGGACCAACCGCCTGCCCGCCGCGCGACTGGCCGAGGCCCCCAACTGCGGGGCCTGCCATGAGGCGCTGTTTACGGGACATCCGGTGGCGCTCGACGACGCGCGCTTCGCGCGCCACGTCAGCAATAGCGATATTCCGCTGGTAGTCGACTTCTGGGCGCCCTGGTGCGGCCCGTGCCGCTCGATGGCGCCCGCTTTCGAGCAGACCGCCGCCGCGCTGGAACCCGCGGTGCGGCTGGCGAAGATCAACACCGACGAGGCGCAAGCCGTGGCGGGGCGCTACGGCA
>JALRCR010000148.1 GCA_023257255.1 Gammaproteobacteria bacterium | reverse complement strand
GGTGTTGATCACGGTCATCTCAGTTCCTTTTAGGACCGGGCTTCGGGCGGTCCTGGTTCCGGGGGCACGATTGCCCTGATAAATCGAGAAGACGACCGGTTCAAAAATTGTTTAGGGCGACTGCCACTTTTTTTTCGTCACCGCATGGGGCGGCGGCCGTAAACAAAAAAGCCCGCACCCCCTCGCAGGGGTGCGGGCCTTCGTTAAAAGCGTCTGAGGGAGATTACTTGCCGCGCAAGCCGTCGAACACTTCGCCGAAAGACGGCTTGTTGTGGTGGGCAATGCCGGAGCGCGCCGCTTCGATCACCAGCGGTTGGGGATGGCCATGAAGGCTCGCCACAATGATCTGGCGGACCACCTGGTAGATCTCGCTGTCCTCATCGATGACCTGCTTCATGCGGTTGGCCAGCGGCTCGATAACCCCATAGGCCAGCAGCACGCCCATGAAGGTGCCGACCAATGCGCTACCAATCATCGCGCCAAGAATCGCCGGGGGCTCATTAATAGATCCCATGGTTTTCACCACGCCCAAGACGCAGGCCACGATGCCGAGCGCGGGGCAGGCGCCGGCCATTTTTTCCAAGGCCTCAACCGGGGCGAGCGCCTCGTGATGATGCTTCTTGAGGGCGTTGTCCATGACATCGTCTACGGCGTAGGGATTGAGGTTTCCGGAGGCGACAACCATTAGCCGAATGGTGTCGGCAATCAGATGGATCAGGTCGTCGTCCTTCAGGAGCTTCGGGTACTCACCAAAAATTGCGCTCGACTCCGGGCTTTCCACGTGCGACTCCAACGCGACCGGGCCATCGCTGCGCAGTACCTTCATCAGCTTCGAGACCAGAAAGATCACATCCAGATATTCCTGCTTGTGATAGGTCGGGCCCTTGAACGCCTTGCCCAATCCGCCGCCCACCGCCTTGATGGTGCCGAGGCTATTGCCACAGACCATGGCACCGATGGCGGCGCCGCCAATCGACGCCAGCTCCGCCGGTGCCGCATGGATAATCGGTTCCAGATTACCGCCGTGCGCCACGAATACGCCGAACACGGCCCCCATGACGATTGCCAGTCCAATCACGCTAAACATAAATTTCTCCGACGCGCCGGAATCGGCGCGGGCTGTGGGTGAGGAAGCGGAAGACCATCAGGGCGCGGCCGCCGGGGCGTCGGTCATCAGCGTGACGCTGATCCGGCGGTTACGCGCGTCGTAAGGGTTCCCGGGCACCGCCGGATCCGAATCCGCCACGCCCTCAATGCGCGCGAAGCGGTCGGAGGAGACCGCAGAGGACTCCAGCAGCGCGCGGGTGGTTTCGGCGCGGTTGGCGGACAGCGTCCAGTTGTTGCCGGATTTAGGGTCTGAAAAGCCGAAGCTGTCGGTATGACCGCGAACGGCCACCTTGTTAGGGACCTTGGCGACCGCCTTGGCCACGGCTTTCAGCAGGGTCTCCGCTCTCGGCAAGAGCTTGGCGGTGCCCAGATTAAACATAGAGAAGTCGGGCTGGTCGACGAGGTCGATGTGCAAACCGTCTTTATCACGGGTGATTTTTAGATTGCCCTCAAGGCCGGCTAGTTCGGGATTCGCGGCGAGAGCTTCCTTAATTTTTTCCTCCACTTCGGCAAAGTTTTTTTCCTCTGCCGCCCGCTTGGCGGCGGCCTCGGCGGCTTTCTCTGCTTCAGTCTTCGGCTTGTCTGCGCCCTGCTTGCTCGCGTCGCCTTCGGCGTTTTTGCCGCCCTGCCCAGCTTCACCGTCGTTGCTGCCGCCATCCGCTGTGTCCTGCCCGTCGGCGCCCATGCGCGGCGGGGTCGCGGTATCGAAGATGCTGGTCTGCATCGCGGCGTTCGGCAGACCCTGGTCATCGAGCATGGAGCGCCCGCCGAATACCCCGTTCGAGCCCGAGCCTTTAGCGAGATCAACAATGCTTTTTGGCGTTGGCTTGAAGTAATCCGCAATGCTCTTGCGCTGCGACTCGTTGGTGGCGCCCAGCAGCCACATCAAGAGGAAGAAGGCCATCATGGCGGTCATCATGTCGGCCAGGGCGATTTTCCACGCGCCGCCGTGCGCGCCCCCGTGGCCGGCCTGAATCTTCTTGATGATGATCGGCGCGAGTTCGGGTTCTTTGTCTTCGCCTTTTTTTGCCATGGGGTTATTCAGCCATTGAGCGCGAGCGCGCGAGCAGGGGGAGCGTATGCGGCATCTGAATACGGAGCACAGGCGTTCTCCTCCAACTTGGTGAGGAAGCGATGCCCCGATTTGGTGAGGTGTCTGATTGACGCGCCTAGCGCGGTGTCTTGTAATGGTGCGACCCCAGCGCACGAGTTCACTGTTAATCCAATGGCCAAGACTAGCCCCGCCGACTGGTTGTTTCGCAGCATGTCCGCCATCGCGGCCTTGCAGTTTCTTGAGGGCGATACACCACTGGAAGACATGCTGGTCGACGCGCGCGCTGCGCTGGATGGCCTGTACAGCGACGACCTGAAACTCACCGAAGATCTGGCCGCGCTGGCCACCGAAGTGCTGAGCGCACTGGTGAAACTTGAAGCGCCGGATCCGCCGGCCGTCTTAAGGGCGTATGCCGCCAGCACGCTAACCAGCAACCCCGACGGGTCCGCCCGCAAGCTGAAGCGTTTGCTGGGCTCGGTGCTCGATCCGGAAGAGCCCGGCCGCTTCCGGGTGGAGGAAGGCTTACGCGCCTTCCGCCAGTTCTGTTTCGGGCTCAAAAACGGCGCGGCGCTGACCACGCCCGAAGACTGGAATCCCGGCAGCATCAAAGAACTCTCTGCGCTGTTCACGCCGTTCCTCCAAAGCATCGGTCGTCTGCCGTCCCCGGACAGCGAAGACAACTACTGAGGCGCTGCGGGCCCCGCCCCTTCGCAGTCTCTGGCACGCGCAAGTTCATCTAGTCGTTCCTAAAACGGGCTGTCGGTTCAAGACAGGAACTTGAACAGCGTCAGGTCGATGGTCTTGATAAACGACTGCTGGGCGGCGGTCAGCGCGGCGATGCCCTGCTGCAGCTTGGTGCCCAGTTGCTCAATCACTGGCTTTGCCAGCGGTTCGCGTCGCGCCGCCAGTGCCGACTCCTTGCCCGCAAACAAGCCAATGCGGGACTGAATCGCCGCGCGGGCCGCGCCGACCTCGGTTTGCTTGGTATTGAGGTGTTCGGCCAGCGCATCGAGCTTGACCTGGGCGTCGGCGATGCCGGTGCCGCTGTCCAGCGCGGTCATGAAGGCACCAATCACCGTGAAGGCATCGGTCAGTCCGGTGCGGGTACGCACGCCGCCAAAGATTCTTCCACCGTGGTCAATGCTGCGCGTGGTGTCCTCGTTGCCGGGCACCACGGGCGTGCCGCTATCACCCTGGTATTCCACCACGCCCGTGTCCGGGTTCTCGGCAAAGGCGCGCAGGTTGGTGCGAAAGCCGGCAAACAGCGAGTGACCGGATTCGTCCGCCGTATTGGCCAAGTCTTCCAGCGCGCCCTCGAGCTGGCGCGCTTCCGCGGTCAGGCTCGCCCGGTCCTGGCTGGTGATCTGGCGATTGCCCAGAATGGCGAGCTCCTTCAGACGCTGCACGATCGAAATCGATTCGCCCAGCATGTCTTCCTCCAGCCCAAGCCGGCCGTTGGTGAACTGCAGGGCGTTTTTGTCGCGCGCCAGCACCGCCGCCTGATTGTCGATGCGGGCGATTTCGATGCTGGCGGTGGGATTGTCGGACGCGTGCAGAATCTTCTTGCCCGTCGACAACTGAATCTGGATGTCCTGCAGTTCGCGCTGCAGGGAAGACATGGAGCGCAGCTGCGTTTCAGCGAATTGTCTGGTGGGGATTTGCATGAGGACTCCGTCGCTTAGCGAACCTGCAGGATCGCGTCAAAGAGTATTTTGGCGGTGTTCAGCACCTGCGCGGCCGCCTGATAGGCTTGCTGATAGCGCACCAGATCGCCCGCTTCCTGGTCGAGATTGACGCCCGTTTTCTCGGCGTATTTGGCGGCGATTTCGTCCCGCGTCAGTTCGGCCGCAGTGAGAGAGGTCTTGGTGATTTGCACATCGTTGGCGAGCTTCGCCGACTCCGCGTTCACCAGATCAAGAAACGACGCACTGCCGCTGCCAAACAGGCTGCGCTTGGCGAGCGCCGCCAGTTCGGCAGCGTTGCGGTTATCGCCGGGGCGGCCTTTGCCGAACTCGACGCGGAATTCGTCGCCCGCGGTCAGACCGCCGCTCAAGCCGCCAGTAAAATTGAATACCTTACCGTTCACATAAAAGGCACCGCCCGTGCGGGTGGCTTCGCGGGTTCCGATGACATCGCCAGAGGTTTCGTCGGTGAAGGTGAGCAACAGCCGCGTGGGCTGCGACGCGTCCGGGCTCGAGACGCTGATTTTCATGCTGGTCGCGGGCGGCGTGTAGCTCGCATCAACGGACTGCCACTCGGCCCCGATGCCGGCCCCTACCGCGCGGGCGCTGACTAACAGCAGATCTTCCGGCAACGGGCCCTGCAGGCGGACTTCGCTAGCGATGGGCGAGGTAAAGGCCAGATGGGCGCTGAGGTTGGGACTGGCGCTAGCGGCCGAGAGCTTGAGCCCGCTCGCATCGATCCGGGCGCTAAACCCATCGATGAGCGTAAAGCCGAAGTCGCCCGCGTTCGTGCCGGTACTGGTGATCGCGGTGCCCGCCAGCGCCGGGCTGGTCTTCAGACGTAACTGGTAACCGCCGGGCACGGCATCGAAACTCGCGACGAGGTCGCTGCTGCTTGCGCCGGCCGAATCCGTCACATCCAGCGCATTACTGCCGTTGGCCGTGAGCGTGTAGGTCTGGCCGCCCAGCGTCACCTGAAAGCTACTGCCACTGCCCGGCAGGGCGGTGACCGTGGTACCGGATAACTGGCTGCTGCCTACGCCATTCATGCCCAACGCCGCCAGCGTCGCGGCACTGTTGCCGCCGAGCAGCAGCCGTTCGCCGGCCAAACTGCGCGGCGCGTTCAGCACCAGGCGACCATCCCGCGAAATACCGCCGGTGAGATTGGCTTCACCCCCGTCGAGCGCAATGACCGTCACGCTGGCGCGGGCGTAGTTCGGCGGATCGTCCGTAGCGTTTACCCGCACGGTAAAGCTTCGCGCACCCAGCGAGACCGTGAGGTCCAGCGTCGCCGACGCACCCGCGGACGCGGCCGGGATCACATCACCCACCAGACCGGCACTTGCGCCCTGCGCGTTGAGCGCGTCAAGCAACGCGCGCCCGGCGCTGGCCGGGTCGCCCTGATTGAGAAGATCTGGCCGGGGCGTCGCCGTAAAAATCCGGCCATCCGGCGCGGTCAAGGTCAGCGTCGCCGTGCGGCCGGGATAGGCGGTGCCCTCGCTATAGACCACCGGTCCGGCGCCGTGCGCGGCCCAGTCCAGCGGCAGACTGGCGCTCGCCAAGCCAGCGCCTGCGGTTTGGGTCGCATTCACACCGTCCGGATAGGCCAGTTGGAACAGCGTGAGGCCGCGATAGCTGCCGCTGCCGGCGGGGGGCACATAGCGGGCGCCCACCGCAAAACCGTTCTGGACGCTCAACAGCGCGGCGGCTTCGCTGTCCGCAATCGGCGGGCCAGAAACCTGCACGCCGTCGCGCGTAAAGAGCCGCACCGCATCGCCACGCTCGCCGGCTACCAGCGACACCGCGTTCGACAAGGCGCTGCCATTCGCCGCGCGCAGCACCACGCTGCCCGAGGGCGTCGAATTGAGACCCACCAGGGTGCCCGCGCCGGGCGCGACGATCTGCAGGGCGTCGCCGCGCCGCTGCGCAACGAAACCAAGACTTGCCATTTCCGGTGCGCGGTTCAGGCCGTCCACAATCTTCTGCAGCGAGGAGCGGTCGGCCCGCGTCAAATCCACGGTCACGCTGCGGCCGTCGGTAAGGTTGATTTCCAGACTGTGGAGATTTTGCAGGTCGGCAGCCGAGAGATTCACCGTCGCCAGGTCAGGCTGGTCGAAGCTGCGCAGGGTCAGGTCGTTGATGCCCGCTGGAATGGTCGTCAGCGCGCCGGGACGAAGCGGTCGCACCAGACGGTCCGCCGTCAGCGTGTTGCTGAAAATCTGCTCGAGTCCGGCCGGCCTGCTGGGACGTTCGGCGGCGGTCGCGACGCTTAAGACCGAGGTGCCGAGGTTGGTGGTCGCGGTTTCGATCAGCATGTCCTTGCCGGTCGCGAACTGGTTGCTGGATAACAGCGCAACCTTGATGGATTTCGCAGCGCCGGAAATAAAGTCGAGCGTGAAGGCATCACCGCGCGAGGCCGTGCCTTCGACCGCCAGTTTCACCCCGTAGTCTTCAATCGCGCTTAATCCGCGGGCCAGCACGGCGCCGGATTCCTGGGTAAGGGTCGGCGTGCCGGCGTCGTCGAATTTCACCCGCAGGCGCTGATTAAGCGCGAGCTCTGGCTTGTTCAGCGCTACCGTGAGCTTCGCCGTGCCCAGATTGGCCGGTGCGGCGATGATCGTGATGCCGCTTAAGGAAAAGATTGGGTCGCCGGGCAGGCCTTCGCCGGTCACACCGCTTTGCTGAATTTCGTTGACCGCGTCGGCGAACCCCCGCACCAGCGTGTCTACGCCATCTATCGTGCGGCCCAACATCTCGTAGGTGGTGCGCAGGCCCGAGACTCGGCCACCGGTAATCTGCGAGGTGATCTGCGGGCTGCCGTAGGGGTCGAGCACGAAATCGAGCCGCGTACCGGATTGCTGCAAGGCCAGTGCGACGGTTTTAGATCCCTCCAGCAAAGGCCGCCCCGCATTGCTGTCGCCCAGATAGAGATCCACCGTCCCGTCGGTGCGCTCTTGCGCGGTAAAGCGCACCTGCTCGGCCAGACTGGTCAGCAGACGGTCACGCTCGTCCATCAAGCCGACCTTGTTACTCGAACCGGCCACACTGCGCGCCAGTTCCTGGTTGATGCCGCCCAAGGCGGTCGCGAGATTGTTGACGAAGGTCAGTGCATCCCGGATCTGCGTCAGCGCGTGGTCGCGCTGCCCTTCGACATACTTGGCGAGTTCACTGGCGGAGGACGCAAAGTTTCTGGCTTCAATCAAGGCCGACTGCTTGGCAGAATCGGCATCCGGCTGCAGCGCGAGCTGCGCGAAGGCATCGAACAGCCGATTGGCCGGGCCGCTCAAATTGGTGTCGGTGTTGCTGAGAATATCGCTGACTTGCGACAGCTCGCCCGAGAGCGTGTCCAGTTCCTGCGCGCGCGAGGTGGCGATGCGCAACGTGCCGGCAAGGAAGCTGTCCTGCGCGCGTTTGAGATTTTCGACGCGCACCCCGTTGCCCGTGCGGGCCTGGGTCGCGTCCATCGACACATTGCCCGCCGCGCGCGCCTCCTGCAGATCGACCGCCCGCCGCGAATAGCCTTCGGTATTCGCGTTGACGATGTTCTCGCCGGTCACGGTCAGCGCGGTTTTGGAGGCGAGGATCCCGGACAGGCCCACGCTCATCAAGTCAGACATGGCCTAGTCCCCTGTGGGGGCGGCGCCGGGGCCACCCAACTGTCGCTGCATGGCTTCCGCCACGCCGAGCCGCGAATGCGTCGCCACCGACTGCGCCAGCTCCTGATGCAACATGCCCCGATAGGTCCGCGCGCCGTCGTTGTCGAGCAAGGACTCGTTGTCTTCGTCCTCGGCCGGCTTGGCCGCGTCCAGCACATATTTGACCAGCATGGCCTCGAAGCGCTGCGACGCCTCCTGCAGATTCTTTGGCGCATTGCCGACGGCCTCCGCCGGCGCGGAGAGACTGGACATCGTGGACGCGTCGGGCGCCGCAGCGCCGAGGGTGGTGATAGACATGGCGATGACCTTTCTTAAATCACAATCAGGTCGGCGCGCAGCGACCCGGCCTGTTTGAGGGCTTCGAGGATGGCGATAAGGTCGCTGGGCGTGGTGCCCACCTTGTTCACGGCATCGACGATGTCGGAGAGGTTGACCCCCGGCGCGAAGAGGAACATGGGCGACTTCTCTTCGTTCGCCGAAATGGACGACTTGGGCGCCACGACGGTCTGCCCGCCGCCGCCGCCAATCACCCCGCCCTGCGGTGTCATCACCGCGCCGGGCGGCTGGCTGACCGCCACGTCTTCCTGAATCTTGACCGTGAGCTTGCCGTGCGAGACCGCGGCCGGCGTGAGGCGCACGTTCTTGCTGATCACCACCGTGCCGGTCTTCGAATTCACGATGACCCGCGCGGATGGCTCGCCCGGGTCGATTTCCAGGTTTTCCAGTTCGGAAGCGAAGGCGATTTTCTGCGCCACCGACTTCGGCGCCGCCACCACCACCGTGGTCGGGTCCAGCGGCTCTGCGGTGCCGGCGCCGTAGCGCTTGTTGATGGCTTCGACCAGGCGATTGGCCGAGGTGAAGTCCGAGGTGTTGAGATTAAGCACCACACTGGGCGCGCCGGCGAAATCGTTCTCCACCATTTTCTCGACCGAAGCACCACCGGGAATGCGCCCGGCGGTCGGGATGTTCACGCTGAGGGACGAGCCGTCCTTCCCCTGCACGCCCAGACCGCCCACCGCAAGATTGCCCTGGGCAATCGCATAGATCTCGCCATCCGCGCCCATCAGGGGGGTCATCAGCAGCGTGCCGCCGCGCAGGGATTTGGCCTGCCCCACAGTCGAGACCGTCACATCCATC
>JALRCR010000147.1 GCA_023257255.1 Gammaproteobacteria bacterium | reverse complement strand
GCTACCCATTGGGCGCAAACGCCTGTCGTCGTTACGTCTGGTGGGCGTGCTTCGCGACGTCTTTCGCCGCGAGCGGGTGGATTTGGTTCATGCGCGCTCACGCCTGCCGGCCTGGCTCGGCTGGTTCGCGCGGCGCGGCCTGCCGGCGCACCAGCAACCGCGCTGGGTCACCACGGTACACGGCCCGTACACCATCAACCGCTACAGCCGGATCATGGTCAGCGGCGAGGCGGTGATCGCCATTTCGCAGTTCATCCGCGAGTACATTTTTCGCGCCTATCCGGGTGCCATCGCGGCCTCGGCGGTTCATCTCATTCCGCGCGGCGTCGACCGGGCGCGCTATCCGTCAGGATTTACGCCCGACGCAGACTGGCTGGCGAACTGGCAGGCCGGGCATCCCTCGCTCGCGGGCCGCCTGCCGCTGGTGTTGCCGGGGCGCCTGACCCGCTGGAAGGGTCAGGAAGACTTTCTGGAACTCCTCGCCCGCCTGCTGGCCGCCGGCCTGCCGGTGCATGGCCTGCTGGCCGGCGGCGCGCATCCGCGCAAACGGACCTTCGAGGACGAACTGCGGGCGCGCGCGGCGGCGCTGGGTATCAGCGAGCGGCTGTCGTTTCTGGGCCAGCGCAGCGACCTGCGCGAAGTGTTGGCCGTATCCGCCTGCGCGTTTTCACTGACCGCCGCGCCCGAAGCCTTTGGCCGTACGACCATCGAGGCGCTGAGCCTGGGGGTACCGGTGATCGGCTACGACCACGGCGGGACGGGTGAAATCCTGCGTGAGGTCTTTCCGGCCGGCCTGGTGGCGCCGGGCGACATCGGTGCTGCGGCCGAGCGCTGTGCCGCGTTTCTCGCCCAGCGGCCGGCCGTCCCCGAGGTCCACCCCTTTACGACCGAACGCCTGCAGGCCGCGACCCTCGCCGTCTACACGGCGCTCTGTGCCAGCCGCGGCCGGCCGCAGTGGGCGTGAGCACGCTCATCATCAAACAGGGTGCTCTGGGCGATGTGATCATCGCCACCGCGCTGGTGGACGCCATCATGAAAGCGCGGCCCGCCGGCAGCGTGACGCTGCTGACCACGCCACCCTTCGCGGGCTTGTTTACCGGCTGGGCCGACCTGCGGGTGGTGGCCTGGCCGCGCCGCGGCTGGCGCGCGATGACGGCCACGCTGGGCTTCATCCGGGGCCAGCGTTTTAGTGAGGTATTCGACCTGCAGGGCAACGACCGCTCCCGTCTGCTGTGCACGCTGTCGGGCATTCCGCGCCGGATTGGCAGCCATCTGCACTATCCCTACAACGTGCATCCGGCGGCGCCCTGGGACGAGCAAAGCCATGTGTTTACCCGGCTGAATGCGGTGCTGGAGGCGGCCGGCATCCCGGCAGCCGCGCCGCGGCCGGTGCTGCCCTGCGCCGGCTCGGCACTGGCCGAGGTTAGGGCCTTCATCAAAGAGGCCGGCTTGCAGGCCGGCCGGTTCGTGGTGATGCACGCCGGCGCCAGCGCGAGTCGACAAGACAAATGCTGGCCGGGCTTTGGCGAACTGGCGCTGGCGTTGGCCGCTCAGGGGCTGACCACCGTCTGGCTGGGCGGCAGTGACGATGTGGCGCGCAATCGGCAATTGGCCGCGCGCACCGGCATCGACAGCACCGGACGCTTCCGCATTGCGCAGTTGGCGGCGCTGGCTGCGCAGGCGCGCTTCGCGGTGACGAATGACTCTGGCCCGATGCACGCCTGCGCGGCCGCCGGCGTGCCGGTGTTTGCGCTATTCGGGCCTTCGGACTGGACGCGCAACCATGCGCTCGGTCAGGCGGACAACGTGCTGGCAGGCGTCCGCCTGCTGCCGGATCTGGCGGGGCAGCGAACCGCCGACTGCCTCGCGCGCATCAGCCCCGCGATGGTCTTGGCAAAACTCGCCAGCGCAGGCCTCATAGCGGCTCAAGCCTCAGGATAAATCGCGATGTCCACGCGCCTGGTACAGCATTTTTTTGATTACAAAAGTCCCTATGCCTACCTCGCGCAAAACGCGACGGACAATCTGGAGCGCGAGCTCGGCATCGACATCGAACGTCTGCCCTACACGCTCGACATCCCGAGCTATCTGGGCAGCGCAGAAGTCGATGCGCGCGGGCAGACCTTGCACGAAGACCGCAACGCCCATCAGTGGCGGCGCGTGCGCTACGCCTACATGGATTGCCGGCGGGAGGCGACCCGGCGCGGCCTTGTCCTGCGCGGGCCGCGCAAGATATTTGACAGCAGCCTGGCCCACCTCGCCTTCCTGTTTGCGGTGGAACACGGCGTGTGGCGGACGTATCACGACGCAGTCTTCGCCAGCTTCTGGCGGCGCGCGCTGGATCTGGAAGATGCCCGCGCCATCGCCGAGCAGCTTGGGCAAGCTGGCGCACCGGCCGCGCACTTTGCGGCCTGGTGTGACGATGTGGGCCGGGCGCGCTACGCCGCGATCCAGCGCGAGGCCGAGGCGTCTGGCGTGTTCGGCGTACCGAGCTGGCGCGTGAACGGCGAATTGTTCTGGGGCAGCGAGCGTTTGCCGCGCATCGCCGAACTCATCGCCGCCTCGCGCTAAAGCAACGCGACGATGTGCTCAGGGCGCGGCGGGCCGCTCCAGCAAGCGGAATTTTTCGGACTGCGCGCGGGTCGTCCAGTTGAGGCCTTGCGCTTCCTCAAGCAGCCGCGGAACCCGCGGCACCAGCAGGAAGCGCACGGCGGGCGGCAAATCGCCCTCGGCGGGCAGCCGCAGAATCCGGTCCAGCTTCAAGCCGAAGTAGAAATACACCGCATCCGGCACCGGGTCGTTGCGGCGTGGCGCCTTGGGGTTGGGGATGTTCTCCACCATCAGGACGCTGTTGCTGGCCTGCAGTTCGCCGCGCGCGGCCAAGGCCTCCATGGCCAACAGTCCGCGGCGCTCGTCCATGCGCTCGGCGTTGTACCAGACCACCGCGGGCGCCAGCGCACACAGCACCGCCGCGCATAACACGGCGGCCCAGCGCGGCACTTCACCGCCCACCCAGCCACTGACCATGCCGCCGACCATCACCGCCAGCAGCGGCAGCACCGAGTAGAGGTAGCGCACGTCCGGGTCGGGCTTGAGCACGGCGATGACGAAGTTCATGCCCGCCAGCGCGAGCAAGAGCGCGGCATCAGCGCGGCGGCGCCGCGCGTAAGCCGCGCTCAACAGCACACGGCTTTCATGAATCAGGGCGAGGAAGATCAGGATCAGCCAGGGACCCAGCCGCTGCTGCGGCTTGGTGACATATTCGAGCCAGACGGAGTCGAAGCGGCTGAGCTTGCTGGTGTCGCCCCGCCAGAAATCCTGCGTGAGCTGGCGCGAGAGCTCTTCCCCATGAAACATCAGGATGAAGCCGTACCAGGCGACCGGCACCAGCATTAACGGTGCCCAGCGCAGCAAGGCCGGCCGCGCACCAAGCCAGTGGCGAGAGACCATGGCGTGGGGCAGCAACACCAGCAACATCACCAGCACCATGGGACCTTTGGTCATCAGCGACAGCGCGATGCCGCCCCAGAGCGCAGCGGCGCCCCGGCCGCGCGGGAGATTGAAGTAACCCCAGAGCACCAGCAGGGCGCCAAAGGTCATCAGCGAATCAAGGCGGAAGGCGGTGGTGAACTGAATGTAGATGCCGTTCGCCATGAACAGCAGCGCAGCAAACCAGGCGGCCGAGGCCTTGCCGTGGATGTGACGCGCGAGCAGTGCGGTCATCCACACGCAGGCGAGCCCACCGAGCCGCGACGGCAGGGTCATGGCGAGATTGCTGTAGCCGAGCACGAGGCTATTGGCGGCGCCCCACCAGAACGCCAGCGGTGGTTTCAGCAAATAGCCGGTCTCGCCGCGGAAGGGCGAGAGCAGGTCGCCGGTCTCAACCATCTCGCGCGCCATGGCGGCGTAGAACACCGCCGTGCCGTGCACTTCCTGCACCAGCACCCCGCCGAAGGACAACAGCACCGTCACCAGCGCGAGCAGTACGTTGGGCACTGACCAGCGGGCGGTCCCTGAGGCGGACGAGGCGAGATTTATCATGGGTAAAACGGTGAGCGAGACGGGAACCGCGGCGAAGCCTAATCAAAACCGGCCCAAGATGCATGCGCGATGGTGAGGGCAGGGTCTTTATCTTTTACACTGGCCGCTCCTTCCCTCGCGCTTCACCACACCCCAATCCGCCGTGCCCGCCTTGCCCGAGACCGTTGACGTCGTCCCGCTCCGGACGACCGGCGTCGCCGCCTTTCTGTGTGCGATGCCGGTGCTGTTTGTGCTGGCGCCAACGCCGACCGGCCTGATCGGTCCGGTCGTGGCGCTGTGCTGGCTGTGGCTCAATCGTCAGGCGCTATACGACGGGCTGAGCCGGGCCGTGGTAAGCCAGCTGGCGCTGTTGGTCGGCCTGTGGGGTTTGCTCGGCTGGTTCTGGGCCGTTGATCGCGCGGCCGCGGCCGGCGACGCCGCGCTGTTTCTGCTCGAGGTGCTTCCGCTCAGCCTGATGGCGCACCTGCTGGCCCGGGAATGCGGCCAGCATCGCCGCCTCCGGCAGGCTTTCCTCATGGGGCTGGCGCTTGCCGCCTTGCTGCTTGCGGTGCAAATCAAGTTTGATTTTCTGCTGCGCAGCTTTTTGCCCGGCGCTGACCACCCCGTCGCGGGGATCAAGCTCAACGTGCCGACGGCCGCGCTGGCCATTCTGGTGTGGGTGGGTCTTGCCGCCAGCGATGGGCTACCGCGCCGTTGGCTGGCGCTGGGCGGGTTTAGCCTGTTGCTCGTCGGCTGGTGCGCATTCGCGGGTGTGGGCACGGCGCCGCGCCTGGCCTGCGCGGTGGCGGCAGCCGTCTACGCGCTGGCCTGGGTCGCGCCGCGACTTGCGGCGTGGGCCATTGCGCTCGGTTGCGGGGTGATACATGCGATCAGCCCGTTTCTGGGCAACATCAGCTGGATTACCGCGCAGCTGGGCGATTATTCCTGGCGTCACCGGCTCGACATCTGGTCGTTGACCGGGCAGCTCATCGCCGAACGGCCGCTGCTGGGCTACGGGTTTCTGAATAGCGACGCTGCGCCGTTTACGCCGTACACCATGCCCTTGACCCAGCATCCCGCTGACATGCCGTCGTATCCGCACAACGTGTTGTTGCAGGTACAGCTCGAACTAGGCTTGCCCGGTGTGCTGCTGTTTTACGCGGCGCTGGGCTATTTGTTGTGCCGGACTTTGCGACACGCCGCACCCGGCCGGGCCGCCGGGCTGGCCGTGCTTGCGGCCGCGATGGGCGTATGGCTGGTGGGTTATCCCTTCTCGCGAGGACACTGGGTGGGCTGGTTATGCTTCGTGGGCGTCGCCTACAGCGCGACCGCCCGTGCCAGCGTCCGGTGTCTGGACGCATGAGCGCGCTGCGGGTGCTGTGTCTGACCAGCGAATACCCGCCGCGCGTCGGCGGCGTGGCGACGCACGTGTATGAGCTGGCGCGAGCCCTGCGCACGGCGGGCCTCGCCGTCACGGTGGTCGCGCCGCCCTGGCCGGGTGCGGCGCTTGATGAGAACCATACCTTGCGCTATTCGCCCTGGCTGCGGGCGCAGCCGTTTCATGATGTGCTGCTGGGGCGCTGGTGCCGGCAACAGCTGCGGCGCTCCCCAGCCGATTTGATTCATGTGCACGGGCTGCGGCCGCTGCGGGCGGCGCTCAGCACCGGGCTGCCGGTCGTCTTCACCAATCACACCTCGGGATTTCTTAAAACGCTGGCCGGCGGCGGTGCGCGGCTGCAGCGGCTGGGCAAGCTGCTCGCCGGCTGCGCGCACATTCTGGCGCCCAGCGAGGAACTGGCGGAGGCCAGCCAGCGCGCGGGCTATCAAGGGCCGGTGAGCTATCTGCCGAACGGCGTGGACGCGACGCGGTTTGCGCCCGGCCAAGCGCCCGCCATCCGCGCGGGCTGGGGTGCAAGTGACGGCGAGCTGGTCGCGGTGATTGCCCGTCGACTGGTGGCCAAAAACGGCGTGGTGGTGGCGGCGCAGGCCTTGGCCCATACCAGGCCTGACGTACGGTTTGTGTTCGTGGGCGAGGGCGTGGAGCGCGCCGCCATCACCGAAATTCTGGCGCGGGATGGCACCCGCGCGCGCGCCGTGCTGGCGGGCGAAGCGCCTAACACCGCGATGCCCTCGATTTATCAGGCCGCCGATGTCGCGCTGCTGCCCTCCTTGATGGAAGCGACCAGTATCGCCGGACTCGAAGCCATGGCCTGCGGGCTTCCGCTGATTGGCAGTGCGGTGGGCGGCATTCCTGCGCTGGTCAGCTCCGGTGTCAACGGGCTACTGGTGCCGCCGTCTGATGCGCAAGGCGCTGGCCGAGGCCGTCAACGCGCTGGCCGCAGACCCGGCGCGCCGTGCGCTCATGGGCGAGGCGTCGCGCGCAGCGGTATTACAGCAATTCACCTGGCAAGGCATTGCGCGCCAGACCGCAGCCATCTTCGAAGCCGTCGTCGCACAGCACCGCCGATAGCCTTTAGACTCCGCGCGATGACAAAACCTGTACTGATTGTGATGGGCACCCGGCCCGAGGCCATCAAGCTGGCGCCGGTGTTTCGCGCGTTGCGCGAGCGGCCGGAATTCAGCGTCTTTGTGGCCGTCACCGGGCAACACCGGGAACTGCTGGCCGACACACTGGCGGCGCTGCAAATCGTTCCCGACTTTGACCTCAAGCTGATGCAGGCAGGCCAGTCGCAGTTTGATTTGATCGGGGCGATGTTGCCCGGTCTGGCCGGCGTGATGGCGAGCGTGATGCCCGCGTGGGTCATCGTGCAGGGCGATACCGCGACCGCGTTTGTGGGCGCCCTGGCGGCCTACTTACGACAGACCCCGGTAGCGCACGTCGAGGCTGGGCTACGCACGGGCGACAAGTACGGCCCGTTTCCCGAAGAAGTTTATCGCCGGCTGATTGCCGACATCGCTGATTTGCATTTTGCGCCGACGCCGCGCGCCGTCAGCAATCTGCTGGCGGAGGGCGTTGCCGAAGGGCAAATCCATCTCACCGGCAATACCGCGATCGACTCGCTGCACTGGGTGTTGAAGCATGTTGCCCCAGTCTGGCCGGAGGCACTGGCGGCGCATGCGGCGTCTTTGATGAACGGGCGGCTGGTGCTCGTGACCTGCCATCGGCGCGAGAGTTTCGGCGCTGACATCAGCGAAATCATGCAGGCGGTCGCCTCGCTGGCGCGCCGTTTCGATACCACGCACTTCGTTTTCCCGGTGCATCCCAATCCGCAGGTGATGGGCCCTGCGCATGAGATCCTCGGCGCCTTGCCGAACGTGCATCTCACCGCGCCGCTCGACTATCCGGCCTTCGCGCATCTGCTGGCCCGCTGCTATCTGGTGATGACGGACTCGGGCGGGGTGCAGGAAGAGGCCGTTGAGTTAGGTCGCCCGACGGTGGTGATGCGCAAAGTGACCGAGCGTCAGGAAGGCGTGGATGCCGGCACCGCGGTACTCGCCGGCGTGGAAGGCGCGGCGATCGTCGAGTGCGTCGCACGCTTGCTGGACGACCAGGCGGCGTATGCGCGCCTTGCGGTACGCGCCAGCGTATACGGCGAAGGCGATGCCGCGCAGAAACTGGCGCAGATCCTCGCCGCTCAGTGACGTAGCCAATACCAGCGCTTGTTGAAGCTGTCGCTCATTCGCTGCAAACGCCGCCGGAATTTAACCCACAGCGGCACACCGGCCCGTCGTTCATAAGCGCGGGCCCCGATGCGCGAAACGAGATCGGGTCGCTGACGGACCTGCATTGGGCGGACCACATAGGGCTCGATACCGCTTTCCCAGAATCGGTCCATGGCCTGATCGATCGGCATGAAGATATGTCGCCCGTACGCGACCATGCGCTGCGCGCCTTCGCGCCGAATCAGATAGGCGCCCAAGCCCAGCACGTGAATGTTGAGCTTCACCAGTTCACCGGCCGACAGTTGCCGCACGGTGGTGCCGCGGTCCTTGCGGGTTCTGGGTTCGCGCACGCGGCCCCGCTGCGACTCAAACCGGACGACCAGCCAGGGCGGCGCAGGGTCGGCCAACAGGTCCGCCAGAATGGCCGGAAATTCGGGTTTGATCTCGAGGTCGTCTTCCATAATGAGCGCGACGTCGAGGTCCTCGCGCAGCATGCGTTCGTAGAGTCGGTAATGGCTTAGAAAACAGCCGATTTCCGTCGGCATCATTTCCACGCCATAGACCTGCAAGGCACGCTGTCGGTCGTAGGCCGCAAGCTCTGCGCCGCCCAGCGTGCGGCCGTCTACCGCCGGGATAAATTCCGCGCTTAGTGCGAGCGTCGAAAGTTGAGCCTGCATATGCGCCCGCCGCTCTTCATCGCGCGGCAGGCTAATCACAAAACAGGGCAGCGAGCGGAGTACGGATTGTGGGTCTGCAGACATGCTTACGCTCCGACCTGATCGGTTGTTTTGCACGCAGCCAAATGCCTAAACAGGGCCGAGGCTACCAGCGACGCCGGCAGTGCGGCCAGTTCGCCGCCGGGCGCGCAGAGGATTGCCGCCAAGGGCCCCCAGGGGCGATAGCGTGCCGGTTGTCCGGGGCCAAAAACTGTCAGTGTCGGAATGCCGGCGGCGGCCGCTAGATGGCCAACGCCAGAGTCGTTGCCGACAAAGGCTTCGCAGTGCGCCAGG
>JALRCR010000146.1 GCA_023257255.1 Gammaproteobacteria bacterium | reverse complement strand
CGTCTGCGCTGTGCTCGAAGATGGCGACCGCCAGCGCCTGCAACTCAACGAGCCGTTCCGGCGCAAAGTCCTTGGCCAGGCGATCGCGATCACCCGTGGCCGGCGCTTCGCCCAGCGCTGCTGCAACGGCATTCCACACGTAGCTGTCTTCGGCCAAGGTGTCGGCGGCGCGCGGCTCCTGTTCGAGGAAGCGCGCATAGCGTCGAGCTTTCCGTCCACCGGGCGCCAACACATCATTAAAGAGACGTGTCTTGAGTCGAGCGCTCAACTGCTCGACCGCCGGCGCGGGCAGCTTCGACTGCAGTTCACGCCGCGGCTTGCCCGACTTGCTGTAGCCGTTGAGTTCCGCCAGCCAGAACCACTGCAAGGCCTCGACCTGACTCTGCGGTACGCCGCGGCCTTTTTCATACAGCAGACCGATGTTGTGCTGCGCGGGCGCGAAATCCTGCTCCGCCAGCGGTAGCCAGATCTTGAAGGCCTCGTTCGCATCGCCCTTCGACAGCGCCACGAATCCCGGCTGCAAGGCTTCCAGCTGCTGGCGCAGTTCGGCGGCGTCTGCCGCGGTGTCGGCGCAGGCCGTGACGCTGAGCAGCAGCCCCAGCAGCGCCGCGCCGCAATGCCTCCACTTTGGATTAATCGCTACGCGGGGTGGCACGGTGGCTCCTTTGCTGTGGCATATCAATTGCAATCTTGCGTGGCGAGAGATTGGAGATTGGGGCGATGGAATTATTCGGCATACATGAACGCGCGCTCTACCTGCGAAGTCAGCGGAGCGAACTGCTGTCTTCAAACATCTTCAATGCTGCTACGCCTAACTTCAAGGCGCAGGACCTGGACGTTGCCGCCGAACTGCAAGCGAGTTCGGACAACGGCCCGCTCGAGCAAACCAGCGCCGGCCACTTCGCTAGCGCAACGGCGCCGGACCAGGGCGCGCTATATCGCGTGCCCGCCGAAGCGTCGCTGGATGGCAACACCGTCGACCTCGCTTACGAGCAGGTCCAGTTTTCGCAAAACGCCGTCCAGTACCGGGCGACGTTGAGTTTTCTTAACTCGCGCATCAGCAACGTCAGACGCGCACTTCGAGGTGAATAATGGCCGGGATATCGAACAATCAGTTTGATCTGGGCGCTCGCGCGCTAGGCGCACAGCTCGTACGCCTGAATACGATCACCAGCAATATTGCCAACGCCGGCACCGTCAGCGGTTCCGAGCAGAAAGCCTACCGGGCGATGAAGCCCGTGTTCGAGGCGCAGTTTCTCGATGCCGCTGCGGCCACCGGACAAGCCACCGTCGACGTGGTGGATATCCAGAAATCGAATAAGGCCGTGCCGCGTCTGCTGCAACCCGGTCATCCGCTGGCCGACCAGGACGGCTATGTCTATCTCTCCAACGTGGACGTCCAGGAAGAGCTGGTCGACATGATGGAAGCCTCTCGCCAATACCAGAACACCGCTGAAGCGCTCAACACCATGAAATCCCTGACCATGCAGACACTGCGGTTGGGCACCTGAGGAATCGACCATGGCTAATATCAATCCGGGACTCGACCCCCAACTCAACGCCCTCTACTCCAAGCTTGGCATCACCACGCAAGCGCAGGCCCAAGGTGCCGGCGCGCGCGCCACCAAGGACAAGCTGGGCCAGCAGGACTTCCTGAAGCTGCTCACCACCCAGTTGGCCAATCAGGATCCGTTCAAGCCGATGGAGAACGGCGAGTTCATTTCGCAGATGGCGCAGTTCTCGACCGTCTCGGGGCTGGATGACGTGAAAAGCGCCATCTCCGGTCTGGGCGACAAGCTGGGCAATAACCGCATTGCCACGTTCTCCAATTTGCTGGGCGCGCGTGTGCTCACGCCGGGCGGCGAAACCAGCATGGGTGAAGACGGCGTAATCGAAGGTGCGATTGACCTCTCAGACCCGGCGGCCAATGTACGGGTGGCTATCACCAACAAGTCAGGCGCGCTGGTCGACACGCTCGACCTCGGCTCTGCCGGCGCGGGCATGCTTGGCTTCAGCTGGGACGCGAAGGCCCGCGGCATTGCCTTCCAGCCAGGCGAAAGCTTCAAGGTTGAAGCACTCACCGCCGGCGCCACGGAAACCACCACCGCCAAGGCGGGCATCTACGATGTGGTGCAGGGCGTCGACATTCGCGGCACTAACGAAACGCTGACGCTACGGGGCGGCAAGACCATCGGCATGGCCGATGTGACGTCCATCCGCAAGTAAGCCCCAATCGAATCGCAGCTGGCTGCAGGAGATAACGCATGTCTTTCTATACCTCGCTCACTGGTCTTAACGGCGCGACCAAAGATATTTCGACGATTTCAAACAACATCGCGAACGTCGGCACCACCGGTTTCAAACGCGCCCGTGCCGAGTTCGGTGACATCTTCGCCACCTCGCCCTTGCAGAACGCGTCCAGCGCGGTCGGCTCCGGTACGATTCTGAAATCGATCAAGCAGCAGTTCACGCAGGGCAATATCACCTCCAGCCTTAACGCGCTCGATCTCGCGATTTCCGGTCAGGGTTTCTTTGCGCTGCAGCCCAGCCTGACTTCAACCCAGACGGTCTACACCCGCAACGGATCGTTCAGCGTGAACAACGACCGCTACGTCGTTGACTCCCAGGGCCAGTATCTGCAGGTGTTTCCGGTGAACGATGACGGATCCGTTATCGCGACGGGGCTTGAGTCCGCCACCTCGCTGCAGTTGCCGACGACCTCGGGCCTGCCGCAGGCGACGACCAAGATCGAACTGGGTTTGAACTTGCCGGCCGACGCCGAAGTCGTGCCGCTGCGATCCAGCTTTACCGAAACCAATCCATGGAAGTTCGACCGGACCAACCCGGACACCTACAACAAGTCGACTTCCATCACGATTTACGACTCCTTGGGCAACCCGACCATCGCGACGATTTACTACGTCAAAACCTCTAACGCGACCGAGGCTAGCCCCTCCAACAAATGGCAGACCTTTGTGTACGTGGGCGCCGAAGAAATTGAGCCCGCGCTGATTACGGCCAAGGACGACAATTCGCAAACCATTTATATCAACAAGTTCGGTCAGATCACGTCGGATCCGCAGGCCGCCGACCCGACTTTCAACGCCGACGCCGCGCATCCGCTCTACAAGCAGGATGACCAGACCAACCAGGAGCCTTCATCGCCGGCCAAGGCCGTGGGCGCCTTCATGCAGGCGGTGGGCTTTGACTTTGGTGATACAGACAGCAACCGCGTCAACATCATCACCGACGCCTCCGCGTTCGGCACCACCCGCGAAGGCGGTGAGAAAAAAGCCAACCCGGATTACTTCGGCGGCAGCTTGTTCAGTCTCAGCGTGGACGGATCGGAACCGCAGATCATCTCGGTCAAACAAGGCGCCTATACGGGTACCGAGCTGGCGGCGGAAATGACCCGCGCTGCTAACGAAGCCTTCGGCGACGACCGCTACATTCGCATCAAGGACACCTTTGCCAGCGGCTCGCTGGACACCAGCGGCAATACCGTGACCTCGGTGTCGGTCGGCAACGACATCATCAAGCTCGACCTGTTCAAGCTGGATCCGGTGTCGGGTGGTTCGGTGGGCCTGGTCAAAACCGTGGGCGGAGTGACCGAAGAAGATCCGATCGTCATCGACCTGTTGGGCGACGCCGGGTCGGACGGATCGCCGTTTGTGCAGGTGGGCTCCGGCAGCGCCGCGACCTTCTCGCCAGCGCCGGAAAATGACCTGCAGCTGACCCGCGACGAGCTGATCAAGCTCGTTCAGCAAAAACTGAACGCGGCGCTCAACAAGCGCAACGTCGAGTTTGGCAAAACCACCGATTGGGTCGACCCGGCCTTCCCGCCGATTGTGGTGGGTTACGACACCTTCACCCGCGCGTTGACCTTTACGGTTGATCGGACCCAGCTCGGTCCTAACTCCACCGAGCTTGAAAGCCGCTTCAATAGCCTTAAGGTCTACGGCGACGCATCGGCCACCAACAACCTCGGCATCCCGCCGGTGACCACCAGTCCTGAAGTGCTGATCCGCGCGGGCAGCGCCTGGCAGGGCAGCGGCATCGTGCCCGAAGGCGATTCGATTCTTGATCCTCTGGACCAGCGCTTTGGCGTGGTGTGCAAGTACAACAAAGACACCCGGCGCTTTGAGTTCACCAGCGGCAGCACGGGCGTGGCGTCAGACATCCGTGTGGGGCGTCCTTCGCTGGCGATCGAGACCTCGGCTCAAGTCACAAGCTTCGACCTCTCCGACATCACCAACCTCGCAAACGGCGTGGCCGCCGGTCAGACCGTGACGCTCAGCTTCGGCGGGCCTCAGTTCCACACCTTCCAGTACACGGCCACCGCAGCGCTGTCCGGCGCCGCTTTGGCGACGGCCCTGGCCACCGGGCTGGAGCTGGTCGACCCGGATACCGGCGTCGTTGCCAGCCCGGCGCAGACCATAGCCGAAGTCTTCGACCTTAGTGGTGCGACCGAAACGCCGAACACGGATTCGTTTTCGATCGTCGCCGGTACGGGCAACGCCGCCGGCAAGCTGCTGATCACCGGCTACGCCACCGGCGAAGGCTTTACCGCCAGCCTGCGTGTCGGTGGACGGGTGAAAGCGGCCGAACCGGTGGGCGCCACCAACAGCCTTAGCGTGAAGGGTATCCGTCTGGGCGATCCGGTCGTGCGCGCCGGCCTTGATGCCTTTGCCGGCAATAGCGACCTGCTGGGCATCGGTGACGCCAACTACAAAGATCTGGTGGTGACGACCGGGGGCGCCGGCCTCGAGTCCTTGAACGCGGTCGCCACCGGCAATCGCGCCATCACCCCAATGAACCAGACTTTTGTTTTGCAGGAGGCCCTGAGCGAAAACAAGATGACCTTCACCATCGACGGTATCGTCGGTGAGATCACGCTGCCGATTAAGGCCTACACGGGCGAGACCTTTGCGTCCGAAATCGAAAAGCGCGTGAACCTGATCCAGGACCCCGCCACGGGTCGCACTGTGTCGGGGGTGAAGGTCCGGTTTGATGCCGACAACAATCGCCTCATCTTCACCTCCGGCACCGAAGGTGAAAACTCGCAGCTGAACGTGGTGGGACATCCCAACTTCGGTCTGCGCGATGTGACGCAGAAGCGCGGCTCGGTGCCGGTCATCACCAACCTTCAGCACGCGACCGACTCCGAAGGCAACAAGCTCTATGTAGACAAGGACGGCAAGATCAGCACGCAGGAGCCGACCAGCCTGCAGAACTGGTTCCCGCTCTATCTGGACGAAGGCGAGCTGACCTTCGACACCTTCGGTAAATTGATCTCACCGAAAGAAGGTGTGATCTACTCGCCCTTCGACCCGTCCAACGGGTCTAACCTGATTAACCTGTCGATCGACTACGGCAAGTTCTCGACCCAGTTTGCGCAACCCTTCTCGGTGCTCTCGCTGACCCAGGACGGCTTCGCCTCCGGACGCCTCGACGGTCTGGAAATCGACGCCTCGGGCACCATCCGCGCCAACTACACCAACGGTCAGACGAGCGCGCTGGGTAAGGTCATTCTTGCCAATTTCGCGAACCCCAACGGCCTGAAGCAGATTGGTAACGCGAACTACGTGGCGACCTCGGGATCGGGCGAAGTGCAGCTGGGCGAAGCTGGCGCCGACGGCTTCGGCACCATTCAGGGGGGATCGCTCGAGCGCTCCAACGTCGACATTACCGAGGAACTCGTTGACCTCATTACCGCGCAGCGAAATTTCCAGGCGAATGCGAAGGCGATTGAGACCACCACCACCCTGACCCAGACCATCATCCAGATCCGCGGCTAGTCGAATACCCGCTAGCCCTCTGCGAGAGTAGCGCCCATGGATAAATTGATTCACGTCGCCCTGTCGAGTTTGCGGCAGGCAGAAATCTCGCAGCGGGTGGTGGCGGCCAATTTGGCTAACGCCGAAACGGTGGGCTATCGCGCAGACAACGACCGCAGCTTTACCTCGGTGTATCTCAATCAGGCGGGCGGCGGCACGGAGCCGCGCGTGTTTGCGACGACGGGCGAACAAACCATCAACACCGAAGCCGGCGCGGTCACCATGACCGGCCGCGACCTCGACGTAGCGGTCGATGGGGACGGCTATCTGTTAATCCAGACCGCCGACGGCACGCCCGCGCTGTCCCGCCGCGGCGACCTTCGCGTGAGTGCTGCCGGTGTGCTGGAAAACGCCGGCGGTCTCCCGATCCTCGGCGATGGCGGGCCAATCCAGGTGCCGCCCAACCGTTCGATTTCTATTGGATCCGACGGCACCGTGCGCGTCACCCCTATCGATGCGCCGGAAGACCAACCGCCGGTGGTGGTCGGGCGCCTCGGACTGGTCGCCACCCCGGCGGCCGGTGTGAAGCGGCGAGCAGACGGTCACATCGCCGCGGCGGATGACAGCACGCCGCCCTTCGACCCGGCCATGAAAATTGTCTCGGGCGCGCTCGAAAAAAGTAACGTTAATTCCGTGCAAGTGCTGACCGGCATGGTGGAGCTGTCACGTATGTACGAGGCTCAAACCAAGCTCCTTAAAATTGCCACCACTTTGGATGAAGCTGGTGCTTCGCTGATGCGAATGCCCGACTAAAAACGCCGCGACTGGCACACGAAATGCTCAATAAGTCCCATCGGCTGACCACAGCATCATGAGGACTAAGCATGTACGAGGCACTTCACGTCGCGCAGACCGGACTCACCGCGCAGAACCACCGCATGGCGGTGATCTCGAATAATCTCGCCAACATCAATACGGTGGGATTCAAGCGTGACCGCGCGAATTTCGACACCCTGCTTTATCAAACCCTGAAGCAGCCAGGCGCGCAGACCGCGCAGGGCGCGGAGTCGCCGACGGGGCTTTTTCTCGGGACCGGTGTGGCCATCGCCTCTTCTGAAAAACTGTTCAATCAGGGCAACGTCATCAACACATCCAACGCGCTGGATCTGGCGATTGATGGGCCGGGTTTCTTTCAGGTCACGATGCCTGACGGTAGCACCGCGTATACCCGCAACGGCGCTTTTACGCGTAATCAGAACGGCGAAGTCGTAACGTCCAACGGCTACGTCGTTAACCCCGCGATCCAGATCCCGGCCGACGCGTCCAATATCACCATCGGTCGCGATGGCACCATCAGCGCCACCGTTGGCGGCGACTCCCAGGTGCAGCAGCTGGGCCAGCTGCAGGTTGCAACCTTTCCCAATTCCGCCGGACTACAGCCGATGGGCGAAAGCTTCTATCGCGAGACGGTAGCCTCCGGCGCGCCTTTGCAGGCGAACCCGGGCGACGCCGGCGCGGGCAAGCTGCTGCAGGGATCGCTCGAATCCTCCAACGTCAACGTGGTGGAAGAGCTGGTCAACATGATCGAAACCCAGCGCGCCTACGAGCTCAACTCGAAGGCCATTTCGTCGATCGACGCGATGATGCGCAACCTGACGCAAAGCACCTGATAAGGAACCCTTGTATGTCCCCCTTATTGCCCGCCGCGCGTTTCGTTTGCGTGCTGGCCTCGGCCCTTGGTCTCGCGGGCTGTGCCAGTCAGCATCGTCAGCAAGAACTGAACAGCAACGAAGACTTCATCGCCCGCTACGACACCATTGTGCAAGGCCAGGAGCAGCGCACCGTCGGCGCGATCTACGGCCCGTCGGCCGCCGCGTTTCTGCGCGGTGACAAGCGCGCGCGTAACGTGGGCGACATCCTTACCGTTGAACTGGTGGAAAGCACCACCGGCGCTTCTTCGGCTAAAAACGCGGGAAAGCGTTCGGGCAGCCACGGGCTGTCCTTGTCCTCGCCGCTGGCCGCTGCTGCCGGCGGCCTCTTGAACACCGTGGCGGCCGTGGTCATGCCTAAATCCACCGCGGCCAGCGTGTCGGGTTCGGCCGAAGACGTGCTCAAAGACAACAAGATCAGCAGCGAGCACGCCTTCAAGGGCGAGGGCTCACTCGAGAAATCGAACGAGATGCGCGGCTTTGTGACGGTGACCGTGGAGCGCGTCTTTCCCAACGGCAATCTTTTCATTACCGGTCAAAAGCGCGTGGAGACCGACGGCGGCGAAGAGTTTGTAAGGCTGCGCGGCATTGTGCGGCCCGAGGACATCCGGCCCGACAACACCACTATTTCAACGCGGGTGGCGCAGGCCGAAATCGCCTTTGTCGCCGCCGGCGATCGTTACGACGTGGCCCGCCAAGGCTGGCTCGGTCGCTTCTTCAATCAGGTTGACCCGCTCTAGGGGAAGACGATGAACGTACTGACATTCCGCGGCGCGCTCCTGCTCGCGCTCAGTGTGGTGACCGCGCTGCCTTGGGCGCCGGCGCGTGCAGACCGCCTGAAAGACATGGCCACCGTGGCCGGCGTGCGCTCAAACCAGTTGTCAGGATTTGGCATCGTGGTGGGCCTGGACGGCACGGGCGACAAGGACATCGGCGTCACGCTGAACTCAATGCGCGGCATCATCGAGCGCTTCGGCATCTCCATGAGCCGTCAGGATCTGGAAGCTAAAAACGCGGCGGCCGTGATGGTCACCGCCGACCTGCCTGCGTTTGCCAAACCCGGTCAGCGGATTGATGTGACGGTCTCTGCGATCGGCAAAGCCAAAAGCATTCGCGGCGGCTCGCTGCTGATGACGCCGCTGGTCGGCGCGGACAATCAGATTTATGCCGT
>JALRCR010000145.1 GCA_023257255.1 Gammaproteobacteria bacterium | reverse complement strand
AAAACACCACCGCCAGCCAGCGCGGCAGCCACAGCAGCGTGACTTCGGCCCCGCCCGGCATGGTCTGCCAGGTGGCGAACAAATCACGGACGCCCAAGGGACCGCCCGACAGGAGATAGGTCTCCCCCACCCGGCCACGGTCGATGCAATGGGTCATGCCGGCCACCAGATCGTCCAAGTGCACGAAGCTCACCGTGCCATCGCCAAAGGAAACGGGCGGCATCCGACCCCGCACATAAAGCCGGGCGAACTGGCCGAGGCTGGAGTGATCGCCCGGCCCGGCCACGGCGACCGGGCAGAAAATGGTCAGCGGGGCGCCTTCCTGTTGCATGGCCATCGCCAGTTCGTGCGCCCTGGTCTTGGTCGCCTCGTAGTGTGACTTTGGCTTGGATCGTCGCTGCCAGGTTTCATCGCGCGTTTCGCCATCGGTCTCACCGTAGGCAAACGCGGTCGACACGTAATAGAGCCGGGCCAGACCCAGCTCGCGGGCGATGCCCAGCGTGTTGGCCGTGCCCGTGATATTGACCGCGCTCATGCGACGCCGACCTAACCAGCCCGCGCCAAACTGATAAATGGCGGCGCAGTGCACCAGCGTGTCACAGCCGGACATCCCGGCCCGCAGGCTGGTCAGATCCATGACGTCGCCTTTCACCAACCGCACGCCCGAATGCGCCAAAGCCTGCGCGGCGGGGCTTTCCGGATCGCGGACCAAGGCCGTGATCTGGTGGTCCAGAATGCTAAGTGCGTTCACCAGCGCGCGGCCGATGAACCCCGTTGCCCCTGTGATGAAAATTCGCATGGCCTGCTCCTTGTGCCCGTGCGGGGCCGCCGATTGCCGCTCCCTGACAGCCCCGGCGAGCCTGGTTTACAGATTGCTTTTGTGTTGCACCCCGTCGACCGGCACCATCGCGCCGGACACCCAACTGGCTTTGGGCGAAGACAGAAACACCACCGCGTTGGCCACTTCTTCCGGCCGGCCCATGCGACCGAAGGGAATGCTGGCCACCACCATGTTGTAGAAGGCTTCGTTGCCTTTATGAATGCCATCCCAGAAGCCATCGGGGAAATCGATCGAGCCGGGCGCCACGCAGTTCACGCGGATGCCCTTGGGCGCAAGTTCCATCGCCATGCTTTTGGAGTGACTGATGAGTGCAGCCTTCGCCGCGGCATAGGCCGCCACGCCGGGCAGGCTGGCTTCAAGGCCCGAGATGGAGCTGATATGGACCACCGAGCCGCCGCCCTGGGCTTCCAGCCACGGCGTGACCTGCCAGGTGGCGCGCACGCTGGCCATGATGTCGACCTCGAGACTGGCCTTCCAACCGTCTTCGGTGTCGCTGACGCCAAAACCAGACGGGTTATTGACCAGCGCATCCACCCGACCCAGCGCCTCATGGGCGGCGTTGAGGAACTTGCTCAGGGACTCGGCGTTGCCCACATCGCAGCTTGCGGCGTAGACCTTGCCGCCCAGCGCGGCGACGTCGGCCCGCGTCTGCTCCAACGCTTCCTCGCCGCGCGCACAAATCGCGACGTTGGCCCCCTCACGGGCAAACTCGAGCGCAATTGCGCGCCCGATGCCCTTGCTCGCGCCGGTGACGATGACGCCTTTGCCTTTTAGTCCCAGATCCATACAAGTTCCCCTCGTTTAAAGGGCCATGGTGGCCCTGATTATTGTGTCGTCAGTCTTAGTCGGCCGGGGTCAGGCGGCTGGCTCCGTCACGGCCTCGACCCTGAGCATCGTGCCTTCCGTGCCGACCACTTGCACGTGGGCGCCGGCCGGCAGGTCCTGCCCCATGATTTTCCAGCTGCTGTCGTCGACCTGCAGTTTGCCAACGCCATCCACAATGGGCGCAGTCAGCGTGAAGTGACGCCCCACGTAGTGCATCCCGCGCCGGTTGAGCGTGGGATGGTCGTTTTTTTCCGGGTGCCGACGACGGTAGCGCCGCCACAGCAGCACGCTGCCCACCGAGACCAGCGCAAAACACATCCATTGCGCCTGCCAGGGCAGCGTTGGCATCAACAGCAACAAGCCGCCGGTGACCGCCGCGCCGAGCCCCATCCAGACCAGAAAGGTCCCGGGCACCAGCATTTCGCCGATAAAGAGCACCACCGCCAGGATCAGCCAGTGCCAGAGCCCCATTTGCTGCAGCAGGCTGGTCATCCCCGTTTGGCCGCCTGCGCGGCCATCGCCTCTCTGGCAATTTCGCCGATGCCCGCCACCGCGCCCAGCAGGCCTGCGCTTTCCACCGGCATGAACATGATTTTCTGATTGGGCGCCGAGCCGATGGTTTGCAGGGCTTCCACGTACTTCTGGGCGACGAAATAGTTGACCGCGTGCACGTTGCCGTCGGCGATGGCGATCGAGACCATGCGGGTGGCGTTGGCCTCGGCTTCGGCCAGTCGCTCGCGCGCTTCGGCTTCGCGGAACGCCGCCTCGCGCTTGCCTTCGGCCTCCAGCACCGCGGCTTGCTTCTCGCCTTCGGCCTTGAGGATCGCCGCCTGCCGCAGGCCTTCGGCTTCCAGAATGGCGGCGCGCTTCTCGCGCTCGGCCTTCATCTGGCGGGCCATCGAATCCACCAGATCCTTGGGCGGGGAGATGTCCTTGATTTCGATGCGCGTGACTTTGAGGCCCCAGGGATGGGTGGCTTCGTCCACCACCGCCAGCAGCCGCGAGTTGATGACGTCGCGCTTGGAGAGGGACTCGTCCAGATCCATCGAACCCAGCACCGTGCGGATGTTGGTCATGGTGAGATTGAGCACGGCGTATTCGAGCTGGTTGACTTCGTAGGCGGCGCGCACCGAGTCGAGCACCTGGAAGAACACCACGCCGTCGACCTTGATGACCGCGTTATCCCGCGTAATGACTTCCTGCGAGGGCACCTCCAGCACCTGCTCCATCATGTTGACCTTGCGGCCGATGGCGTCGATGTAGGGCAGGATCAGCCCGAGGCCCGGACGGAGCGTGGTGTGGTAGCGCCCGAAGCGCTCGATGGTCCACTCATAGCCTTGGGGCACGACTTTGGCGCCCTTGTAGAGCGTGACAAAGATGAGCACGACGAAACCAAGGGTAAACAGGCCGCTGAGATCCATGGGATATCCCTCCAGGGCTGGGCATGAGTTGAATGTTAGCCATTGTAGGCAGCGCGGCCTACCCGGCCAGCGCCGCGCGGGAAAATTGCCCGGCCACCAGCGCACCGGCCGCCGCGCGTTGCCGCGCCAAATCGCGGGCCGCCGCCAGCTGGTTGCGGGCGCGGGCCAGATTATGGTCGCCGCGGCTGGCAAAGCGCACCGGCGACCAGCCGAAATAGGCTTCGTTCAGGGCGTCCGCCGCAAAACGGGCCGCAAGTTCCAGATAAATCGCCAACACGCCGTCAACCATCGCCGCCTGCTCTTCGGCCGTGATGAACGCCCGCGCGTGCGTGGCGTAGCCTTCCAGCGCCGCGGCGAACAAAGGCAGGGCGAACGTCGCCTCGGCGGCATCTTCAGGCCCGGGATTGCACCAGGAGCGAAACGCGTCCCCCAGTTCAGGCACCAGCGGGCCATGGGCCAGGGTATCCAGATCAACCAGACACAGCCCGCGGCCACGGTCGTCGAACAGCAGATTGGAAATTTTGGGATCGCCGTGCACCAGACGCAGCGGCGCAGCGGGCCAGGGCGGCAGCGCGCTGAGGCTGGTGGCAATCTCCAGGGCAAGCGCGCGAACAGCCACCTGATGCCGGTGCGCCGGATGGGCTTCGATAGCCGCGCCCAGCGCCGTCAGATGTCGCGCCGGCTCGTGCACGGCAGGCCGGCGGTAGGGCAGCGGCGTCGTCCAGTCAGCCAGCGTGGCGTGGAAGCGGCCCAGCAGCTCGCCCGCCGCGTGCGCTTCGGCCGGGCTACCGAGCTGGTCCCGGCTATGCCCGTCGATGCGCGTTTGCAGCCGCCACAGGCCGTCCGCCGCACTGACCGAGCGCGCGCCGTCCAGCGTGCGAAGCAGCCTTGGCGCCAACTCGCCACGCCCGCGAAGTTCGCCGGTCACGAGGTCGAAGTTGTCGTTCACCGCCGCCTCGAAGCTCGGGTGCAGCCGCTGGAGCACCAGCGCCTCGCCAGCGTCCGAGTCGAGCGCCAGCGTCAGGTTAATCAGCCCGCCAGACAGTGGGCTCAGGCTGCGCGCGCTGCGTCCGTAGCGGGCAAGAACAGGCGCGGTCAGCGCGGCGAGTGCATCGGGAGCGAGCGACATGGCGAGCGCCGCGTTGGGAAGGAGGCCGCGATTGTACACTCGGCTTCCGCCTCACCCGAGCACCGCCCCATGCGCAGGACAGGATGGCCACAAGCGTTGCTGCTGCTGGGCGCCAGCCTGCTGGTTGCCTGTGCCACGGCACCCACCCGCGTGCCGCCGGATGGAGCCTGCGCGGGGCCGCTGGCCGGTATCGATGCCCGCGTGGCGCGGGCCGGCGTGCGCGACGCCGACAGCGCGCCGGTGCCGGGCTGGCCCTGGCTGCGGGTGAACCGCGTGCTGGCCAGTTTTGCCGACGAGGCCCTGACGCCGGCGGCGCGTGCGGCATGGCTGGCGCAACTCTCCGCGCTGGATGCCGACGGCCGGGCGGTGGAGATGGCCGCGCTGGGCGCAGCGCCGGCCGATCCGCTGGGCGAGGCCTGCCGGGCGCGGCTTATCGCCGCCACCTTGGCCGACGGCGCGGCCTTCGCCGCTCTGCGCCAGCGCGCGCGGGTGCCCGACAGCTACAGCACCGGGGCGCGCGTGCTCGGACTTTATCCGCTGGCCGCGCATCTGGCCGGGCGCGGGGTGGCCCGGCTACACGCCGCGCATACGCCACGGGCCGGCGTCCTGCCCGCACCGGAAACCCGCGTCTACCTGCCGCCCCGAATTCACCCCGCGTTACCGGCCAGCGTCGAGCTGCCGCGGGACGCGCTGGGCCTGCCGCACCCGAACGCGGCCACGCGCCGGGCGCTGCTCGACGCCCACGCCCCGGTGTGGCTGGTCGCTACCGCCAGCGCCGACGACCGCCCGGGCGCCGTGCACCTCGACGGCCTGGGCAACCCACGCCTCGATGCCGTGCCGACGGTCTACGAATATCTCTCCTACACCCGCTTCGAAGGCGCCGTGCTGCTGCAGCTGAACTACACGCTGTGGTTTCCGGCACGCCCCCCGGCGCACCGGCTAGACGTGCTCGCCGGCCCGCTGGATGGACTGGTATGGCGGGTCACGCTGGACGTCGACGGCCAGCCGCTGCTGTGGGACAGCATCCACCCCTGCGGCTGCTATCACCTGTGGTTTCCCGGCCCACGCCTTACGCGGCAGGTCCGCATCGGCGACGGCGAACCGCCGTGGATCGGTCCGACGCTGATGCCGGGCGCGCCACTCGCGGTGCAGGTCGCCGCCGGCACGCACTACGTACGCGCGGTTGGCCCGCTGCCGGACGGACTGCACGGTGAACGCCTGAGCACGCGCGACTACGACGAGCTCCGCCGTTTGCCTGACGTCAGCGGCGGGGTGCAGAGCCTGTTTGGGCCGGACGGACTGGTGCAGGCCTCGGCCCGCGCGGAGCGTTTTCTGCTGTGGCCGCTGGGCGTGCCCGCGGCCGGCAGCATGCGCCAGCGCGGACATCAGGCCACGGCGTTCATCGGGCGGCGGCACTTCGACGATGCCGCGGGCATCGGGCGCTACTTCCAGCGTCGGCGGGATTAGTCTTCCATCGGCTCGCCCGGCACCGGCCGGGCCAGCTGGACTTCCAGGATGGCGATCTGGGCTGCCAGCCGGTCGGCCTCCGCCCGCCAGTGGTCGCGGTCGGCAGTCATTTCGGCAGCGTCGGCCAGCGCATCGAACACCGCATGTTCGGCCCGCTCGGCCCGTGCCAAGGCCTCGCTGCGCTGAGCGCTCAAATCTTCTTCCAGCTGCGAGGCGCCGAACGTCCGCCGCCAGAGGTGATTGAGCAACGACCAGCTGGGCCATACGCCGTCGCGCACGCCGGCCGCGGCGCGAAGTTCGGCGTAGGCCTCGCGGTTCATGTGCGCGAGGCTGGCCTCTTTCAGGAAATCGACCAGCGCACGGTCGCCGTCTCGCTGGTGGCCGGGGTGGAAACCGCTAGCCATCGCATAGACCGCCCGGGCTTCCCAGAAGCCCGACTCGTCGTCGTCAAATTCGATATCCACCGGCGCTGGCCCTAGAAGCTGTAACGCACCAGACCCAGCGCATCCAGCGTGGCGCGCTCGCCGGCATGACTCACCACCCCGATCACCCCGGTGTCCGGTTGCAGCCAACGCGCGGCGACCCGGCGCAAATCGGCCAGCGTGGTGCCCAGCACTTGCGCGCGGAACTGGCTGCGGAACGCGGCATCGCGGCCGTGCAGTTCGCTGAAGAACCAGTTGACCGCCGCGCCCGCCGGCGAGCGCGGCTTGTCGAGACGTCGGATGACGCCAAGGATGGCCTCCTCCAGCAACTCCGGGGTTTGTGGTTCGTGCAGCCAGTCGAGCGAGCGGTCGAAATCGGCCAGGGTTTCGGCCAGCCGCGGGTCGCGGTACGAGAAAAAGGCAAAGGCCGCGCTGTCGGCGTCGAAACTGGCCCCGCCGCCGTAGGCACCGCCCCGTTCGCGCACGGCCGGATGCAGAAAGCCGTCCGACAGGAAGCGCGCCAGCACCGACAGCGCCGGCGCATCCGGATGGCCCTCGGGCACGGCGGCGTAGGCCTTGGCGCAGAAATTAACTTCGCCGTTGGCGATCCAGGCCGAGCCGGGCACCGCCGCAGGGGCAGGCAAGACCAGCGGTCCCGCCGCCGGCCGGCGGCCTTGCCACAGGCCGCACTCAGCCAGGGTGTCGCTCGCCAGCGCGAGCCCATCGCCCTCGCCCACCAGCAACACGCGACAGGGCGCGGCCAGCAGTTTCTCCTTCAGCGCGGCGTACTTGCCGAGCAGTTCGGTCGCCGCGACGTCTGATTCGCGCACGGCATCTTCCTGCGCCTGCAGGGTGAGGATTTGCGAGGGGCCGTCCCACAGATCGCCCAGCCAGGCGCTGGGGCTTAAGCCCCGCATCGCGCCGTGCATCGCCAGCTGGTGGCCGCGGTCGGTGATCGACATTTCAAGGTCGGCTCGTGCCTGGGTCAGCAGTTCGCGCAGGCGCTGGACTTCGTCGCAGCGAAAGCCGGGCAGGATTTCCGCCAGCGTCCGCACCAGTTCGGGGGTGTGGCGCTTCAGGCCCTTGGCGGAAATCACCACATGCCCGGCGCTGGCCGCGACATCGGTCAGGTGGCTGCGGATGGACGCATTCGCGCCAAATGAGCCGACCAGCGCGCGCCGGGCCTGGGTATCGAGATAGGTCTCGGCGCCGCAGCCAAAATCGGTCAGGTAGCCGGCAAACGACGACAGCGTGGCAATTTCATCCGCCGTCAGCGCCGGCAGGGTGATGGCCAACTGGGCGCGCATCAGCCCGTTGGTGCCGCGCGTGTAGCGATGGGTGGCGATGCCCGCAATGTCCGCCAGCTCGCCCACCACCGGGATTTCGCCGGCGGGGACGTCGGCCAGCGTGATGCGCGGCAGGGCGTCGGGGTCTTCGGTGCGGGCCTGCCGGGCGGCCAGCGCTTCGGCCGCGCTGGCGATGGACTCGGCGGCGGCCGGCGTCAGCGTGGCGGCTAGCCCGGCCAGACGATCGAGTTCCGCCTGCCGTTCGGCCTCGCGTTTGCCGTCGTTCGGCGCCATGGTCACGCGCACCCGGTGCGGGTTGTCCAGCAGCAGACGGCGCACCAGCGCCGGGAACCAGGCCGGGTCGGCCGCCGCGACGCGCAGTTCAGCCAGCAGCGGGTCGATGTCGAGCAGGGCGGCGGGATCACGGCGATACATCGCGCCGGGCAGGATGCGGCTCATCAGCTGCAAGCCGTAGGGGTAGCCGTCGCCGCCCACGTCGCGCTGGGCCATTTCGATCCGGTCGAGCACGGCCTCCAGCACGGTCGGCGCCACGCCTTCACGGGCGAGGGTCTCGAGCAGGCCCAGCAGGCCCTGTTCGAGCGCGGCGGCGTGCTCCGGATCGCTGCCTTCAACGCCGGCGTAAAACGCAATCTGCCGGGCTGAATCATCGACGCCGCACAGTTCGGACGGCGCGCGGGCGAGGTCGGTGGTTTCCAGAAAATGACGCAGCGGTGAGGCGCTGTGCTCCAGCAGCACGCCCGAGAGAATCTGCGCTTCCAACGCCGCGCGCGGCTCGGCCGATTCGCCGATCAGCCAGCCCCACACGATGTGCGTGGCTTCGGTGCTTTCGTAGTCTTCGTCGACGGCGTAGTCGGTCACCAGCTCACGCGGCGCGGTCAGCGCTGGCTGCAGGGCGCTGACCAGCGGCGCGCCCGCGGCCGCCGCTGCCGGGTGCCGCGCGAGCGCGAGGCTTTCAAAACGCTGCTGATGCTCCCGCGGGTCGAAGCTGCCGTAGGTCAAAAACACCGCCTGCGCCGGGTGATAGTGCCGGGCGTGAAACGCGCGCAGCGCGGCATGGGTGAGGTCGGGAATCGCCGACGGGTCGCCGCCGCTGTTGAAGCGATAGGGCGTGCCCGGAAACAGCGCCGCCTGCAGGTGATGCCAGAGCTGCGCCACGGGCGAGCTCATCGCGCCCTTCATCTCGTTGAAGACAACGCCCTTGTAGACCAGCCCGGCGGCCGGCTGCGCCGGATCGGCGAATTCCACGCGGCAGCCTTCCTGCGCAAAATCGAGCGGGTCGAGCAGCGGGAAGAACACCGCGTCCAGATACACCTGCAGCAGGTTGTCGAAGTCTTTGCGATTACGGGTAGCAAAGGGATAGGCGGTGCTATCGCTGCTGGTGAAGGCGTTCATGAAGGTGTTG